>NZ_JBJGYI010000002.1:0-316558 GCF_054049915.1 Geodermatophilus sp. SYSU D00766
CCCCCCCCCCCCCCCCCCCCCCCCCCCCCCCCCCCCCCCCCCCCCCCCCGCCCGCGCCGCCCCCCCCCCCCCCCCCCCCCCCCCCCCCCCCCCCCCCCCCGCCCGGGGTCACTTCTTGCCGTGGGCGTTCCCGTTGCCGTTCCCGTTGCCGTTCCCGTTGCCGTTGCCGCCGCCGGTCGCGGCCGGCGCGGGGGCCGGGGCGGGCGCGGGCGCCGCGGCGGCCGGCTGCTCGGTCACCGGCTGGGCGGGCGCCTCGGCCGGCTGCCCGCCCTGACGGTCGGCCTTGCGCTCGTCGTTGCGGTCGTGGGCGGCCTGGCTGACCCGCTCGCCGGTGACCCAGCCGTTGCGCGCGCCCTCGCTGACCCAGTGGCCGTGGGACTCCCCGGCGGCCGGGCCCGCGGTCCACTCGTCGTAGCTGCGCTCCGGGGTCGCGACGGGCTCCTCCTCGACCGGCGCCTCCTCGACCGGCGCCTCCTCGGTCGGGACCTCGGGCACCTCGTCGGTCGGCACCTCGTCCGTGGGCACCTCCTCGGTCGGGACCTCGGGGACCTCGTCGGTCGGCACCTCGTCGGTCGGCACCTCGTCGGTCGGCGTCTCCTCGGTGGGCGCCTCCTCGGTCCCGCCGGTGGTGTCCCCCGGCTCGAGGAGGGTGCCGTCGCCGGACTCGATGACGGCGGGCTCCTCGACGGCGGCGATGGTCGTCACCGTGCCGGTGAGGGCGACGGCGACGACACCGGTGGCGGCGGCGGCCTTGGCGGCGACGCCGGCCGCGGCGATCTTGGCGGTGAGGGTGCTGAGCAGCATGCGGGGTCTCTTCCGTGAGGCCCGGGCGAGGTGCCCGGTCGTCCGCGTGGACGGTTGCGACTGGTCGGTGATCAGACCGGTCGCCAGGAGCTCGGCCAGGGCCGCGTTCGGCCGCCCGGGTGCGGTGGCGCAGGCCCGGACCGCGTCGGTGAACGCGGTCAGGTCCGGCGCGCCCGCGGGCACGGGACGGCCGATGAGGCAGGCCGCGAAGGCCTCCTCGTCGGTCCGGGCGTCGGCTGGCGTGGTCATCTCGCTCCCGTCATCGCCGGACGGGCGCGCAGGGGTGCGCGCGCTCCCGCGGTCTCACCCGGGCGGGGGGTGCCGGCCGGCTCGAGCTCGGCCCGCAGCCGGCGCAGGCCGCGCCGCTGCAGCGCCTTGACCGAGCCCACCGAGCGGTCCATCACCGCGGCCACCTGCTCCACGGTGAGGTCGGCGAGCACCCGCAGCAGCAGCACCGAGCGCTGGTCGGCGGGCAGCCCCGCGCACAGCCGGTGCACGGCCTCGGTGCCCAGCCGGGCCAGGACGTCGTCCTCCACGTCGCCGCCGGCGGTCTCGGGCAGCAGGTCCCCGGCGTCGTCGGCGAGCTGCGGTCGCCGGCTGCGCCGGCGCCAGTCGTCGACGAGCCGGCGGTGGGCGATGGTGAACACCCAGGAGCGCAGCGCGTCCTCGTCCCCGCGGAAGCCGCCCAGCCCGCGGAAGACGGCGAGGAAGGTCTCGCTGGCGAGGTCGTCGGGGTCCTGCGCGCCGTGCAGCCGCAGGTAGCCGGTGACCGCCGGGGACAGGTCCCGGTACAGCACCTCGAACCCCCACGCCGCGCCCGCCTGGGCCGCCGTGAGGACGTCGTCGAACGCCGGTCCGACCGCCATCCGCACCTCCCTGCCGTCTCCCGTGCTGGGGAGGCATCGGCAGGGACGTCGCGGAACTGGACCGCCGTCCCCCGATCGGGGTCAGGGGGCGCTGGTGCCCCGGGCGGCCTCCTGCTCGACGACCTGCGGCAGGTCGCGCAGCCGGTCGAGGCCCTGCAGCGGACGGCGCATCCGCTGGTTGCCGGCCAGCCGCTCGCGGTTGCGGTCGAGGAAGGCCCAGTAGCCGGCGGTGTAGGGGCAGGCGTCCTCGCCCAGCCGGCGGCGCGGGTCGTAGGGGCAGCGGCCGCAGTAGTCGCTCATCCGGTCGATGTAGGCGCCTCCGGCGGCGTAGGGCTTGGTGGCCAGCGCCCCGCCGTCGCCGTGCTGGCTCATGCCGACGACGTTGGCCACCATCACCCAGTCGTAGCCGTCGACGAAGGTGCGGTGGAACCAGTCGGTCATCTCCCGCGGGTCGATGCCCCGCTGCAGCGCGTAGTTGCCCAGCACCATCAGCCGCGGGATGTGGTGCACCCAGCCGTCGCGGCGCAGGTCGCCCAGCACACCGGACAGGCACGCCGCGTCGACGGCGGAGTCGTCGAGGTCGGCCATCCAGTCCGGCACCGGCTCGAGCGCCCGCAGCGCGTTGGCGTGGCGGTAGTGGCGGCCGAAGTGCCAGTAGGTGTGCCAGACGTAGTCCCGCCAGCCCACGACCTGCCGGACGAACCCCTCGAGGGAGTTCAGCGGGATCGGGTCGCCGTCGGCGGCGCGGGCGCGGGCGGTGGCCTCGGCGGCGCGCACGACCTCCAGCGGGTCGAGCAGGCCGAGGTTCATCGCCGGCGACAGCAGCGAGTGCGCCAGCCACCGCTCGTCGGCGAGCATGGCGTCCTCGTGCGGGCCGAAGGCACCCAGCCGGGCGGTCAGGAAGTCGTGCAGCCGGGTGAGCGCCTCCTCGCGGGTGGCCGGGAACAGCCGCGGGCCGTCGTCACCGACGAAGGAGACCTCGCCGTCGGCCTCCCAGCGGTCGAGGTCGGCGCGCACCTGCTCGTCGATCTCGTCCTCCGCCGGCCACCACGGCTCCGGTGCCGGTGAGCGGCCGTCCCGCGGCGGGGGCTCGCGGTTCTGCGAGTCGAGGTTCCACGTCCCGCCGAGCGGCTCGGCGCCGTCCATGAGGACGTCGAGGCGGCGGCGGGCGTCGCGGTAGAAGTCCTCCATCAGCAGCCGGCGCCGCCCCCGGCCCTCCGCCCACCGGGCGAACTCCTCCTGCGAGCTGACGAACCCGCGGGCGGCCAGCACCTGCACGCCGGGACGGGCCAGCACGTAGTCGCGGCTGCTCCACGTGGTCGGCGCGCAGACGCTCAGCGGCTCCTCGTGGCGGTCCAGCGCCTCGGCGTAGGTGGTGACCCGGTGCAGGTGCGCCTGCTCGCCCAGCTCGGCGGCCCGGTGGCGCAGCGCGGAGAGCACCAGGTGCGCCTTCTGCCGGTGGAAGCGGCGGCGGGCGAAGACGGCCTTGGACTCGACGAGCAGCACCGGCTGGTCGGGCCGGTCGAGGAAGTGCGGACCGAGCTGGTCGGCGAACAGCCAGCGCCGCGTGGTGGGCGACCGCTCGGGGAAGTCGGCGAGCGCGGGGTCGTGCTCCTCGGCGCCGTGTCCCGGGCGCTGCATCGGCTCCACCTCCCGGCGGACATGGTGGGTGGACCGTTAGGCTCGGCGCGACTCGGGCCATCGACGACACGGTGGCCGGCACGTGCTCGCTGGAGGTCGACCGCTGTGAACCGCGCCCTGCGCGCCGCCCTGACGGGTGCTCTCGTGATCAGCCCGGTCGCGCTCGGTGCGTGCAGCGCCGGGCAGGTCTCGCAGACCGGGACCCAGGACCGCGACAAGGTCGGCCCGCAGGCCCAGGTGGAGGACGTCCTCCTGCGCCAGGTGCTGCTCGCCTACCCCGACGAGGGCGTGTACGAGGAGGGTGACGACGCGACGCTGATCATGACGATCGTCAACACCTCCGACGAGGACGAGACGCTCACCCGGATCGAGGGCGAGGGCTTCTCCGGCGTGCGGCTCAGCGGCACCGGCCCGACGCCGTCGCCGTCGTCCCCCGCGGGCGACCAGCCGACCACCGCGCCGACGCCGGGCACGACCGGCGCCACCCCGGGCTCCCCCGCCACGCCCACCGGGTCCTCGGCGGCGGCGAGCTCGGACCTGTCCCTGGAGATCCCCGCCGACACCGCGCTCTACATCGGCCAGGACGGCGACGCCACCATCACCCTCGAGGACCTCAGCGAGCCGCTGACGGCCGGGCAGACCCTGAGCCTGACGCTCACCTTCGAGCAGGCCGGCGAGATCGAGGTCCAGGCGCTGGTGGGCACCCCCGACGAGGAGGTCGAGCGGGGCGAGGCCTTCGACTTCCACGAGGGCGAGGCCGGGGAGGCCGAGAACCCGGAGTCCGAGGAGGACACCCAGGCCGAATAAGGACCCCCTCCTCCCCACCCCTCGCACGCTCGCGGCGGGACCCGGGAGGGGGCCGGGAACGCGCCGTCCTCCCTGGGACTGTCGGTCCCCCCACCTACCGTGACGGGGTGCCCCCCTCCGGAGTGAAGCCCGCCCGTCCCGCCCACCGCTGCACCGAGTGCGGCTTCACGTCGGCGAAGTGGATGGGCCGCTGCCCGGAGTGCCAGGCGTGGGGCACCCTGCAGGAGGTCGGCGCCACCGCGCCGGCCCTGCGCGCGGTCGCCGCCGGCCCGGTCACCGCACCGGCCCGCCCGATCGCCCAGGTCGAGCTCACCGGCGCCCGTGCGGTGCCCACCGGCATCGCCGAGTTCGACCGGGTCCTCGGCGGCGGTCTGGTCCCCGGCGCCGTCGTCCTGGTCGCCGGTGAGCCGGGCGTGGGCAAGTCCACGCTGCTGCTCGAGGTGGCCCACCGGGTGGCCGCGTCCAACGGCCCCACGCTGGTCGTGTCCGGCGAGGAGTCCGCGGCCCAGGTGCGGCTGCGCGCCGAGCGCATCGACGCGCTGCACGAGCGGCTGTACCTGGCGGCGGAGACCGAGCTGTCGGCCGTCCTCGCCCACGTCGAGCAGGTGTCCCCCTCGCTGCTGGTCCTCGACAGCGTGCAGACCGTCCGCTCCCCCGCCGTCGACGGCACCGACGGCGGCGCCTCCCAGGTCCGCGCGGTCGCGACGGCGCTGACCGCCGTCGCCAAGTCCCGCGGGATGACGACGATCCTGGTCGGGCACGTCACCAAGGACGGCGCGATCGCCGGTCCGCGGGCCCTGGAGCACCTGGTCGACGTCGTCGTCTCCTTCGACGGCGAGCGGCACTCCACGCTGCGCCTGGTCCGGGCCACCAAGAACCGGTTCGGCCCGGCCGACGAGATCGGCTGCTTCGAGATCGGCGACGGCGGCGTGGTCGGCGTCCCCGACCCCTCACACCTGTTCGTCTCCCGCCGCACCGCGTCGGTGCCCGGCAGCTGCGTCACGGTGACGATGGAGGGCAGCCGGCCGCTGCTGGCCGAGGTGCAGGCACTGGTCGCGACCAGCGCCGGCGGCGGCTCGCCCCGCCGCGCGGTCAGCGGGCTGGACTCGCAGCGGGTCGCCATGGTGAACGCCGTCGTCGAGCGGCGCGGCGGGGTGCGGCTGGCCGACGCCGACGTCTTCGCCGCCTCGGTGGGCGGGGTGAAGATCGCCGAGCCCGCGGCCGACCTCGCGCTGGCGCTGGCGATCGCCTCGGCGTCGCGGGACACCCCGCTGCCCGAGGGCATGGTCGCGCTCGGGGAGGTCGGCCTGTCCGGCGAGATCCGGCGGGTCGGCGGCACCGCGCGGCGGCTGGCCGAGGCCGCCCGGCAGGGCTACCGGCTGGCGCTGGTCCCGCCGGACGCGGGACCGGCGCCCAAGGGCGTGCGGCTGATGGAGGTCCCCGACCTGGGCGCTGCGCTGGCGGGGCTGTTCCCGGGCTGAGTCCGGTCCTGGACCCCGCTCCCGACCGGCCCTGCCGGCTGACCCGTAGAATCGCGGCCGAACCGCGTCGACGTCAGGAGTGCCCGTGCCCCCCGCTGTGGACTCCGAGGTCGCTCTGCGCGAGCTCCTGGGCCGCATCGCCCCGGGGACGGCGCTGCGCGACGGCCTGGAGCGGATCCTGGCCGGCCGCACCGGCGCGCTGATCGTGCTGGGCTACGACCGGGTCGTGGAGTCCATCTGCACCGGCGGGTTCGCCCTCGACGTCGCCCTGTCGGCGACCCGGCTGCGCGAGCTGGCCAAGATGGACGGCGCGGTCATCCTCTCCTCCGACGGCCTGCGCATCGTGCGGGCGGGCGTGCACCTCATGCCCGACCCCACGGTCCCCACCGAGGAGTCGGGCACCCGCCACCGGACCGCCGAACGGGTGGCCGTGCAGACCGGCTTCCCGGTGATCTCGGTCAGCCAGTCGATGCACATCATCAGCGTCTATGTCGCCGGCCGGCGGTACACCCTCGAGCACCCGACGACGATCCTCGCCCGCGCCAACCAGGCGCTCGCGGCGCTGGAGCGCTACAAGCTGCGCCTCGACGAGGTGGCCAGCACGCTGTCGGCGCTGGAGATCGAGGACCTGGTCACCGTGCGCGACGCCATGAGCGTCAGCCAGCGGCTGGAGATGGTCCGCCGGATCGCCGACGAGATCGAGGGCTTCGTCGTCGAGCTCGGCACCGACGGCCGGCTGCTGGCGCTGCAGCTCGACGAGATGCTGGCCGGGGTGGAGGAGGACCGCGCGCTGCTGGTCCGCGACTACATGCCCGGCGGCGCCGCGCGCCGGCCGCGCACCATCGAGGACGTGCTCGCCGAGCTGCGCACGCTGTCGGCCACCGAACTGCTCGACCTCTCCGCGGTCGCTCGCTGCTACGGCCTGCCCACCACGCCCGACGCGCTGGACTCCCCTGTCAGCCCGCGCGGCTACCGGCTGCTGGCGCGGGTGCCCCGCCTGCCGGCCGCCATCATCGACCGGCTGGTCGAGCACTTCGGCGGGCTGCAGAAGCTGCTGGCGGCCACCATCGAGGACCTGCTGGCCGTCGAGGGGGTCGGCGAGGCACGCGCCCGCGGCATCCGCGAGGGCCTGTCGCGGCTGGCCGAGACCTCGATCCTCGACCGCTACAGCTAGACGACCTGCAGGGGGGCGTCCGGGCTGGTCTTCGTGTCCAGCCGCGCCCGCACCACGTAGCCGCCCGGCGCCACCGGCACGCGCGCCGCGGTGCAGGTCGGCTCGCTGGTCAGGCCGCTCCACGTCAGCGGGAAGACCACCTGCTCACCCGGCGCGAGCGTGCGGGTGTCGCTGCTGGTCTCGGGCTGGCAGTCGTTGCTGCCCCACAGCCGCGCGCCCGCGCCGTCGAGCAGCACCATCTCCTGCAGCTGCTTGTCCAGCACCCGGGTGCAGGGCACCGCCGCGGTGTTGGTGACGACGAGCTCGAACACCGGCGCCGATCCCGAGGGCACGGTGCCGGGGGTGCGGACCTCGAGGGCGACGACGTCGTCGCCGCACGGGGCGCCGGCCTCCTGGGCGGGCGGTGCGGGCGCCTGCGGGGCCGGTGGGGTGGTGCTCGGCGGCGGGGTCGGCGTCTGCACGCCGGCCAGCGACGGCACCACCCGGTCCAGGGCGGGGGTGCCCACCGGCGACGACGACGCCGACGAGCCGGCCGCCGCGGCGGTGTCCCCGGAGCCGGTCAGCAGCGAGACGCCGAGCCAGCTGCCCCCGCCGAGCAGGACGAGGAGGACGAGCAGCACCACGAGTCGCCGTCGCCAGTAGACGGCGGCCGGCAGGGGTCCGACCGGGTGCAGCACGAGTCGGACCGTAGTCGGCGCCGCCGCGGACCACCGCACGGGGCACGCCGTGGCCGGCGCCGGGCACACTGGACCCCCGTGAGCAGCCCGGCCGGACTCGGGGACGCCCTCGTCGACTGGTACGACACCGCCGCCCGCGACCTGCCGTGGCGGCGGCCCGGCGTGGGCCCGTGGGCGGTGCTGGTCAGCGAGGTGATGCTGCAACAGACGCCGGTGGCGCGGGTGGAGCCGGTGTGGACGGCGTGGATGGCCCGCTGGCCCGCGCCGGCCGACCTGGCCGCCGCCTCACCGGCCGAGGTCATCCGCGCCTGGGGCAAGCTCGGCTACCCGCGCCGGGCGCTGCGGCTGCGCGAGACCGCCGTCGCCCTCACCGAGCGGCACGGCGGGGCCGTCCCGGCCGACGTGGCCGCCCTGGAGGCACTGCCGGGTGTCGGCACCTACACCGCCCGGGCGGTGGCCTGCTTCGGCCACGGACAGCCCCAGCCGGTGGTGGACACCAACGTGCGGCGGGTGGTGGCGCGCCTGGTGCACGGCCGCGCCGAGGCGGGCACCGCCCGGGCCGCCGACCTCACCGACGTCGCGGCGCTGGCGCCGGCCGACCGGGAGCGGGCGTGCCGCTTCTCGGTGGCGGCGATGGAGCTCGGCGCGCTGGTCTGCGTCGCCCGCACGCCGCGCTGCGCCGTCTGCCCGGTGCGCGACCGCTGCGCCTGGCGGCTGGCCGGGTGCCCCGCCGCCGAGGGGCCGCCGCGGCGGGTGCAGCGCTTCGCCGGGACCGACCGGCAGGTGCGGGGGCGGCTGCTCGACGTGCTGCGGGCCGCGCCCGGCCCGGTACCGGCCGAGGCCCTCGACGCCGCGTGGGACGACGCCGCCCAGCGCGGGCGCTGCCTGGACTCGCTGCTGGCCGACGGGCTGGTCGAGCAGACCGGCGACGGCCTGTTCCGGCTCCCCCACTGACCGGGCCCCCTCGGGCCGCGGAATGCGGTCGTGCGACGACCCCGCGGCACGGTTCACTGGAACCCGTGCAGCTGCCCGCGGGCCTCACCGCCCGAGCTCTGACCGGCGACGACGCCCGCGCGGTGTACGAGGTGATGGCCGCGCAGGAACAGCACGACCTCGGCGTCGTCGAGATCGAGGAGGCCGACATCGTCGGGGACTGGCAGCGCCCCAGCTTCGACGTCGCGGCCGGCACGCTCGGCGTCTTCGACGGCGACCGGCTCGTCGCCTACGCGGAGGTCTCCGGCGAGGGGCGCGGGGACGCCGCCGTGCACCCGCGGTACCGCGGACGGGGCATCGGGACGGCGCTGGCCGCCTGGACCCGCCGGCGGGCCCGCGAGCGCGGCGCCTCCGTCTTCGGCATGTCCGTGCCCCAGGGCTCCCCCGCGGACGTCCTGTTGGCGAGCCTCGGCTACCACGTCCGGTGGACCTCGTGGCTGCTGGAACTCCCCGAGGACAGGCGGATCGAGGCGCAGCCGCTGCGCGAGGGGTACGCCATCCGGACGGCGGACGGCGAGGCCGACCACCGGGCCGCCTGGACCGTGGTCGAGGACGCCTTCCTCGAGTGGTCGCAGCGGGACCGCCGGTCGTTCGAGGACTTCACCGCGACGACCGTGCGCCGGCCCGGGTTCGAGCCGTGGCACCTGCGGATCGTCGTGGACCCTCAGGGCGACGTCGTCGGCGCCTGCTTCCTGGTCACCAGTGACAGCGACGGCTACGTCGACAAGCTGGCGGTGCGCCGAGACCGGCGTGGCCTCGGGCTGGCCCGAGCCCTCCTCGCGGACGCCTTCGCGAACGCCCGCCGGCACGGTGCCACGCGCTGCGAGCTGTCCACCGACTCCCGCACCGGCGCGCTCGGCCTCTACGAGCGGGTCGGGATGGTCGTGACCGGCACCTGGGTGCACCGCGCCGTGGACCTCGGACCGGTCGCCGTCCCCCGCTGACCGGGTCGCTCGCGGGTCCTGGTGGGCGTCCTCTCGCACCGCCGGGCGTCCTCCCGCACGTCCCACCGTGCGGAGGAGGCGCCACGATCAGGTCACCTGATCGTGGCGCGGCCGTCGCGCGGGCCCCGGACGCGGCGAGGGCCGCCTCCCGCGGTGCGGGAGACGGCCCTCGTCGGTCGTGCGGGGTGGGACTACTTCTTCTCCAGGGACGTGGTGCCGCCCTGGCCGTCCTCGTCGTCGCCGACGGTCAGCGCGACCGGGGGCGTGTCGGGCAGGTCGATCGGCTTGGCCTCGCCGCGGAAGGTGAACTTCGCGGTCGGGCCCTCGCCCTCGACGTCCACCACGATGATCTGACCGGCGGTCAGCTCGCCGTAGAGGATCTTCTCCGACAGCGCGTCCTCGATCTCGCGCTGGATGGTCCGGCGCAGCGGCCGGGCACCCAGCACCGGGTCGAACCCGCGGGCCGCCAGCAGCTTCTTGGCGTCCTGCGTGATCTCCAGGGACATGTCCTTGTTCGCCAGCTGGCCCTCCACGCGGGCGACCATGAGGTCCACGATCTGGATGATCTCGTCCTCGGTCAGCTGGTGGAACACGACGATGTCGTCGATGCGGTTGAGGAACTCCGGCCGGAAGTGCTGCTTGAGCTCCTCGTTGACCTTGTTCTTCATCCGCTCGTAGTTGGACTGGCTGTCGTTGCCGACCTGGAAGCCCAGCCCCACGGCCTTGGAGATGTCGCGCGTACCGAGGTTGGTCGTGAGGATCAGGATCGTGTTCTTGAAGTCCACGATCCGGCCCTGACCGTCGGTGAGCCGACCGTCCTCGAGCACCTGCAGGAGCGTGTTGAACACGTCCGCGTGCGCCTTCTCGATCTCGTCGAAGAGGACCACCGAGAACGGCTTGCGCCGCACCTTCTCGGTCAGCTGGCCGCCCTCGTCGTAACCGACGTAGCCGGGAGGGGCACCGACCAGACGCGACACGGTGAACCGGTCGTGGAACTCGCCCATGTCGATCTGGATGAGCGCGTCGTCCTCGCCGAAGAGGAACTGCGCGAGCGCCTTGGCGAGCTCGGTCTTACCGACACCCGAGGGGCCGGCGAAGATGAACGAGCCACCGGGACGACGCGGGTCCTTGAGACCTGCGCGGGTGCGCCGGATCGCCTGGCTGACGCTCTTGATGGCCTCTTCCTGGCCGATGATCCGCTTGTGGAGTTCGTCCTCCATGCGGAGCAGACGCGTGGTCTCCTCCTCGGTGAGCTTGAAGACGGGGATGCCGGTCCAGTTGGCCAGCACCTCGGCGATCTGCTCGTCGTCGACCTCGGCGACGACGTCCATGTCGCCGGCCTTCCACGCCTTCTCGCGCTCGGCCTTCTCGCCCAGCAGCTGCTTCTCGCGGTCGCGCAGCGACGCCGCCTTCTCGAAGTCCTGCGCGTCGATCGCGGACTCCTTCTCCCGGCGGATGCCGGCGATGCGCTCGTCGAACTCGCGCAGGTCCGGCGGCGCGGTCATCCGCTTGATCCGCATCCGGGCGCCGGCCTCGTCGATCAGGTCGATCGCCTTGTCGGGCAGGAAGCGGTCGGAGATGTACCGGTCGGCCAGCGTGGCGGCGGCGACGAGCGCGCCGTCGGTGATGCTGATCCGGTGGTGCGCCTCGTAGCGGTCGCGCAGGCCCTTGAGGATCTCGATCGTGTGGGTGAGCGTCGGCTCGCCCACCTGGATCGGCTGGAACCGCCGCTCGAGCGCGGCGTCCTTCTCCAGGTGCTTGCGGTACTCGTCGAGCGTGGTGGCACCGATGGTCTGCAGCTCGCCGCGGGCCAGCATCGGCTTGAGGATGCTGGCGGCGTCGATCGCGCCCTCGGCGGCACCGGCCCCGACGAGGGTGTGGATCTCGTCGATGAACAGGATGATGTCGCCGCGGGTGCGGATCTCCTTGAGGACCTTCTTCAGGCGCTCCTCGAAGTCACCGCGGTAGCGCGACCCGGCGACGAGGGCGCCGAGGTCGAGGGTGTAGAGCTGCTTGTCCTTCAGGGTCTCGGGGACCTCGCCCTTGACGATGGCCTGGGCCAGGCCCTCCACGACGGCGGTCTTGCCGACGCCGGGCTCGCCGATGAGGACGGGGTTGTTCTTGGTCCGCCGCGAGAGGACCTGCATGACCCGCTCGATCTCCTTGGCCCGCCCGATGACCGGGTCGAGCTTGGAGTCGCGCGCGGCCTGGGTCAGGTTGCGGCCGAACTGGTCGAGCACCAGCGAGGTCGACGGCGTGCCCTCGGACGGGCCACCGGCAGCGGCCGGCTCCTTGCCCTGGTAGCCGGAGAGCAGCTGGATGACCTGCTGGCGGACGCGGTTGAGGTCGGCACCCAGCTTGACCAGGACCTGCGCGGCGACGCCCTCGCCCTCGCGGATCAGGCCGAGCAGGATGTGCTCGGTGCCGATGTAGTTGTGGCCGAGCTGCAGGGCCTCGCGCAGGGACAGCTCGAGGACCTTCTTGGCCCGCGGCGTGAAGGGGATGTGGCCGGAGGGGGCCTGCTGGCCCTGGCCGATGATCTCCTCGACCTGCTGGCGGACGCCCTCGAGCGAGATGCCGAGGGACTCGAGGGCCTTGGCAGCGACGCCCTCACCCTCGTGGATCAGGCCCAGGAGGATGTGCTCGGTGCCGATGTAGTTGTGGTTGAGCATCCTGGCCTCTTCCTGCGCCAGGACGACCACCCGTCGGGCTCGGTCGGTGAACCGTTCGAACATGCGCTGCTTCTCCTCTGACCGGCTGGTCCGGCACTGCCCTCCCCGTGCCTGGGGAGGAGCACCCGACGTCCGTCGGCGCGCTGGGGCACCGGTCTTTCCACTGTAGTCACGGACCACGCCGTCCTGTCGGCCTCGACCGGCGGGCGGTGGGTGGCTGCCCGGTCCAACCGATGGTGCCCTGGCGGTGTTCCGATCGGGTTACGCCGACAGCGGACGGCGCGTCGGGACCGCAGACGCCGACGGCCCGGCCCCCCGCGGGGACCGGGCCGACGGTGACGTGCTGGAACGGCCCCCTCGCAGGGGCCCACCCCGAGCGGGGTGACGTGCTGGAACGGCCCCCTCGCAGGGGCCCACCCCGAGCGGGGTGACGTGCTGGAACGGCCCCCTCGCAGGGGCCCACCCCGAGCGGAGCGAGGGGTGGGGGGCGAGGGGGTCCTTCCTCAGTGCGCGGCCTCGTAGGCCTCGACGACGCTGGCCGGGATGCGGCCGCGGTCGCTGACGTTGTGGCCGTTCTTGCGGGCCCAGTCGCGGATGGCGCCGGCCTGCTCCCGGTCCATGCGGCCACCGCCACCGGTGGCGCGGGAACGGCCGCCGCCGGAGGCGCGGCCACCGCCGCTGCGGCTCACCTTGCGGGCGGCCTGCACGTAACGGGAGAACGTGTCACGCAGTTCCGTGGCGTTCTTCTCCGACAGGTCGATCTCGTAGTTCGTGCCGTCGAGGGAGAAGCTCACCGTCTCGTCGGCGGGGACGTCCTCGTCGAGGTCGTCGCTCAGGATCACCTGGACCTTGCGCGCCATTCTCTGTCTCACTCCTCCTCGGCCCCGTGGCCGGACGATTTGGTCGCCTCGGTCGACGACGCGGCCATTCCACCACACAGGAGCGCGAGAAGACGAATAGCACACCGCAGTTCGCCCAATACGGGGAGGAATCGTCCGATCGGGACGCGTGGTATCAGGAAATGGGGCGCACCAAGGGGAACAGGATCGTCTCCCGGATGCCGAGACCGGTGAGCGTCATCATCAGCCGGTCGATTCCCATGCCGACGCCGCCGCTGGGCGGCATCCCGTACTCGAGGGCCTCGAGGAAGTCCTCGTCGAGCACCATCGCCTCGGGGTCGCCCGCGGCGGCCAGCAGCGCCTGCTGGGTGAACCGCTCGCGCTGCACGACCGGGTCGACCAGCTCGGAGTACCCGGTCCCGCGCTCGACGCCGCCGATGTAGAGGTCCCACTTCTCGGCCAGCCCCGGCGTCGTCCGGTGCGCCCGGGTCAGCGGCGAGGTGTCGACCGGGTAGTCGACGACGAACGTCGGCGCCTGCAGCGAGTCCTGGACCAGCGCCTCGAACAGCTCCTCGACCACCTTGCCCGGCAGCCACGCGGGGTCCACGCCGACGTCGTGCCGCCCGGCGAGCGCCCGCAGGTGCTCCACCGGCGTCTCCGGGGAGACCTCCTCGCCGACGGCGTCGGAGACCAGCGAGTACAGCGGCACGTGCGGCCACTCCCCGGACAGGTCGATCTCGGTGCCGTCGTGGTGGCGGGCGACGTGGTCGCCGAACAGGGCCGCGCAGCACTCCTGCACCAGCTCCCGGGTGGTGCGCGCGACGTCGGTGTAGTCCGCCCACGCCTCGTAGAACTCCAGCATCGCGAACTCCGGGGAGTGCGAGCTGTCGGCGCCCTCGTTGCGGAAGTTGCGGTTGATCTCGAAGACCTTCTCCAGGCCGCCCACGATGCACCGCTTGAGGAACAGCTCCGGTGCGATGCGCAGGTACAGGTCGAGGTCGAAGGCGTTCATGTGGGTGCGGAACGGCCGGGCCGCGGCGCCGCCGTGCACCGTCTGCAGCATCGGGGTCTCGACCTCGAGGAAGCCCCGCCCGGTCAGGCCGGCCCGGAGCGCCGCCACCACCGCGGCCCGCTGGCGCACGGTGCGGCGGGCCTCGTCGCGGACGATGAGGTCGACGTAGCGGCGGCGCACCCGCAGCTCCTCGCTCATCGGCTTGTGCGCCACCGGCAGCGGACGCAGCGCCTTGGCCG
Source organism: Geodermatophilus sp. SYSU D00766 (assembly GCF_054049915.1). NCBI lineage: Bacteria > Bacillati > Actinomycetota > Actinomycetes > Geodermatophilales > Geodermatophilaceae > Geodermatophilus > Geodermatophilus sp. SYSU D00766. Next base: position 14,150 of record NZ_JBJGYI010000002.1, read on the forward strand.
CCATCTGCCAGGAGTCGGCGAACACCGACAGCTCGCCGCGCCGGGACGTGCCGACCTCGCCCTCGACGAAGACGTGGTCACCGAGGTCGACGTCGGCCTTCCAGGCGTCGAGCGCCTCGGCACCGACCCGGTCGCGGGAGAGCATGACCTGCAGCTCGGCGTCGCCCTCGCGCAGCGTCGCGAAGCACAGCTTGCCGGTGTTGCGGCTGAAGATGACCCGGCCGGTGACGCCCACCCGGTCCCCGGTCAGCGTGTCCGGCTCCAGGTCGGGGTGCGCGGCGCGGACGTCGGCCAGCGAGGTCGTGCGGGCCACCGTGACCGGAAAGGGGTCCGTGCCGGCCTCGCGCAGCCGGTCGAGCTTGGCGCGCCGCACGCGCAGTTGCTCGGGGAGCTCGTCGTCCAGCGGGCCGGGGGGTTCGTCGGTCACGGCGCCCGAGCCTACGGCCGTGCGCCGCGACACCCGGGCGGTCACCGGCGGCCGGCCGCCTGGGATCGCTCGAAGGCCAGCCGCAGCCCGTGGACGGTGAGGTCGGGCTCGCGGGCACCGATCGACCGGCAGCTGTCGGCCACCAGGGGCGCCAGGCCACCGGTGGCGACGACGACCGGCTCGCGGCCGAACTGTGCCACCAGCTCACCGCCGATGCGGTCGACGAGCCCGTCGACGAGGCCGGCGAAGCCGAGGACGACGCCGGACTGCAGCGCCGCGACGGTGTTCTTGCCGATCGCCTGCGGTGGGACGGTGAGCTCGACGGAGCGCAGCTGCGCCGCGCGCGAGGCCAGCGCCTCCAGGCTGACCTCCAGGCCCGGCGCGAGCGCACCGCCGAGGAACTGCCCGCCCGGGCCGACGGCGTCGACGTTGGTGGAGGTGCCGAAGTCGACGACGACGACCGGCCGGGTGCGTCCGTCCGGGGCGGTGCCGAACAGCTCGTGGGCGGCCAGCGCGGTGACGACGCGGTCGGCGCCCACCTCGCGCGGGTTGTCCACGTGCAGCGGGACGCCGGTGCGCACGCCGGGGCCGATGAGCACGACCGGCACCTCGAGGGAGTCCAGCAGCCCGCGCAGCGCCGGCAGCAGCGCCGGGACCGTGGAGCAGGCGGCGACGCCGGTGACCTCGGTGTCGCGCAGCAGGCCGCGCCACAGCATCCGCAGCTCGTCGGAGGTGGCCCGCGCGTGCGTCGTCACCCGCCAGCAGCCCACCCGCCGGGCGCCGTCGAAGGTGGCCAGCACGGTCTGGCTGTTGCCGACGTCGACGGTGAGCAGCACCGGGCTCAGCTCCGCAGGTCGAGGGCGAGGTCGAGGATCGGCGAGGAGTGCGTGAGCGCGCCGACCGACAGGAAGTCCACGCCGGTCGCGGCCACCTCGCGGGCGACGGCGAGGGTCAGCCCGCCGGTGGCCTCCAGCTCCGCGCGGCCGCCGACCAGCGCCACGACCTCGCGCAGCTGCGCGGGGGGCATGTTGTCCAGCAGCAGGAAGTCCGCGCCCTCCTCGACCGCCTCCAGCGCCTGCGCCGGGGTGTCGGCCTCCACCTGCACCGGCACCCGCGGCGCCCGCTCGCGCACCGCGGCGACGGCGGCCGCGACCGAGCCGGCGGCCGCGACGTGGTTGTCCTTCACCATCGCGACGTCGTAGAGGCCCATCCGCTTGTTCGACCCGCCGCCGCAGCGCACGGCGTACTTCTCCAGCGGGCGCAGGCCCGGCGTGGTCTTGCGGGTGTCGAGGACCACCGCCCCGGTGCCGGCCACGGCGTCGACCCAGGCGCGGGTGGCGGTGGCGATGCCGCTGGCCCGGCTGGCGATGTTGAGCGCGCTGCGCTCGGCGGCCAGCAGCGCCCGCACCGGGCCGCGCACGGTGAGCAGCACGTCGCCGCGGGCGACCCGGGCGCCGTCGGCGGCCCCGGCGGTGAGCGTCGCGCCGGGCGCCAGCCGGGTGAACACCCGGGCGGCGACCGGCAGGCCGGCGACGACGCCGTCGGCGCGGGCGACGAGGTCGGCGGTGCCGTACTGGGCGGGCGGCACGGTGGCGGCGCTGGTGACGTCGAGGGCGACGGCGAGGTCGGGCTCGCTGGGCAGCACCGCGCCGCCGGCGAGGTCCTCGGCCAGCGTGCGCTCCACGAGGTCGTCGACCCACGCCTCCGACAGCCCGGTGCCCTCCAGCGATCGCGGGTCGGCGCTCACCACGGGGTTCCCACCGGCGCGCCGACCGGGCGGCGGGTCAGCGTCAGCCGCCCGTCGCCGTCGAGGCGGACGTCGAGGTGCACCCGCCACCGCTCCTCGCTGTCGGGGTGGTCCTCGCGCCAGTGGCAGCCGCGGGTCTCCTCCCGGGCGGTGGCCGCGGCGGTCAGCGCGCTGGCGACCGTGAGCAGCCCGGTGGCCTCCCAGCTCTCGACGCCGGGCGCCGCGCCCGGCCCGTCGGTCAGCGAGGCGGCGAGCCCGGCCAGCGCGGACGTGGCCTCGGCCAGCCCGGCGCCCGAGCGCAGCGCCGCGACCCGGCCCGACATGGTGTCGGTGACCGCCCGGCGGCCGGCCGGGTCGAGCAGCCCGCCCGTCGCCGGGGCCGCCGCCACCGCCGGGGCCGAGGGCGGCAGCGCGCGGGCCAGGTCCTCCCCGATGCGGGCGGCGAACACCAGCCCCTCCAGCAGCGAGTTCGACGCCAGCCGGTTGGCCCCGTGCACCCCGGTGCAGGCCACCTCGCCGCAGGCGTAGAGGCCCGGGACGGTGGTGCGCCCGGACAGGTCGGTGGCCAGTCCGCCGGAGGCGTAGTGCGCGGCGGGGGTGACCGGCACCAGCTCGCTGACCGGGTCGACGCCGCCGGCCCGGCAGCGCGCGACGATCGTCGGGAACCGCTGCGCCACCCCGGGGATCCCGCGGGCGTCGAGCCACACGTGGTCGACGCCGTCGCGCAGCTGCACCCGGGTGATCGCCTTGGCGACGACGTCGCGCGGGGCGAGCTCGGCCAGCGAGTGCACGCCGAGCATGAACCGCTCCCCCGCGTCGTCGCGCAGCACCGCGCCCTCGCCGCGCAGCGCCTCGCTGACCAGTGGCTGCTGCCCGCGGACGCCGGGGCCCAGGTACAGCGACGTCGGGTGGAACTGCACGAACTCGAGGTCGGTGGCGACCGCGCCGGCGCGCAGGCCCAGCGCCACGCCGTCGCCGGTGGAGACCGGCGGGTTCGTGGTGGCGGCGTAGACCTGCCCCATCCCGCCGGTGGCGAGCACGACCGCGCGGGAGCGCACCGCGCCGACGCCGTCCTCGGTCCCCTCGCCGAGGACGTGCAGGGTGACCCCCGCGGCGCGGCCGGTGGCGTCGGTGAGCAGGTCGAGCACCATCGCGTGCTCGACGAGGGTGATGGCGGGGTCGGCGTGCACCGCCTCGCACAGCGCGCGCATGACCTCGGCCCCGGTGGCGTCGCCGCCGGCGTGCACGATCCGGTCGGCGGTGTGCCCGCCCTCGCGGGTCAGCAGCAGCCGGCCCTCGGCGTCGCGGTCGAAGCCGGCGCCCCACCCGATGAGCTGGTGCAGCCGGGCCGGGCCCTCGGTCACCAGGGCGCGCACGGCGGCCGGCTCGCACAGCCCGACGCCGGCCACCTCCGTGTCGCGGGCGTGCGCCTCCGGGGTGTCGGCGGGGTCGAGCACGGCGGCGATGCCGCCCTGGGCCCAGCGGGTCGAGCCGTCGTCGACCCGGACCTTGGTGACGACGGCGACCGACAGGCCGGCCGCGCGCGCGTGCAGCGCGACGCACAGCCCGGCGACACCGGAGCCGACGACGCAGACGTCGGCCGACAGCTCCCACCCGGGCGCCGGGGCGGCGAGCCGGGTGGGCAGCCCGGTGACGGTCGGCGCCGCGAGCGTGGTCACCGGACCGGCACGCCGAGGTCGCTGCGGCGCTGGTCCTGCGCGCCGGGGACGGGGGCGGACGGGTCGCCGCCGAGCTCGACGACGCGGTTGGCGCCGTCGACGTGCACGACCTTCGGGATGTACGCCTTGGCCTCGGTCTCGTCCATGACGCCGTAGCTGATCAGGATGACCAGGTCGCCCGGGTGCACCAGGTGCGCGGCGGCGCCGTTGATGCCGATCACGCCGCTGCCCCGCTCGCCGGGGATGGCGTAGGTCTCCAGCCGGGCCCCGTTGGTGACGTCGACGATCGCGACCTGCTCGCCGGGGAGCAGGTCGGCGGCGTCGAGCAGGTCCTCGTCGATCGTCACCGAGCCGACGTAGTGGAGGTCGGCCTGGGTCACCGTCGCCCGGTGGATCTTGGACTTGAGCATCGTGCGCATCATCGGGGGCCTCCCAGCAGGACGGCGGTGTTGTCGAGGAGTCGGGTGCTGCCGGCGCGGACGGCGACCAGCAGGCGGGCGGGGCCGGCCGCGGGCGCGGGGCCGAGGTCGGGGTCGGTGAGCTCGAGGTAGTCAGGCACCAGCTGCGGCGCGGTGGCGAGGACCTCCCCCGCCGCGGCGAGGACGGCGTCGGCGCCCCGGGGACCGGCGTCGGCCCCGGCGCGCAGCGCCCGGCTCACCGTGGCCGCGCGGGCCCGCTCCCCGGGCGAGAGGTAGCGGTTGCGGCTCGACAGCGCCATGCCGTCGTCCTCGCGGACGGTGGGCACGCCGACGACCTCCACCGGCAGCGCGAGCTCGCGGACCATGGCCCGGACGAGGGTGAGCTGCTGGTAGTCCTTCTCGCCGAAGAACGCGAGGTCCGGCCGGGCCAGGCCGAACAGCTTCGCGACGACGGTGAGCACGCCGGCGAAGTGCCCGGGCCGCACCGCGCCCTCGAGCACCGCGCCGCGCGGGCCGGGGTCGACGGTCACGCCGAGCGCGCCCGGCGGGTACACCTCGTCGACCGGCGGGTGGAAGACGACGTCGGCGCGCTCCTCGGTGAGCGCGTCGAGGTCGGCGTCCCAGGTGCGGGGGTAGCGGTCGAGGTCCTCGCCGGGGCCGAACTGGGTCGGGTTGACGAACACCGAGACGACCACGCTCCCGGCCCGCTCGCGGGCGGCGCGCACCAGCGCGCGGTGCCCCTCGTGCAGCGCGCCCATGGTGGGCACCAGGGCGACCGGGCCGGGCAGCCCGGCGACGACGTCGCGCAGCCGCGCCGCGGTCTCGGCGACGACCGGGCGGGTGCTCGTGGTCACCGCGAGCCCGCCGGGTCGGCGGCCTCGTAGAGCAGGTCGAGCAGCGGGGCGCCCTCGTGCCGCTTGAGCCGGCCCGCGGCCAGCGCGCGCTCGGTGGTGCGCTGCGCCATGGCGACGTAGGCGGCCACCGACGCGGGGGCCCGGTCGGTGAGCGTCTCGAGGTGGTCGGCGACGGTGCCGACGTCGCCGCGGCTGACCGGGCCGGTGAGCCCGCGGTCGCCGCGGCGCAGCCCGTTGTCCAGAGCGGCGGTGAGCAGCGGGGCCAGCACCCGGGCGGGGCTGTCGACGCCGGCGGCGCGCAGCAGGTCGGCGGCCTCGGCGACGAGGGTGACCAGGTGGTTGGCGCCGGTGACCAGCGCGGCGTGGTAGAGCCGCCGGTCGTCCTCGGCGACGAAGAACGGCTCGCCGCCCATCTCGAGCACCAGGGTCTCGGCGACCGGCCGGTGGGCGGGCCGGCTGGTGACGCCGAAGGGGGTGCCGGGCAGCCGGTCGGCGTCCTCGGGGACGCCGGTGAAGGTCATGGCCGGGTGCAGCGCGAGCGGCAGGACGCCGGCTCGCTCGGCGGGCTCGAGGGCGGACAGGCCGTGGGCGCCGGAGGTGTGGAAGGCGATCTGGCCGGCGCGCCAGGAACCGGTGCCGGCGAGGCCGGCGACCAGCCCGGTGAGGATGTCGTCGGGCACGGCCAGGACGACCAGGTCGGCCGCGGCGACGACCTCGTCGGCGGGCAGCAGCGGGACGCCGGGCAGCAGCCGGCGGGCGCGCTCGGCGGACGCGGCGGACAGGCCGGAGGCGGCGACCACGTCGTGGCCTGCGGCGGCGAGGGCGGCGCCCAGGACGGCGCCGACGCGGCCGGCACCGATGATCCCGACGCGGAGCCGGGCGGGGGCGCTGTCGGCGGGCGGGAGCCCGGCGGCGCGGGGGGTCCTGCGGGCAGCAGGCATCGCGGTCACCTCTCGTTCCAGTCCCTCGCGGGTACCGGACTCGGTGGCCGGGTCGTCGTCGTCGACGCCCCGGGGGGTGCGGGGTGGTGCTCGGGTGTACCGGCGGGGCGCCCGCTGCGACCGGGTGTGTCACGCGGACGGCTCGCTGATGGCGAGTGTGGGTCGGCCCGCCGCGAGTGGCAACGCGCCGCCCTGTGGAGTGGGTCACGCTGCCCGGGTCAGGGGCGGGCCGCGGGCGCTCCCTACCGTGGGCGGCGGCACCGGCGCCGACGCGGCCGCCGGCGGACACGAGGGGGCGGGCGTGGGCACGTTCGAGGGACGCACGGCACTGGTCACCGGCGGCAGCCGTGGCATCGGGCTGGCGATCGCGCGCAGCCTGGTCGACCGGGGTGCCCGGGTGGTGCTCACCGCCCGCAAGCCGGAGGCACTGGAGGAGGCGGTCACCGCGCTCGGCGGCCCGGAGGTCGCGGTGGGCGTGGCCGGGAACGCCGGGGACGCCGCGCACCGGACCGAGGCGGTGCGCACCGCCGTCGAACGCTTCGGCAGCCTCGACCACCTGGTCGGCAACGTCGGCATCAACCCGGTCTACGGCCCGATGGTCGACCTCGACCTCGATGCCTTCCGCAAGATCCTCGACACCAACGTCGTCGGCACGCTGGGCCTGGTGCAGGAGGCCTGGCGGGCGTGGATGGCCGAGCACGGCGGCTCGGTGCTGGTGGTGGCCTCGGTGGCGGGGCTCAAGTCCTCGCCGATGATCGGCGGCTACGGCGTGAGCAAGGCGGCGCTGGTCAACCTGGTCACCCAGCTGGCCGTCGAGCTGGGGCCGCGGGTGACGGTCAACGGGGTGGCCCCGGCGGTGGTCAAGACCCGCTTCGCCGGCGCGCTGTACGAGGGCCGCGAGGAGGAGGCCGCCCGCGCCTACCCGGTCGGCCGGCTCGGGGAGCCCGAGGACGTGGGCGAGGCCGCGGCCTACCTGCTGGGCGCCGGCTGGGTCACCGGGCAGACCCTGGTGCTCGACGGCGGCGCGCTCTCCCGGGGTCCGGCCTAGCGTCCGAGGACCCGCGCCGGCACGTCCTGGTCCGGCGCGCCGTCGTCGGGTGCGTCGTCGCGGTAGCGCCGCCGGCGGCCGCCGGGCCGCACGCCGCTCTCGGCGAGGATCTCCGCCAGCCGGGCGGCGCCCGGGTCGTCGGCCGGCCCGGCGGGCACGGCCGCGGTGCCGGCGTGACCGGCCGCCACGGTGTGCACGGCGGGGCGCTGGACGGTCGGCCGCTCGTAGGTCGCCGGCGCGGCCGGCGGGTCGGTGCGGCGGCGGGCCGGGTGGCCCCGGTCGGCCGCCGGGGGCACGGGGACGGCGGGCAGCGGGCGGGCCACCGGCGCGGGCTGCGGCTCGACCGGGACGGCGGACCAGTCGCCGGTCAGCTCGCGGGCGACGTCGGCCGACCACGCCGCGGTGGCCGGCTCCAGCGGCTCGCGGCCGGGCCCGGTGCGCACCGACTGGGCGTGCATCACCACCCGCTCGACCCGCATCTCCCCCGAGAGCGGGCCGGCGAGCCGCTCGCCCAGCTCGGCGCGCAGCCGCCCGACGTCGGCCCGCAGCGCGCCCAGCCCGGCCAGCCCGGCGTGCAGCTCCCCGTGCAGCGCGCCGGCCGCGGCCACCTCGCGGCGCAGCGCGTCGAGTGCGGACAGCCCCTCGCGCAGGCCGGTGAGCTCCGCGCGCAGGGCGTCGAGCTCCCGGCGGACGGCGGCCTCGGCGTCGCGGCGCACCTGCTCGGTGCGCTCCCGCTCGGTCTCGCGCAGGGTGTCGAGCTCGCGCCGGTGGGCCGCCCGCAGTTCGGCCGCCGTCTCGCCGGGGACGGCCGGGCCGGCGGGTCCGGGCGCGCGGTCGTCGTCGCGGGCGGGGCGGGCGGTGGCGAAGGCGGCCAGCAGGCAGGCCCAGGCGACGGCGACCACGGCGACGCGCAGCACCTGCGGGTCCTCGCTCAGGAAGACCACCGCGGTGGCGCCGACGGCGGCGGCGCAGCCGAGCGTCAGCCCGGCGACCCGCCGGGTCGACCGGGCCCCGCCGGTCCCCTCCCCCGTCGTCCGCACGGCACTCAGGGTAACGGTGAGCGAGCCCCTGGTCGCGGCACGCAGTCGTCCCGTGTGCCGCGGGCTCCCCCCGGGTGTCGAGAGCCCGCGGCCCGAGTGAGCAGGTGTGGTCCGCGACACGCACTGGCGCGCCGTGCCGGGCACCCACACCTGCTCACTCGGCAGGCCCTCCCCGGATCCGCCGGTCGTCAGCCTTGGGCGAGGGCGCCGTCGGAGCTGAAGACCAGGCCCATCGAGACCTCGCCCTGCTGGATCGCGGCCTTGGTCAGCGGGCCGCCGGCGTCGAACTCCCGGAACTCGGCGAACTGCAGGCCGTAGGTCTGCTCCAGCCCCGGCTGGCAGAACGGCCGGGTCGGGCACTCGGCCGGACCGCCCAGGACCAGCGACCCGTCGCCGCAGGCGTCGGCGAGCTCGGACAGCGTGCTGACGCCGAGCTGGTCGGCGAACTCCTGGGTCACCGCGAAGGCGTTCTGGTCGGCGGCCTCCGACGGGGTGCCGAAGGTCAGCCCGACCTGGTCGGCCAGCGGCTGCAGGGCGTCCCGGGTGGCCTGCGGGTCGCCGCTGGCGATCGGGGTCGGGTTGGGGCCGTTGACCTGGGCGTTGAGCGCCTCGGTCACGGTGGCCAGGTACTCCGGGAAGACCTGCAGGTCGGTGCCGGAGATGAGCGCGGGGAGGTAGGTGTCGCGGTTGCCGACCTCGCGCACGCTGGCGTCGAAGCCGGCGGCGTCGAGGACCCCGGCGTAGACGTTGGCGAGGATCGTCGACTCGGTGAAGTTGCCGGCGCCGACGATGATCGGCCCGCTGCCCTGCTCGAGCCCGTCGGTCACCCCGCTCTCCTCGACCCACGCGGCGGCGACGTCCTCGGCGCTCTGCCGCTCGAGGTCCACCGCGGCGTTCATGTCGATGAGCTGGTCGGTGGTCATCGCGGCCGACACCGCGTCCAGCGCCGGCAGCAGCGCCGGGTTGGCGGCGGCGGTGGCCGAGGTGATCGCCGGGACGATGTTGTCGGCGTTCTGCAGCTGCTGGTCGTCCTCGAGGACGACGAGCTGGTCGCCGGCCACCGGGGCGCAGGCGTCGCCGCCGGCGGCCGAGCCGCTGGCGGTGGAGCCGCCGGTGCCGGAGGAGCCCGACTCGCCGCAGGCGGCGGTGAGCAGGAGCCCGGCGAGGAGGAGGGGGGTGAGTGCGCGTGGCTGACGCATGTGTCCGCCTTCTGTGTCCCGTGCGGCGTGGGCCGCGACGCGTGTCTGGCGGGGGTCCCCGCGCGCACATGCAACCCCCGGCGATCCGCCCAGGGCAATCACGGAGCGGATGTGTTGTCCGGTCGTTACACGGGAGCGCTCGGCCGCGGCCCCGGGGTCACAGCGGAACGCCGCTGGCCGTCGGTTCCGGAACGCCACCGGGCGTCCTCGAGGCCCTGACGTGCAGGAACGGCAGCCGGCGGGGGCCGGGGGTGACCGCCCAGGACAGCGCCGCCAGCACCGCCTCCGTCAACAGGGCGAGCCCGGCCACGAGGATGGCCCCGGCGATCATGACGCCGTAGTCCTGCTGGCCGAAGCCGAGGTTGATCAGCCGGCCCAGCCCCCCGCCACCGACCAGCGCGGCCAGCCCCGCCGTCGCCACCACCTGGACGGCGGCGGTGCGGATCCCGGTCATCACCAGCGGCAGGGCCAGCGGCACCTCGACGCGGCGGAGCACCTGCCCGCGGCTCATGCCCATGCCGCGGGCGGCCTCGCGCAGCTCGGGGTCGACACCGCGGAACCCGACGAAGGTGTTGGTCAGGATCGGCGGGATCGCGAAGACGGCCAGGGCGATCGTCGTCGCCCGGTTGCCGAAGCCGATGGGGCTCACCGCGAACAGGGTGAGCAGCGCCAGGGTGGGCACCGCGCGGCTGACGTTGGACAGCACCACGACCAGCCCGCCGCCGCGGCGGGCGGTGCCCAGCGCCGTGCCGATCGGCAGCGCGACGACCATCGCCGCGAGCACCGCCACGGCCGAGATGACCAGGTGCTCGACGGCGAGGTCGAGGATCCCGTTGGGCCGGGTCCAGTTGTACGGGTCGTTGAGGTACAGCAGCGCCCGCTCGAAGTCGTTCACGTCCGCACCGCCCGCGTCCAGGGGGTGAGCGCCCGCTCGGCCGCGGCCAGCATGACGTCGGCCAGCAGCGCGAGCAGCACGCAGCCGACCGCCCCGGTGACGATCTCGGCGCGGTAGAAGTTCGCGGCGAACCCGCCGGTGATCAGCTGGCCCAGCCCGCCGTGGCCGACCAGGACGCCGACCGTCGTGAGCGCCACGGTGGACACCGTCGCGATCCGCAGCCCGGCCATGAACGCCGGGAGCGCGAGGGGCAGGTCCACCCGCCGGAACGTCTGCGCCGGCGACAGCCCCATCCCGCGGGCGGCCTCGCGGACGTCGGCGGGCACCCCCTGCAGGCCGGCGAGGAAGTTGCGGACCAGGATGACCAGCGAGTACGCGACCAGCCCGATGAGCACGGTGTTCGACGACAGCCCGGTGAAGGGCACCAGCAGCGCGAACATCGCCAGCGACGGGATCGTGTAGACGACGGTGGACAGCCCCAGCACCGGCGCCGACAGGTAGCGGCTGCGGCGGGCGAGCAGCGCGAGCGGCAGCGCGAGCGCCGCCCCGATGACCACCGCGAGCACGGTGAGGCGGACGTGCTCGCCGGTGTAGGCCAGGATGGTGTCCCAGTTGTCGGTCACGTAGGACGGGTCGAACCACGGGTTCGGGGCCTCGTCCACCGCGAGCAGCCCCACCACCGGGTCGCTCACCGCGTCCACCAGAGGGCGCGCACCCAGGGAGGTCACCCCGTGGACGCTACTGCCGGGACGGGTCCGCAGCGCGCTGCCGGGGACGGCACCGCACAGGAGATCCGGCTCGAGGGGGTGAGCAAGACCTACCCCGACGGCACCGTCGGCGTGGCGCAGCTGGACCTGACCTTCGCTGCCGGGGAGCTCAGCGTCCTCGTCGGCCCCTCCGGCTGCGGCAAGACCACCACCATGAAGATGATCAACCGGGTGATCGAGCCGACGACGGGTCGCATCCTGCTCGGCGGCGAGGACGTCACCCGCGTCGACGCCGACCGGCTGCGCCGCCGCATCGGCTACGTCATCCAGAACGTCGGCCTCTTCCCCCACCAGACGGTGCGGGCGAACGTGGCCACCGTGCCGCGGCTGCTCGGCTGGGACCGGCGGCGCACCCGCGAGCGGGTCGACGAGCTGCTGACCACGGTGGGCCTGGACCCCGCCGTCCACGGCGACCGCTACCCCGCCCAGCTCTCCGGCGGGCAGCGGCAGCGGGCCGGGGTGGCGCGGGCGCTGGCCGCCGACCCCGCCGTCCTGCTCATGGACGAGCCGTTCTCGGCCGTCGACCCGGTGGTGCGCGAGCGGCTGCAGACGGAGTTCCTCCGGCTGCAGGAGACGGTGCGCAAGACGATCGTGTTCGTCACCCACGACATCGAGGAGGCCGTCCGGATCGGCGACCGGATCGCGGTGATGAGCTACGGCGGGCACGTGGAGCAGTTCGCCCCGCCCGCCGAACTACTGGGCCGCCCGGCCAACGACTTCGTCGCCGACTTCGTCGGGGCCGACCGCGGGCTCAAGCGGCTGGCGGTCACCGGCATCTCGGTCGAGGACCTGGAGCGGCCGCCGGTGGTGCACGTCGCCGACGGGCTGGCCGACGCCCGGGCCTCGATGGCCGCCGTCGGCGCCCGGTGGGCGGTCGTCCTCGACGACGACGGCCGGCTGCACGGCTGGCTGTCGGCCGAGCGGGCCACCGGCGCGGGCACGGTGGGGTCGGCCGCGCGGCGGATGGAGGCCTGGGTGCCGGTCGACGCGACGCTGAAGACGGCGTTCGCCACGATGCTGCAGCACGAGGCGGGCTGGGTCGCGGTGCTCCACGGCGACGTCTTCCTCGGGGTGCTCACCCCCACCTCGCTGCACGCGGCGCTGCGCCGGTCGGTGGGGGGCACGGCGCCGGAGACCGCCGGCGCAGCGATCGCCGGGAACGGCTGAGCCGCCGACCGTCACACGACGGCGGCGAGCCCTCCCACGGCGAAGGCGGCGCCGACCAGCAGCGCCGCCTTCGGGACGCTGGCCCGCACGGTCCCGTCGCCCGCGGCGCGGCGCCGGAGCGCCTGGAGCCGGTCGCGCACCCGCTGCCCGTGCGACAGGCCGGCGGCGAGCAGCACCAGGCAGGGCAGGCAGTAGACCAGGGCGTAGCCGGCCAGCAGCCCCACCGCCGGGAGGGCCGGGACGGCGGCGGCCAGCAGCCGCTCGATCGCGACCAGGTAGGGGAAGGCGTTGGGGAGGTCGGCGGCGGTCACCAGCACCCCGGCCGGGAGGGCCGTCCAGGTCCCGAACCACGGCGGCAGCCGCACCTCGCGCCGAGGGCGGGTCCGCAGCCGGCGGACGGCGGCCACCAGCAGCAGGACCGCGGCCAGGGCCAGGGCCGCGCGGCGGATCCACACGGTCCCACCCTGCAGGGCGTCGGCCAGCGTCCCGGCACCGAGGTACAGCGCGGTCCCGGCGGCGAGGACCGTGGCGTAGGCCCCGGCCACGTAGAGCAGGGCGACCCGGCCGGGATGCGCGACCGGGGACAGCAGGATGAGGGCGACCCCGAGGATCGTCGCGGGGTTGACCGAGTCGAGGAGGGCGAGTCCCACGAGTCCCGCCAGCAGTTCACCACTCATGAGACGACGTCCATGCTGAGACTCTATCGTCTCATCTGAGACGCTGTCATATCACGACGAGAGGAGCGCCCGTGCCCACGGACGACGAGACGATCGCCCGCGCCGCGGCCCGCCTGCTGGCCGGGCGCCCGGGCGCCTCGATGGAGGAGATCGCCGCCGCCGCCGGGGTCAGCCGCGCCACCCTGTTCCGCCGGCACCCCTCCCGCGCGGCGCTGGTGGCCGACCTGTCCAGGCGTGCGGTGGAGGCGTACGCCAGGGCGGTCGACCGGGCGGAGCCGGAGTCCGGTCCGGCGCCGGAGGCGCTGCGGCGGGTGTCGACCGGGCTGGCCGCGCTCGGACCGCAGCACGGCGCGCTCGCGGTGCAGCCGCTGGCCGACCAGGTCGAGGCCGACCTGCTCGCGCGGGCGCGGGCCACCGACGACCGCATCCGCGCGCTGGTGCGGCGCGGGCAGGAGGCCGGCGACTTCCGCGTCGACCTCCCGGCCGACTGGGTCGTGATCACCGTGACCTGGCTGGTCGTCGGCGCCGCCGAGGGCCTGCGCACCGGCCGGGTGGCCGCCGCCGACCTCGATCGGCTGGTCACCGAGACGGTGCTGGCCGCCGTGTCGAGGCCCTGGTCGTCGGGGCCACGGTGATCGAGGCCCGGGTCGTCCGGCCCGGTCAGGCCCGGACGCCGTCGCCCGGCGGCTCGTCGTCGCCGTCGGGCGGGACCCGGCAGACCGACTCCAGCCACAGCGCCGCCGCGGTCAGCGCCGCGGCGCACGCGATCCCGACGACGGCGGTGACGGTGTCGCTGCCGGCGGCCGAGAGGCGGGCCACCGACGGCGCCACGTGCACCAGCACGCCGGCCCACACCCCGGTGAAGACGGCGCCCACGTAGGCGCTGGCCTGGGCGAGCACCGCCAGACGGGCGACCAGCATCGGCTCGACCGGGCGCACCAGCGGGGCGCCGGGCTCCTCGCGGCGCGGTCCGCCGCGGCGGGCGGCGCGCTGGGCGGCGAGACGGGCGCGCAGGGTGCGGGCGCCGAGCGCCTCGGCGACCGCCAGCACGGCCAGCGGGACCGGCAGCCACCAGCGCAGCGGCGGCAGCGACCCGTACGTGGCCCGCACGACCAGCCAGGAGGCCAGCGCCAGCCCGGCGGCGACCACCACGAGGTCCCGGCGGTTGACCGGCCTCACCGCAGGTGCTCCCACGGCACGACCGCGGCGACGTCCTCCGGCGGCAGCGCGGCCACCAGGTCGGCCACCGGGCCGCGGCCGGGCAGCACGGCGGCGGGGTCCAGCGACAGCCACGGCACCAGCACGAACGCGCGCTCGTGGGCGCGCGGGTGCGGCAGCGTGAGGGCCGGGTCGTCGGAGAGCACCGGGGTGCCGTCCTCGCCGGTCACCGTGACGACGTCGACGTCGAGGGTGCGCGCCCCCCAGCGGACCTCACGGGTGCGCCCGGCGGCCTGCTCGAGCTCGCGCGCACGGGCCAGCCAGCCGGCGGCGTCGCGCTCGCCGCGGACGACCACCACGGCGTTGAGGTAGGGCGGCTGCTCGACCGGGCCCCACGGCGGGGTCTCGTACAGCCGGGAGCGGGCCACCAGCCCGTCGGGCCGCAGCGCCTCGATCGCGCCGCGCAGGGCCCCGGCGCGGTCGCCGAGGTTGGCGCCCAGGGACAGGACGGCGCGGCTCACGGGCGCTCACGCCGGATGGTGACGGTGACGTCGTCGAAGGGGACGCCGAGGTCGGCCTGCGGCTTGTGCACGGTGATCTCGGCGGCCTGCACCAGCGGGTCGGCCAGGCAGACGTCGGCCAGCCGCCGGCACAGCGTCTCGAGCAGGTCGACCGGCTCGCCGGTGAGCACGGCGTGCAGCCGCTGGGCGAGCTCGGCGTAGTTCACCGTCAGCGCGAGGTCGTCGGTGGCGGCGGCCGGGGCGGTGTCGACCTCGAGGACGGCGTCGACGGAGAACGTCTGCCCGTTCTCGCGTTCGAAGCCGTAGACGCCGTGGTGGGCGTGCGCGGTCAGCCCGCGGACGGCGATCCGGTCGGGGGTGCCGCCGCCGGAGGTGGGCTGCTCAGTCACGGCGGCTCTCCTCGCGGGCGCGCTGGACGGCGGCCACGGTGGCGACGGCGTCGGCGGAGGCGGCGGCGTCGTGGACCCGCACCCCCCAGGCGCCGGCCTCGGCGGCCAGGACGGTGGTGGCGAGGGTGGCGGCGTCCCTCCCGGCCGCGGGGCGCGGCGCCCCGTCGGGGGCGGCGAGCAGCCGGCCGAGGAAGGACTTGCGGGAGCTGCCGACCAGCACCGGCAGGCCGAGGGCGACCAGCCGGGGCAGCGCGGCGAGCAGCGCCCAGTTGTGCGCGGCCTGCTTGGCGAAGCCCAGGCCGGGGTCGAGCACGAGCTGGGTGGTGTCGACCCCGGCGGCCAGCGCGGCGTCGACCCGGGCGGACAGCTCCGCGCAGACCTCGCCGACGACGTCGTCGTACTCGGCGCGGGCGTACATCTCCCGGCTGTGGCCGCGCCAGTGCATGAGCACCCACGGGACGCCGGCGTCGGCGACCAGCGCGGCCATCCCGTCGTCGGCCAGCCCGCCGCTGATGTCGTTGACCAGCACCGCCCCGGCCGCGAGTGCGGCCTCGGCGACCTCGGTGCGGGTGGTGTCGACGCTCGCCCGGACACCGGCGGCGGTCAGGTCCCGGACGACGGGGACGACGCGGCGGCGCTCCTCGGCGGCGTCGACGCGGTCGGCGCCCGGGCGGGTGGACTCACCGCCCACGTCGACGTAGTCCGCGCCGCCGGCGGCCATCGCCAGGCCGTGGGCGACCGCGGAGTCCCGGTCGGCGAAGCAGCCGCCGTCGGAGAAGGAGTCGGGCGTGACGTTGAGGACGCCCATCACCACGCACCGTCCCGGGTGCAGCAGCTGCGCCCCGGGTGCGCTCACCGGCCGGGCTTCATCGACCCAGGACGAGGCTCATCGCCTCGGCGCGGGTGGCGGGGTTGTCGCGGAAGATGCCGCGCACGGCGGAGGTGACCGTGGTCGAGCCGGGCTTGCGGATCCCGCGCATGCCCATGCACAGGTGCTCGGCCTCGACGACGACGATCACGCCGCGCGGCTTGAGGTGCTCGGCGAGGGCGTCGGCGATCTGCCGGGTCATCCGCTCCTGCACCTGCGGGCGGCGCGCGTAGACGTCGACCAGCCGGGCCAGCTTCGACAGCCCGGTCACCCGGCCGTCCTCGCCCGGGATGTAGCCGACGTGCGCGGCGCCGTGGAAGGGCACCAGGTGGTGCTCGCAGGTCGAGTACATCGGGATGTCCTTGACCAGCACCAGCTCGTCGTGGTCCTCGTCGAAGACCGTCGCGAGGATCTCGCCGGGGTCCTGCCAGATGCCGGCGAAGGTCTCCGCGTAGGCGCGCGCCACCCGGGCGGGGGTGTCGCGCAGCCCGGGCCGGTCGGGGTCCTCCCCGACCGCGATCAGCAGCTCGCGCACGGCCGCCTCGGCGCGCGCGGAGTCGATCCGCGCCGGGTCGGGGCGGACCTCGTCCTCGGGTTCCTCGGGGAGGACGCTCATGCCACGTCCGCCGGGCTCGCGCACCCGCTCACCGCTGGACGGGTGCGCCGACGTCCCCGACCGGGTTGGTGCCGCCCTTGACCAGCCCGGTGCCGTTGCCGTTGGCCCCGACCGCGGTGGCCCCGTGGCCGGCACCGTGGCCGTTGGCCGCGGCGGCCTCGGCGGGGGTGAGCACCGGCGGCTGGTCCGAGGGCGTGCGCTTGCCGAACCCGTTGTAGGGCGCGAGCGAGGGCCGCTTGGTGACCGGCGCGCAGATGCGGGCCATGTCCTCCTTGGAGAGGGTCTCCTTCTCGATCAGCTCGAGCACGAGCTGGTCAAGAACGGCCCGGTACTCCACGAGGATCTCCCACGCCTCGTCGTGCGCGGCCTCGATGAGCGCGCGGATCTCGCCGTCGATGTCGGCGGCGACGGCCTCGGAGTAGTCCGGCCGCGAGCCCATGTCCCGGCCGAGGAACGGCTCGGAGTCGGTGCTGCCGTACTTGACCGCGCCGAGCTTGGCGCTCATGCCGTACTGGGTGACCATCGCGCGGGCCATGGAGGTGGCCTTCTCGATGTCGTTGCCCGCACCGGTGGTCGGCTCGTGGAAGACCAGCTCCTCGGCCGCGCGCCCGCCGAGGGCGTAGGCGAGGGTGTCGATCATCTCCGAGCGGGTCTGGGTGTACTTGTCCTCGGTGGGCAGCACGAGGGTGTGCCCGAGGGAGCGGCCCCGCGGCAGGATGGTCACCTTGTGCACCGGGTCCAGGTTGGGCAGTGCGTGCGCCACCAGGGCGTGCCCGCCCTCGTGGTAGGCGGTGACCTTCTTCTCCTTCTCGCTCATCGCCCGCGTCTTGCGCTCGGGGCCGGCGATGACGCGGTCGATCGCCTCCTCGAGGACGGCGTCGGTGATGACGGTGGCGTTGCCGCGGGCGGTGAGCAGCGCGCCCTCGTTGAGCACGTTGGCGAGGTCGGCACCGGTGAAGCCGGGGGTGCGGCGGGCGACGGTCTCGAGGTCGACGTCGGGCGCGAGCGGCTTGCCCTTGGCGTGCACCTCGAGGATCCGCTTGCGGCCCTCCAGGTCGGGCCGGTCGACGGCGATCTGCCGGTCGAAGCGGCCCGGACGCAGCAGCGCCGGGTCGAGGATGTCGGGCCGGTTGGTGGCGGCGATCATGATGACGCCGCCCTTGACGTCGAAGCCGTCCATCTCGACGAGCATCTGGTTGAGGGTCTGCTCGCGCTCGTCGTGCCCGCCGCCCATGCCGGCGCCGCGGTGGCGGCCGACGGCGTCGATCTCGTCGACGAAGATGATCGCCGGGGCGTTGGTCTTGGCCTGCTCGAACAGGTCGCGCACCCGGCTGGCGCCGACGCCGACGAACATCTCGACGAAGTCCGACCCGGAGATCGAGAAGAACGGCACGCCGGCCTCACCGGCCACGGCGCGCGCCAGCAGCGTCTTGCCGGTGCCGGGCGGGCCGAACAGCAGCACGCCCTTGGGGATCTTGGCGCCGACCGCCTGGAACTTCACCGGGTTGGCGAGGAAGTCCTTGATCTCCTGGAGCTCCTCGATGGCCTCGTCGGCCCCGGCGACGTCGGCGAACGTCGTCTTCGGGGTGTCCTTGCTGACCACCTTGGCCTTGGACTTGCCGAAGGCCATGACGCCGCGGCCGCCGCCCTGCATGGAGTTGAACAGCCAGAACAGCAGCAGCAGGAGGATGAGGAACGGCAGGAAGCTGATCAGCACGCTGACGAAGACGCTGTCCTGCGTCACGTTCGTCGTGAACTCCACGCCGTCACCGGCGGGCTGGCCGTCCGGGCCGAGCCCGGAGACCAGGGCGAAGACGTCGTCGGAGGCGCCGATCGGGTACGAGGCGCTGATCTGGGAGTTGCCGTCGACCGGGTCCCGCAGGTCCAGGTCGAGCGTCTGCTCCTTGTCGTTGATCGTGACGGACTCGACGTTGCCGTCCTCGATCTGCTGGAGCGCGACGGAGGTCCCGACCGGCTCGTAGGCCGAGCCGCCGCTGAACACGGCGGACAGGCCGAGGGCCACCAGGACGACGAGCACGACCCAGAACCACACGGAGCGGAAGATCTTCTTGCGTTCCATACACCGATGCCGGGCGGCCGGGGCGCCGGCCTGGCCCGTCGACCCTCCTGATCGTCCGGGTGACGCTCCGCGCGACCCGGGCGGGCACCCTGGCGCTCGGTCAGGCGTCGTAGGCCTCGACGGTACACCGGGACGGCTGTGCGTCCCCTGTGTGCGAACTGCACGGACGCCGCCCGCTCACCCCTCGGGAGGAGCCGCGGGGGGCCCTCCTCCGGGGGTCAGGTCTCGTAGACCTCGGGCTTGAGGGTGCCGATGTAGGGCAGGTCGCGGTAGCGCTCGGCGTAGTCCAGGCCGTAGCCGACGACGAACTCGTTGGGGATGTCGAAGCCGACGTAGCGCACCGGCACCTCGACCTTGATCGCGTCGGGCTTGCGCAGCAGCGTGCAGACCTCCAGGGACGCCGGCCGGCGGCTGCCCAGGTTCTTCAGCAGCCACGACAGGGTCAGCCCGCTGTCGATGATGTCCTCGAGGACGAGCACGTGCCGGTCGCTGATGTCGCGGTCGAGGTCCTTGAGGATCCGCACCACGCCCGAGGAGCTGGTGGCGCTGCCGTAGGAGGAGACGGCCATGAACTCCATCTGCGTGGGCAGCCGCAGCGCCCGGGCGAAGTCGCTCATGAACAGCACCGCGCCCTTGAGGACGCCGACCAGCAGCACCTCGCGGCCGGCGTAGTCGCGCGCGACCTGCTCGGCGAGCTCACCGATCTTGGCCTGGATCTGCTCCTCGGAGAGCAGCACGTGGTCGATGTCGGGGCCGTAGCCGTGGTCGGGCCCCAGCAGCGCAGAGGCCGACGCGGTCTCGCTCATGTGCGTTGCTCCTCCGGATCGGGTGCCTGACCGGCCCTCCCGCCCGGGGAGCCGGCGGGCCGCAGCACCAGCCTGCCAGACGCCCGGAGCGCCTCCGCACCGCCGGGGAGGGTCACCGGCCCCTGGCCGCGCCAGGCCGCGACCAGCGCGTCGACGGCGGTGAGGTGCACCGCCTGCAGGTCCGGCACCCCGCCGTCGCGCAGCCAGCCGCGCAGCACCCGCCGGCGCAGCGCGGCCGGCAGCGCGGCGAGGTCGGCGGCCGGCAGGCCCGCCGGGCCGGCCAGCCGGGCCAGGTGCCCATCGGCCAGCGCGTCGAGGGCGTCGAGGTCCTCCCGCAGCAGCTCCGCGGTCCGGGCGAGGGCCGGGGCGACGCCGCCGCCGAGGACGTCCTCGAGCAGCGGCAGCACCTCGGCGCGCAGCCGGGCGCGCCGCAGGGCCGGGTCGGTGTTCCACGGGTCGTCCCAGACCGGCAGCCCGAGCGCCGCGCACGCCGCGCGGGCGGTGGCGCGGCGGACCCCCAGCAGCGGCCGCCACCACGGCGGGCGGTCGGCGACCATGCCGGCGACCGAGCGCGGGCCCGAGCCGCGGCCCAGGCCGAGCAGCACCGTCTCGGCCTGGTCGTCGAGGGTGTGGCCGAGCGCGACGCGGGCGCCGTGCGCGGCGGCCTCGCCCGACAGCGCCGCGTAGCGGGCGGTGCGGGCGGCGGCCTCCGGTCCCCCACCGGTGCCGACGTCGACGGCGACCACGCGCACCGGGTCCAGGCCGAGCCCGCGCAGCAGCTCCGCCGTCGACGCGGCGCGCTGCGCCGAGCCCGGCTGCAGGCCGTGGTCGACGGTGACCGCCCCGGCCGGCACCCCGGCGCGCGGCGCCTCGAACGCCACGGCGGCGGCCAGCGCGAGGGAGTCCGCTCCCCCGCTGACGGCCACCAGCACCGGCCGGGCGTCGGCGCGCAGCCCGGGCCGGACGGCGCTGCGGACGCGCGCGACCGCGGCCGGCGGGCCGCTCACCCGGGGCGGCTCAGGCGGTCACGGCGGGGCGGCCGTGCACCCGCTCGACCCACCGGGCGGGGTCGGTGAGTTCCTCGACCAGGGGCAGGGTCGCAGGGCCGGTCCAGACCCGGTTGAAGCCGTCCATGCCCACCAGGTCGACGACGCCCCCGACGAAGTGCCGCCCGTCGGCGTACTGCTTCATCTTCTGCTCGAGCCCGAGCAGCCGGCGCAGCGCGCGGTCCAGCGGGCCGCGGCCCTTGCGGCGCTGGGCGAACCGCTTGCGCAGCGTGCGCACCGACGGGACGACGTCGGGGCCGACCCCGTCCATGACGTACTCGGCGTGCCCCTCGACCAGGCTCATCACGGCGGTCACCCGGTCGAGCACGGCGCGCTGCGCGGGGTCGCGCACCAGCGCCATGAGGCCCTGCCCGCCGCCGTCGTCGTCCCCGCCGCGGACGGCGTCGGTGACCCCGCGCAGCAGGTCGGTGAGCCGGTCGCGCAGCGCGTCGGGGCTGAGGTCGGTGGCGTCGACGAACTCGGCGATCTGCCCCTCGAGGTGGGTGGTCAGCCACGGGAAGGCGGTGAACTGCAGCTGGTGGGTGACCTCGTGCAGGCACACCCACAGGCGGAAGTCCGCGGGGTCGACGCCCAGCTTGCGCTCGGCGTCGACGATGTTGGGCGCGACGAGCAGCAGCCGGCCCCCGGTGCCGAAGACCTCGTACTGGCCGAGCACCCGCGAGGACAGGAAGGCCAGCAGGGCGCCGGCCTGCACGCCGGTGGCGCGGGAGCCGATGGCGGTGGCCAGCGGGCCGGGGCGGCTCTCCTGCCGCTCGGCGAGCGCGGTGACCAGCGGGTCCATGAGCGCGGCCATGCCGCTGGTGTTGGCGTCGATCCAGCCGGGCCGGTCGACGACGGCCACCTCCGGCACCGGCCCGCCCTCGACGGGGTGCAGCCCGGTCAGCCCCTCCACGTGCGCGACGGCGGCCGCGGCGGCCTGGTGCAGCTCCCGGACGACGGCGGTGGCCTCCTCGCGGGTGGTCTCCGGACCCTGCCCCGACAGCCGGCGGGCGGTGCGCCCGGCGAGCTCCCAGTCGACCAGTGAGCTGCTCGTCATCGCCTCACCGTACGCGGGCGGCCCCCCGGGACGCCCCCGCGTCAGCGGCAGCCGCAGGCGGCCAGCGCGGAGGCCACGTCGTCGAGGGCGGCCTCCTCGGGCAGGCCACCGCCGACGCTGCCGTTGACGACCAGCGCGTAGGCCAGCAGCCGGCCGTCGGCGGTGACCACGGTGCCGGCCAGGCCGTGCACGCCCAGCAGCGTGCCGGTCTTGCCGCGGACGGCGCCCGGCGCGGTCGCGGGGTCGTCGTCGCCGCGGTCGGCCAGGGTGCCGTCGTACCCGGCCACCGCCAGGCCCGAGACCACGGCCGAGGTGCCCTCGACCGACCCGTCGGCGGCGCCGGCGACCAGGTCGGTGAGGACGGCCAGGGGCACCCGGTCCAGCCGGGACAGGCCGCTGCCGTCGTGCATCTCCACGCCGGAGACGTCGACGCCGGCGTCGTCCAGCGCCGCGGTGACCCCCTGCGCCGCGCCGTCGAAGGTCGCGGGCAGGTCGCGGGCGAGGGCCACGTGGCGGGCCAGCGACTCGGCCAGGAGGTTGTCCGACTGCGACAGCGCCTGCTCGACCAGGCGGGCGACCGGCGCGGAGGAGACGGTGGCCAGCGTCTGCGCGTCCGCCGGGGCCGTGCCGAGCTCGACCACCGCCCCGGGCGCGCCGAGAGCGGTGGCCAGGGCCCGGCCGGCGTCGGTGCCGGGAGCGCCGCTGCGGGGGTCCTCGCCCGGCACGACGCGGGCGCCGTCGACGGCGGTCGCGGTGACCGGCGAGGCGTAGGTCGACGGCGCGTCCTCGGGACCCCAGCCCTCGGCGGTCAGCGGGCCCTCGAACAGCGAGTTGTCGACGACGACGCGGCTGACGGCGGTGCCCGGCGGGAGGGCGGCCTGCACCTGGGCCGCGAGGTCGGCCACGGTGGCCGCGCCCGGGTAGTCGACCGACGGCGCGGTGGTCGACAGGGTCGGGTCCCCGCCGCCGACGAGCACCACCTCGCCGGGCGCGTTGCCGGCGACGACGGTGGTCTCCAGGGTGTCGTCGGCGTCGAGGGTCCTCAGCGCGGCGACGGCGGTCAGCAGCTTGGCCGTGGAGGCGGGCGTGACCGCCCGGTCGGCGCCGTCGTCGAGCAGGACCTCACCGCTGGCGACGTCGACGACCTCGGCGGACAGGCCGCCGCCGAACACGGGGGCGGCCAGCAGCGGGCGCAGCGTCGCGGCGAGGGCGGCGGGGTCGGGGACCGGCGCCTCCGACGACAGCGGGGCGAGCACCGGCGCGGGGTCGCCGACCTCGGGCAGCTGCGCGGAGGGGGCGGCGGGACCGGCGGTGGTCGTGCGCTCGTCCCCGCCCAGGGACAGCACCACGCCGGTGGCCACCGCCGCCACGAGGACCAGCGCCAGCAGGCTCACCAGGAGCCGTCGGCGCAGCCGCCGGTAGCTGGGCGTGACGGTCGAGGACCCGCTCGGCGTGATGGTGCGCTCCCCCCCGGAAGAGGCCCCCCGGACGCCCTGCGCCGGTGGACCTGGTACCGGTGCGCCACACTAGCTGCCGTGCAGTTCGACGTGACGGTAGAGATCCCCAAGGGCCAGCGGAACAAGTACGAGCTGGACCACGCCACCGGGCGCATCCGGCTCGACCGGATGCTGTTCACCTCGACCCGGTACCCGGCCGACTACGGGTACATCGAGAACACCCTCGGTCTGGACGGCGACCCCCTCGACGCCCTGGTGATCCTCGACGAGCCGACCTTCCCCGGGTGCCTGATCACCTGCCGGGCCATCGGCATGTTCCGGATGACCGACGAGGCCGGTGGCGACGACAAGGTGCTCACGGTCCCGGCGACCGACCCCCGCATGGCCCACCTCCAGGACATCACCGACGTGTCGGAGTTCGACCGCCTGGAGATCCAGCACTTCTTCGAGACCTACAAGGACCTCGAGCCGGGCAAGTCGGTCGAGGGCGCCGAGTGGGTCGGCCGCGCCATGGCCGAGGCCGAGATCGAGGCCTCGATCAAGCGGGCCCAGGAGGCCGGCGGCCACTGAGCCGCACCCGTCCGGCCCCGGGCCGGAGGGACGAGCAGGACGGACGACGACGGCGGCGCGCCCCGGCGGGTGCGCCGCCGTCGCCGTCCCGGGACCCGGTCCTCAGCGGCCGGTGTCGTGCAGCACGGCGGTCAGGAAGCCCAGCTCGCCGCGGTACCCCTCCAGCCACTGCCGCCGGTGCGTGCGGGCGGCCGCCAGCGCCTCCTCGCGCTCGCCGGGCGGAGCCTCGGTCAGCGCCCACTCGGTGACGGCGCCGGTCCAGCACCACTCGTACTCGTCCCACTCGGCGAGGGTGCTGACGTGGCCGTAGCCGGGCTCGAACCCGGCCCGGGCCACCTCGGCCAGCAGGCCGGGCAGGTCGGGCAGCTCGCCGGGCTCGGCGCCGAGGCCGGCCAGCGCCGCCTCGCTCGGGCCGGCCTCCCAGAACCCGTCCCCGAAGAGCACGCGCCCGCCGGGACGCAGGTGGCGGCGCACGGCCTCCAGCGCCCCGGCGGTGCCGCCGAAGGCGTGCGCGGCGCCGACGCACAGGACGACGTCGGCCGGCTCGCCCTCCCAGGTCGCGGCGTCGGCCTCGACGAACGCGACGCGGCCGACCAGGCCGGCCATCGCCGCCCCGTCGCGCGCGGCGTCCAGCGCGGGCGCGGAGGTGTCGACACCGACCCCCACCATCGCCGGGTGCGCGGCCAGCAGCGCCAGCAGCCACGAGCCCGGCCCGCAGCCGAGGTCGAGGGCGCGGCCGCCCCGGCCGGCCGGGGACAGCCGGCCGACCAGCCGGGTCAGGGCCTCGTCGGAGACGGGGGCGGCGACGGGGTGCCAGCGGTGCGCGACGGCGCTGAGTCGGGCTCGGTCCACGCCGGGATCAGATCAGGCCGCGGGAGCGCAGGTCACGCAGCTCGGCGAAGACCCGGCGCCGGATGGTGTCCTCGCGCCGCTCGCCGAGCCCCACGAACCGCAGCGACAGCTCGGTGTGGTGGTCGTCGCGGGGGTGGCGGCGGATCAGCTCGGCCTTGGCGGCCAGCCGGTCCCCGTCGAGGTCGACGACCACGGGGAGCACGGCGCCGACCTCGATCTCCGGCCGCTCGGCCCCGGGCTTGCCGGTGAGCAGGCAGCGCGTGCCGCCCTCGCTGAGGTCGATGGTCGTCCCGGCCAGCACCCGCTCCCCCACGGCCAGCTCGACGGGCACCGACATGGGGGCGCGGACGGCGTTGCGCCGCTGCCCCCGGGACGCCGGGCCGATGATCTTCAGCCGCCACGTCGGCGAGTCCCCTGTGACCACCTCGACGAGCTCCGCGGGCAGGGACCGCAGCTCCTCCGGTCCGCGCCAGATCAGCTCCAGGTGCTCACCGGTGTCCAGCCGCACGCGCCGCTTCTGCGCGTCCTCGCCCACGCTGACCACGAGCTCGGAGCCCGACACCCGCTCGACGAAGCTGGTCAGGACGTCGGCGCGGCTGCTGGCCTTGACGTCGAGCACCGCCTTCTCCTCGGGGTGGTCCACTCCCGGCGTCGTCATGCTCCGTCCTCCGTCTCCGGCGTTCCGGTCCTCGTCCCGCTCTGCGGTCCTGGGGACAGGCATCGGCACGGAGGGGCCGGAAGTGCAGCCGGGCGGTGCAGGAATCCGGTCTCAGCCGCCGACGTAGGCCGCCAGGTGCTCGCCGGTGACGGTGGAGCGGGCGGCGACGAGGTCGGCCGGGGTGCCCTCGAACACCACCCGGCCGCCGTCGTGGCCGGCGCCCGGACCGAGGTCGACGATCCAGTCCGCGTGCGCCATGACCGCCTGGTGGTGCTCGATGACGACGACCGACGTGCCCGAGTCGACGAGCCGGTCGAGCAGCGCGAGCAGGTTCTCCACGTCGGCCAGGTGCAGGCCGGTGGTCGGCTCGTCGAGGACGTAGACGCCGCCCTTCTCGCCCATGTGGGTGGCCAGCTTCAGCCGCTGTCGCTCCCCGCCGGACAGCGTCGTCAGCGGCTGGCCGATGGTGAGGTAGCCCAGGCCGACGTCGGCGAGCCGGCCGAGGACGGCGTGCGCGGCCGGCGTGCGCGCCTCGCCGGAGCCGAAGAACTCCTCGGCCTCGGCCACCGACATGGCCAGCACCTCGGCGATGTCCCGGCCGCCCAGCGTGTAGTCGAGCACCGCCGGCTGGAACCGCCGGCCCTCGCACGCCTCGCAGGTGGACTCGACGGTGGCCATGACACCCAGCTCGGTGTAGACGACGCCGGCGCCGTTGCAGGCCGGGCAGGCGCCCTCGGAGTTGGCGCTGAACAGCGCCGGTTTGACGCCGTTGGCCTTGGCGAAGGACTTCCGGATCGGCTCGAGCAGGCCGGTGTAGGTGGCCGGGTTGCTGCGCCGGGAGCCGCGGATGGCGCCCTGGTCGATGGTCACCACGCCCTCCCGCCCGGCGATCGAGCCGGAGACGAGCGAGCTCTTGCCCGAGCCCGCCACCCCGGTGAGGACGACGAGCACGCCGAGGGGGATGTCGACGTCGACCCCCTGCAGGTTGTTCGTGCGGGCGCCGCGCACCTGCAGCGCGCCGGTGGGGGTGCGCACCGACGGCTTGACCGACGCGCGGTCGTCGAGGTGCCGCCCGGTGAGGGTGCCGCTGGCCCGCAGCTGCTCGACGGTGCCCTGGAATACGACCTCGCCGCCGCCCGCGCCGGCCCGGGGCCCGAGGTCGACGACGTGGTCGGCGATGGCGATGGCCTCGGGCTTGTGCTCGACGACGAGCACGGTGTTGCCCTTGTCCCGCAGCTGCAGCAGCAGCCGGTTCATCCGCTCGATGTCGTGCGGGTGCAGCCCGATCGTGGGCTCGTCGAAGACGTAGGTGACGTCGGTGAGCGAGGAGCCGAGGTGGCGGATCATCTTGGTGCGCTGCGCCTCGCCGCCGGACAGGGTGCCCGCGGGCCGGTCGAGGGAGAGGTACCCCAGGCCGATGGTGGCGAAGGAGTCGAGCAGGTGCTGCAGCCCGGCCAGCAGCGGGGCGACCGAGGGCTCGTCGAGCTCGCGCACCCAGTCGGCGAGGTCGGTGATCTGCAGGGCGCAGACGTCGGCGATGCTCTTCCCCCGGATCAGCGAGGACCGCGCCTCCGCGCTCAGCCGCGTGCCGCCGCAGTCGGGGCAGGTCGTGAAGGTCACCACCCGCTCCACGAAGCGCCGGACGTGCGGCTGCATCGCCTCGACGTCCTTGGACAGCATCGACTTCTGGATCCGCGGGATCACGCCCTCGTAGGTGAGGTTGATGCCCTCGACCTTGATCTTGACCGGCTCCGCGTACAGGAGCGTGTCCAGCTCCTTCTTCGTGTAGTCGCGGATCGGCTTGTCCATGTCGAGGCCGGCGCCCTGGAAGAGGCGGCCGTACCAGCCGTCCATGCTGTAGCCGGGGATGGTCAGGGCGCCGTCGTTGAGGGACTTGGCGTCGTCGTAGAGGGCGGTGAGGTCGATGTCGTTGACCGAGCCCATGCCCTCGCACCGGGGGCACATGCCGCCCTGGTAGAGGGCCTCGCGCACCACGTTCTTCTCGACCCGGCCGCCCTTCTCGGTGCTCATGACCCCGCTGGCCTTGCGGGTCGGCACGTTGAAGGCGAACGCGGTCGGCGGGCCGATGTGCGGCTGCCCGAGCCGGCTGAAGAGGATGCGCAGCATCGCGTTGGCGTCGGTGGCCGTGCCGACGGTGGAGCGCGGGTTGGCGCCCATCCGCTCCTGGTCGACGATGATCGCCGTCGTCAGCCCCTCCAGGAGGTCGACGTCGGGCCGCGACAGCGACGGCATGAAGCCCTGCAGGAAGGCGCTGTAGGTCTCGTTGATCAGCCGCTGGGACTCCGCGGCGATCGTGCTGAACACCAGGGAGCTCTTGCCCGAGCCGGAGACGCCGGTGAAGGCCGTGAGCCGGCGCTTGGGGATGTCGACGCTGACGTCCTTGAGGTTGTTCTCGCGGGCGCCGTGCACGCGGATGAGGTCGTGCACGTCGGCCGGGTGCCCGGCGGGCTCCCGCGTGCGGGTCCCCGTGCCGTCGCTGGTGGCGGTGCTCATCGTGTCTCCGTCCGGTGGGCGCCGCCGTCGTCGGCGCCCTCGTTGTCTACCTGCTGGGGGTGACGACCGGAACGGCGCGACGCCCGTCCGGCTGACGCGGGCTCAGCCGGTCTGCTGGATGCGGACCAGGTTGCCGGCGGGGTCCCGGAAGGCGCAGTCGCGGATCCCGTAGGGCTGGTCGGTGGGCTCCTGGACGACCTCGGCGTCGCCGGCCTGCAGCCGGTCGAAGGTGCCGTCGAGGTCCTTCGTGGCCAGCAGGATCCAGCCGTAGGTGCCCTTGGCCATCATCTCGGCGACGGTGCGGCGCTCGTCGTCGGTGATGCCCGGGTCGACGGCCGGCGGGGCCAGGAGGACCGAGGTCCCCGGCTGGCCGGTGGGGCCGACGGTGATCCAGCGCATCGCGCCCCGGCCGACGTCGGTGCGCACCTCGAAGCCGAGGGTGTCGCGCCAGAAGGCCAGGGAGGCCTCCGGGTCGGTGTGCGGGAGGACGGTGGTGTGGATGGTGAGGTCCATGCCGGTCACGCTAGGGACGGCGCACCGGCCGGTGCTTCTCGATTCCTGACCGGTCGGGTGACCTGCTTGGCGACGCACGCCGGCAGGCCCTCGGTGCCCTCCGCGGCGAGGCGCCGGTAGGTGCTCGGCGGCATGCCGACCAGCTCGGTGAAGCGGGTGCTGAAGGTGCCCAGCGACGAGCAGCCGACGGCGAAGCAGGCGTCGGTGACGCTCACGTCGCCGCGGCGCAGCAGGGCCATGGCCCGCTCGATGCGCCGGGTCATCAGGTAGGAGTACGGGGACTCGCCGTAGGCCCGCCGGAAGGCGCGGCTGAGGTAGCCGGCGGAGACGTGCACGCCGCGGGCGAGGGCCTCGACGTCGAGCGGCTGGGCGTACTCCCGGTCGATCCGGTCGCGGACGCGGCGCAGCCGGGCGAGGTCGCGCAGGTGCTGCTCGGCGCTGCCGCTGGTCACGTCCCGGGATGCTGGCAGAAGGAGCCGACGATCCCCAGGGACGGGGGTGCGAGCCGCCTGTCGGAATCGAACCGACGACCTTCTCATTACGAGTGAGATGCTCTACCGACTGAGCTAAGGCGGCGGACGTGCGGTGCCCAGCGTACGGCACCGTCCTGCCGCGCCCGCGCCGGCCCGGCGGCTACGCGGGCAGGCGCAGCGCCACGGTGAGCGCCTCGACGGCGACCTGCGGCTTGACGTTCTGCTCCAGCGCCGTCCGGCAGGCGAGCACCGCGTCGATGCGCCGCAGCGCCCCCTCCGCGCCGATGCGCCGGGCCAGCTCCTCGGCGTCGGCGCGCCGGTCGGGGTGGTCCAGCGGCAGCGACTCACCGGGTGCGGCGGCGAGGACGAGGGCGTCGCGGTAGAGGCCGGCGAGGTCGACCAGCGCCCGGTCGAGGGAGTCGCGGCCGATGCGGGTGGCCCGGCTCTTCTGCCGCTTCTCCAGCTCCTTGAGCTGCCCGGCCCCGCGGCTGGCGGCGGCCACGCCCGGGCCCCGCGCGCCGACGCCCAGGCTGGCCTTGACCGCCTCGGTCTCGGCGCCGTCGAGGGCCGCGGTGGTCCGGTCGGACTCCTCCTTGGCCGCGCCGACGAGGTCGTCGGCGGCGGTCAGGCAGGCGGCCAGCGACACCAGTGACAGCGGGACGTCGAGGACGGCCTTGCGCACCAGCCGGGCGCTCTCGTCCTGCGCCAGGTGGCGTGCCCGCCCGACGTGCCCGCCGGCCGCGGCCGCGGCCCAGGCGGCCAGCGCCGGGTCGACGCCGTCGCGGCGCACCAGCACGTCGGCGACGGCGTCGGTCGGCGGCGTCCGCAGGCCCACGACGCGGCAGCGGGAGCGGATGGTGACCGGCACGTCCTCGGGGTGCAGGCTCGGCGCGCACAGCAGGAAGACCGTCCGCGGCGGCGGCTCCTCGATCATCTTGAGGACGGCGTTGGCGGCCTGCTCGGTCATGCGGTCGGCGTCCTCCACGACGACGACCTGCCAGCGCCCCTGCGACGGCGCGCGGCCGGCCACCCGCACCAGCTCGCGCGCCTCCACGACGCCGATCGACAGGCCCTCGGGGACGACGGTCTGCACGTCGGCGTGGGTGCCGGCGAGCACCGTGCGGCAGGCGTGGCAGGTGCCGTCACCGCCGTCGGGGCACTGCAGCGCCGCGGCGAAGGCCCGCGCGGCGACCGAGCGGCCCGAGCCGGGCGGGCCGGTGAACAGCCAGGCGTGGGTCATGGCGGCGGGGTCGGCGACCGCGGCCTGCAGCTCGGCGACGACGGCCGGCTGGCCGACGACCTGCGCCCAGACCCCGCCCGGCGCGGCTGAGCCTCCTGGCGACCTCGCGAGCTCGGTCATGCGACCCGCCCGGGCAGCAGGGCGGCGACCCGCTCGCGCACGGCGCCGGCGAGCTCCTCGGCGGGCCGGCCGGCGTCGAGGACCAGGTAGCGGTGCGGCTCGGCGTCGGCCAGCGCGCGGAAGGTGGCGCGGACGCGCTCGTGGAAGTCGACCGACTCGGCCTCGAGCCGGTCGGCGGCGGCGCGGCCCAGGGCCCGCGCCAGGCCCGCCTCGGGGGGCAGGTCGAGCAGCACCGTGAGGTCGGGCACCAGCCCGCCGGTGGCCCACTGCGACAGCCGGCGCACCTCCTCCAGCGCCAGCGCCCGGCCGGCGCCCTGGTAGGCCAGCGAGCTGTCGACGTAGCGGTCGGTGACCACGACCTCGCCGGCCTCCAGCGCCGGGCGGACCACCGCGTGCACGTGGTGGGCGCGGTCGGCGGCGTAGAGCAGCGCCTCGGCGCGCGGCGCGAGGTCGCCGGTGGCCGGGTCGAGGAGCAGCGCGCGGATGCGCGCGCCGGGTGGGGTCCCGCCGGGCTCGGAGGTCAGCCGCGCGGGGATCTCGTGCCGCCCCAGCCAGTCGAGGAGCAGGCGGGCCTGGGTGGACTTGCCGGCGCCCTCCCCGCCCTCGAAGGCGACGAACAGCCCGCGGCCGGGCAGGCGCGGGTGGGCGGCGATCGGGAGCTCCCGGGGGTGGCTGGCGGGGTGGGTCACGGCCGGTCCACGGTACCGGCCGGGTCCGACGCCACCGGGTTCCCGCAGCCCCTAGCGTCGCCGGCGTGGACGCCGCCTGGGACCCCGCGACCTACCTGCGCTTCGCCGGCGAGCGGGCGCGCCCGTTCGCCGACCTGCTGGCCCGCGTGGACGCGGCCGACCCGCGGGTCGTGGTCGACCTCGGCTGCGGCGAGGGTGCGCTGACCGCCTCGCTCGCGGCGCGCTGGCCCGGTGCGCGGGTGACCGGCGTCGACTCCTCCCCGGAGATGCTGGCCGCGGCGGCCGCGCACGCCGTCGACGGGCGGGTCGGCTTCACCCTCGGCGACGTCCGTGAGTGGCGGCCCGACGGGCCGGTCGACGTCGTCGTCTGCAACGCCGTCCTGCACTGGGTGCCCGGCCACGCCGGGCTGCTGGCGCGCTGGGCCGGGCACCTCGCCCCGGGCGGGCGGCTGGCGGTCCAGGTGCCCGGCAACCACCGGGCGCCGACGCACCGGCTGCTGGCCGACCTGTGCACCTCGCCGCGGTGGTCGGCGCGGCTGGCGGCCGCCGCTCCCCCGCCGGACCCGGTGCTCGACCCGGCCGGCTACCTCGACGTGCTGGTGGGTGCGGGCCTGTCCGCCGACGTCTGGGAGACCACCTACCTGCACGTGCTGCGCGGGACGGACCCGGTGCTGGGCTGGGTGCGCAGCACCGTGCTGCGGCCGGTGCTGGCCCTGCTCGACGACGATGCCGCCGCCGAGCTGACCGCCGCCTACGCCGCGGCGCTGCGGGAGGCCTACCCGGCGCGGCCCGACGGGACCACCGTGCTGCCGTTCCGGCGGGTGTTCGCGGTGGGCTCCCGGCCGCTCAGCGGGGGGTGAGCCGGTAGGCGTCGGTGCGGTAGGGCAGCTCCAGGACGTCGCGTCCGGCGGTGTCGGGATGACTCGCGAGCAGGCCGCGCAGGCCGCCGAGGAAGGCCGCCCGGGCCCGCGGGGTCATGGTGGCCACGTAACTGCGGGTGCCGATGCCGCCGACGACCTGCTCGGGGGGAACCCGCTGGACGACGCGGAACGGCGCGTGGGTGACGTCGGCCGGCAGCGCCCGGGCGAACCGGTCGACGACGCCCTGGTCGGCCTCGTGGCCGCGGGCCTCGGCGGCCAGCGCGGCGCCGAGCGCGGCGACCCACGGCACCCGCTCGTCGCGGACGTTCCACACGAGGCCGACCACGCCCCCGGGCCGCAGCACGCGGCGCAGCTCGGCGGCCGCCGGCTCCGGGTCGAACCAGTGCGCGGCCTGGCCGGCGACCACGGCGTCGACGCTGCGGTCGGGCAGCGGGACCGCCTCCGCGCCGCCGACGTGCACCGGCACGCCGGGGTGGCGGGCGTGCAGCTGGTCGAGCATCTGCGGTGCGGGGTCGACCGCGACCACCTCGTGCCCGGCGGCGAGCAGGACGCCGGTGAGCAGGCCGGTGCCGGCGCCCAGGTCGAGCACCCGCCGCGGCCGCCCGCCCAGGAGGAAGGCGACGGCGGCGGGCGGGTAGCCGGGTCGCAGGGCGGCGTAGTCGGCCGCGACTGACCCGAACGACGTCCGCCGCTGCTGCCAGTCGGCGGGGTCGAGCGGGTCGGTCACGGCCGCGGGTCAGCTCGCGGGGACGGCGTCGGTCGCCTTCGTCGCGGCCGTCTTCTTCGCGGTCGTCTTCTTGGCGGTGGTCTTCTTCGCCGTCGTCTTCTTGGCCGCCGTCTTGGCCGGTGCCTTCTTCGCCGCCTTCTTCTTCGTGGCGGCCGGCCGGCTGCGGCGGTCGGCGAGCAGCTCGGCGGCGCGGTCGAGGGAGATGGTCTCGACGTCGTCGCCCTTGCGCAGGCTGGCGTTGGTCTCGCCGTCGGTCACGTACGGGCCGAAGCGGCCCTCGCGGACGGTGATCTGGCCCTGGGTCACCGGGTCGGCGCCGAGCTCCTTGAGCGGCGCGGCCGCGGCCCGCCGTCCCCGCTGCTTGGGCTGGGCGAAGACCGCCAGCGCCTCGTCGAGGGTGACGGTGAACAGCCGCTGCTCGTTCTCCAGCGAGCGGGAGTCGCTGCCCTTCTTCAGGTAGGGCCCGTAGCGGCCGTTGAGGGCCTGGATCTCCTCGCCGTCGGGCGCGGTGCCCACGGTGCGCGGCAGCGTGAGCAGCTGCAGCGCGTCCTCGAGGGTCACCGTCTCCGGGGCCATCGAGGAGAACAGGCTCGCCGTCCGGGGGCTGTCCTTGCTGCCCTCGGGGACCACGGTGGTGACGTAGGGGCCGTAGCGGCCGGCCTTGACCACCACCGGGGAGCCGCTCGCGGGGTCGGTGCCCAGCTGCCGGTCACCGGAGGGCGCGGCGAGCAGCTCGGCGACCTTGCCGCTGGTGAGCTCGTCGGGCGCGAGGTCCTCGGGGAGGCTGACCCGCGGCCCGTCCTCGCCGCCGGCCTGCAGGTAGGGGCCGTAGCGGCCCACCCGGACGACGACCGGCTCGCCCTCCGGGCCGGTCGCCCGCAGCGGGATGGAGTTGACGCCGCGGGCGTCGATCTCCTCCAGCTGCTGGCCGATGACCTGCTTGAGGCCGCCGGACGCGGCGATGCCGCCGGCGTGCCGGCCCTCGCCGCCGAAGTAGAACTCGGTCAGCCAGTCGACCCGGCCCAGCTCCCCCGCGGCGATCTCGTCGAGCTCGTTCTCCAGCGACGCGGTGAAGTCGTAGTCGACGAGCTGACCGAAGTGCTGCTCGAGCAGGTTGACCACCGCGAAGGCGGTGAAGGTGGGCACCAGCGCGGCGCCCTTCTTCCACACGTACCCGCGGTCCTGGATGGTCTGCATGATCGACGCGTAGGTCGAGGGGCGGCCGATGCCGAGCTCCTCGAGCCGGGCGACCAGGCTCGGCTCGGTGTAGCGCGACGGCGGCGTCGTGGTGTGGCCCTTGGGCTCCAGCGAGCGGGTGTCGAGCTGCTGGCCGCGCTCGACGCGGGGCAGGCGCCGCTCGGCGTCGTCGCTGCCGGGCTCGTCGTCGCCGGCGCCGGCGCCCTCGTCGCGGGACTCGACGTAGGCGCGCAGGAAGCCGGGGAAGGTGATCGTGCGCCCCGACGCGGTGAACTCCACCCGCTCGTCGGTGGTGCTGCGCCCGGCCAGCCGGATGCTGACCGTCTGGCCGACCGCGTCGGCCATCTGCGAGGCGACCGTGCGCTGCCAGATCAGCTCGTAGAGGCGGAACTCGTCACGGGCGAGCTGCCCGGCCAGCTGGCCGGGGGTGCGGAAGGAGTCACCGGCGGGCCGGATCGCCTCGTGCGCCTCCTGCGCGCCCTTGGCCTTCTTGCTGTAGCGGCGGGCCTCGGCGGGGACGTAGGCGTCGCCGTAGAGCTCGCGGGCCTGGGTGCGGGCGGCGTTGATCGCCTCGGTGGAGAGGTTGGTCGAGTCGGTCCGCATGTAGGTGATGTGGCCGTTCTCGTACAGCCGCTGGGCCACCCGCATGACCTGCGCGGAGGACCAGCCGAGCTTGCGGCCGGCCTCCATCTGCAGCGTGGAGGTGGTGAACGGCGCGTAGGGACGACGCCGGTAGGGCTTCTCGTCGACCCGGCTGACGCCGACCTGCCGGCCCTCGAGGCGGGCGGCCAGCCCGCGGGCGCCGGCCTCGTCGAGGTGCACGACGTCGCCGGTGACCCGGCCGGTGGCGGGGTCGAAGTCGCGGCCGGTGGCCACGCGGCTGTCGTCGACGCTGACCAGGCGGGCGCGCAGCGTCGTCGGCTCGCCGGCGTCGGCACCGGACCTGCCGGGGACGGCGAAGACGCCGTCGAGGGACCAGTAGTCGGCGGCGGTGAACGCCATCCGCTCCCGTTCCCGCTCGACGACGATGCGGGTGGCCACCGACTGCACGCGGCCGGCCGAGAGCCGTGGCAGGACCTTCTTCCACAGCACGGGGCTGACCTCGTAGCCGTAGAGGCGGTCGAGGATGCGGCGGGTCTCCTGCGCGTCGACCAGGGCGGTGTCGAGCTCGCGGGGGTTGGCCACGGCGCGGGCGATGGCCTCCGGGGTGATCTCGTGGAAGACCATGCGGCGGACCGGGACCCGCGGCTTGAGGGTGTCGACCAGGTGCCAGGCGATGGCCTCGCCCTCGCGGTCCTCGTCGGTGGCGAGGTAGACCTCGCTGGCGTCCTTGACCAGCTGCTTGAGCCGGCTGACCTGCTGCTTGCGGTCGGGGCTGATGACGTAGAGCGGCTCGAAGGCGTTGTCGACGTCGACGCCGAGGCGGGCCCAGGGAGCGCCCTTGTGCTCGGCCGGGACGTCGGCGGCGTTGCGGGGCAGGTCGCGGATGTGCCCGACGCTGGCCTCGACGACGTAGCCGTTGCCGAGATAGCCGGCGATCTTCCCGGCCTTGGTTGGTGACTCCACGATGACCAGCGGGCGACCGCCCCCGGTGGCGGCGGTCCGGCGGCGGGCGGGCGTGCTGGTGCCGCCGGCCGTGCGGCCGGCGCTCTCGCCGTTCTTCGCGGTCTTCGTGGGCACGGTGCTCCTGTCGGTGGTGCTCGCTGGGCGGCGGTGCGGGTGCGGTGTCGGCACCCGGCGCGCCCCTCGGCGGGCCACGGTAGGCCACGACCGCGGAACGCGACCGGCTGGCGACCCCGGGTGGGCGCGCCGTCACCGCGTCCAACGGTGCAGCACCGCGGCTGTTCCCGGGCCTCATCCGGTGGGTCGGTCCGGCTCGCGGGCGCCGGCGACCACCTCCCCGACGGCGGCCAGGGTCGGCCGGTCGCGCTCGAGGTACCAGCCGTGCCAGGTGTCCGGGTCGGTCGGCAGCGGGGTCGCGCCGAAGTCCGGGTTGTCGGTCTCCGTGCCGTGCACGTCCACCAGCCAGGTGACCGGGTCGAGCGGCGCGGAGGCCTCGTGGACCTCCGCCACCTCCAGGTCCGACGCCGGGCCGTCCATCCCGGGGCTCCCGAGGAGGACCAGGGCATCGGCGGCCAGCTCGCCCCGCTCCTCCACGGCGCGGTCGACCACGACGGTCCCGTAGCTGTGGGCCACGACCGTCACCCGCGGCGGGGTGCCGCTGCTCCCCGGGTCCCCGGCGCGCGCCGCGGCCAGGCCCGCGAGGTCGCCCGCGAGGGCGCCGCCACCGGCGGCAGCCCGTCCCTCGAACCAGGCGCGGGGGGAGGCGACGGTGCCGGGAGGGCGGTAGCCGAGCCAGGCGACCGTGGCCACGGCGGCGGCCGGCGCCGCGGCCCGGGCGGCGTCGGCCACGGCCTGCGCGTCGTCGCCCATGTCGCCGAGGTCGTCGACGTCGTTGCCGACACCGGGGACGAGGAACGCGACGTCGTCGGCGGTGTCGAGGTCGCCGTAGGCGAGGGCCACCAGGTGGTCGTCGGCGTCGAAGGACCACAACTGCACCGTGCGCCCGGCCGCCTCCTCGGCCGCGATCTCGTCAGAGACAGCCCGCGCCGTCGCGTACCCCTCGGCGGACGGGTCGGCAAGCGCGCGGTGGAGCAGGACGCGGTTGGCCTGGTCCCGCGCCCAGGCGGGGAGCCCGTCGAGGCTCCCGACCAGCGCCGGATCGGCCGTGGTCACCGCGTCGCGGGTGGGCGACGACAGGCCGGCCCACCAGGCCGCCACCGCCTCCGGCGAGGTCCCGGCCACCGGCAGGCAGGACCGGATCCAGGCGCCGTCGACCTGGGCGACCGCCGGGAGGTCGGGGAATCCGGCGGGACGGGCGGCGCCGAGCCCGCCGAGGAGGGCGAGAGGGCCGGAGGAGTCCGCGGCGGCGGCCGCGGCCCGGGCAGCGGCGTGCAACGCCTCGGCGGCGGTCGCGGCGACCCGTTCCGCGGCGGCCGCCTGCTCGGCGAGCCGGTCGTGGTGGGCGGCGAGGACGTCCGGCGAGGCGCCGGCGGGCACCGCGACCGGTGCGGGTGCGACGACGCCGCCCGCCTCGTCCAGCACCACCCCGGACGCGGCGGCCGCGGTCAGCGCCTGGGCCGCCGTCTCCTGGGCGGCGCGCGCCTGGCGGGCCGCCTCGTGCAGCGGGGACAGGGAGGCGGACAGGGCACCGGTGACCTCCGTCGCCACGGCCGAGACCTGGTCGAGCGCGGTCGCGGCGGCCGTCCCCGCCTGCCCCGACCAGTACTCGGCACCGGCGAGGGCGCGCGCCACCGCCTCCACCCGGGCGCGCCACGGGGGCAGCCGCTCGGTCACCGCCTCGAGCGTGTACACCGCGCCGTCGAGCAGCGGGGTGTCCCAGCCGGCGACGGCGGTCAGGCCGGGCGCGCTCACGCGGCCGCCTCCTCTGCGATCGCCGCCCGGGCGGCCAGCAGCCGGTCGGAGACGGCGGCGTCGGCGAGGCGGTAGCTGCGGACCGCGGCCAGCAGCGTCCGCGCGGCGGCGTCGGCGCCCTCGACGAGGTCGGCCACCAGCGCCGCCCACGCCCGGCCGGTCCCGCCGGCGTGCTCGGAGACCTCCCCCGGCGCGGCCGCCGCGAGAGACACCGCGGTGGAGGCGCACAGGTCGGCGTCGGCCGACAGCTCGGTGGCGAGCGCGGCCAGCTCCTCACCCAGCGCCTGGACGGCGTCGAGCTGGATGGCGATCGGTACGGACACGGCCCCTCCTGGCGTCGGTGCCGGCCCGGGGTCGGGACGGCGCCGCGGACGCTAGGGCCGCACCGGGACCGACCTGCGGGAGCCGTCCACAGCCGGGTCGGCCGTCCACAGGGCGCGCCGCGAGCCCCCACCCGGTCGGTGTCCGGGCGGAGGCTCGCGGCGTGGGGTCAGGGAGCGGTGGTCGTCGGTGCGGTCGTCGGAGCGGTCGTGCCCGCCCGGGGCGTGACGGCCTGGGCCGGCGTCGGGCGCCCGGCGCCGGGGAGCGACCCGGAGGGCCCGTCGTCGGTGCCGCCGACGACGACCGAGCGCCGCTTGGACACCACCACGGCGCCGATGACGACCAGCGCCGCCACGCCCGCGATGAGCAGCCGCACGGCGGTGTTGGCGTCCTCGCCGACCGACAGGCTGACCACCGCGGGGGCGATCAGCAGCGCCACCAGGTTCATCACCTTGATGAGCGGGTTGATCGCCGGGCCCGCGGTGTCCTTGAACGGGTCGCCCACGGTGTCCCCGATGACCGTCGCCGCGTGCGCCTCGCTGCCCTTCCCGCCGAAC
Source organism: Geodermatophilus sp. SYSU D00766 (assembly GCF_054049915.1). Lineage (NCBI taxonomy): Bacteria > Bacillati > Actinomycetota > Actinomycetes > Geodermatophilales > Geodermatophilaceae > Geodermatophilus > Geodermatophilus sp. SYSU D00766. The sequence continues at coordinate 51,755 of NZ_JBJGYI010000002.1, forward strand.
GCGCCGTCCTCCACCATCTTCTTGGCGTTGTCCCAGGCGCCGCCGGAGTTGGCGAGGAACACCGCCATGAGCGTGCCGGTGGCGATGGCGCCGACGAGGTAGGCCGCGAGCGGGCCGAAGCCGAGCCCGAAGCCGACCGCCACCGGGGCGAGGACGGCGAGCAGGCCGGGCGTCGCCAGCTCCCGCAGCGAGTCCTTGGTGCAGATGTCCACGACGGCGGAGTAGTCGGGCCGCTCGGAGTAGTCCATGATCCCGGGCCGGGTGCGGAACTGCTCGCGGACCTCGAACACGACCCGCCCGGCGGCGCGGGAGACCGCGTTGATCGCCAGGCCGGAGAAGAGGAACACGACCGCGGCACCGATCACCGCGCCGACGACGTTGTCCGGCTCGACGAGGCTGAACGACTCCGCCAGGTCGACGTCGCCGAGCGCGGTCCGCACCTGCTCGTTGTAGGACCCGAACAGCGCCGTCGCCGCGAGGACGGCGGTCGCGATCGCGATGCCCTTGGTGATGGCCTTGGTGGTGTTGCCGACGGCGTCGAGGTCGGTCAGCACCCGGGCGCCCTGCTCGTCGATGTCCCCGGACATCTCGGCGATGCCCTGGGCGTTGTCGCTGACCGGGCCGAAGGTGTCCATCGAGACGATGACGCCGGCCGTGGTGAGCAGCCCGCAGCCGGCGAGCGCGACGGCGTAGAGCGCCGCGCCGCCGCCGATGAGGAAGGCGCCGTAGACCGCGCCGCCGATGAGCAGAGCGGCGTAGACGGCCGACTCCAGTCCGAGGGAGATGCCGGACAGGACGACGGTGGCCGGCCCGGTGAGCGAGCTGCGGCCGACGTCGCGGACCGGCTTGCGGGAGGTCTCGGTGAAGTAGCCGGTGAGCTGCTGGATGGCGGCGGCCAGGACGATCCCGACGAGGACCGAGAGGAAGCCGAGCACCTGCGGGTTGACCACCGAGTCGGGGACGTCGGCGACGCTGGGCAGCACGGTGAACGCGGCGACGGCGACGAGCACGAGGGAGACCACCGCGGAGGTGAAGAAGCCGCGGTTGATCGGCGCGAGGCCGCTGGAGTCGCTCTTGCCGGGGTTGCTGGCGAGGATGCCGACGACGGAGGCGAGCACGCCGATCGCCGCGACGACGAGCGGGAAGACCATGCCGTCCGCGCCGAAGAAGACCTGCCCGAGGATGAGGGCGGCGACCAGGGTGACGGCGTAGGACTCGAAGAGGTCGGCGGCCATGCCGGCGCAGTCGCCGACGTTGTCGCCGACGTTGTCGGCGATGGTCGCGGCGTTGCGGGGGTCGTCCTCGGGGATGCCGGCCTCGACCTTGCCGACGAGGTCGGCGCCGACGTCGGCGGCCTTGGTGAAGATCCCGCCGCCGACGCGCATGAACATCGCCAGCAGCGCGCCGCCGAACCCGAAGCCCTCGAGGACCACCGGGGCGGTCTCGTCGAAGAGCAGCAGCGCCAGCGCGGCGCCGAACAGGCCGAGGCCGACGGTGATCATCCCGCAGACGCCGCCGGTGCGGTACGCGATGCGGAAGGCCGGCCGGTAGCCGCCGGCCTGGGCGGCGGCGGCGACCCGGACGTTGCCGCGGGTGGCCAGCGTCATGCCGATGAAGCCGACGGTGGCGGAGAACAGGGCGCCGACGAGGAAGAAGACCGCCCGGCCGATCCGGGTGCCCCAGCCGCCGTCGGCGACGGGCAGGACGAGCAGCAGGAGGAAGACGATCACGGCGAAGACGCCGAGGGTCCTGAACTGGCGCCGCAGGTAGGCGCCGGCTCCCTCCTGCACCGCGCGCGCGATCTCCCGCATGCGCGTCGTGCCCTGGTCGGCGGCCAGGACGGCACGGACCAGCGACGCGGCGAAGACCAGCGCGGCGAGCGATACGACGAGGGCTGCCGTCACGAGGACGACGTCCCCGCCGGAGAGAGAACTGTCCGGCATCTATACCTCCCAGCGGTGAGCTGCCACCGGGCGGCCCCGCGTCCCCGGTCGGCGGAGAGCACCCGTGGACGGCGGGCCGCCCACGGATGCCGCGCCACTGTAATCGAGATCACACTCTGCGGTAGGTCGTCTTTCGTGGTGGTCCGGTCGCGGACAGCGACCACGGGCGAAGGAGGGTTGCCCCCGGGTGTGACAGTGGAGGGGTGACCGCGCTCCACCCGGTCCGGCCGGCTGCTCCCCCACCCGGCCGTGAGGGCACCGCAGGGGGCGACGAGCGCCCGGGTGCCGCGCCCGGTGCCGCGGACGTGCACGGCTCGGCCGAGGGACACGGCAGCGGGCACCGGCCCGGCGAGGCACCCGGCCACCGGCCCGGCGAGGAGCCCGGGAGCCGGTCCGGCGGCCCCCTGCCCGGCTCCGAGCTGCTCGAGGAGCTGCTCGCGGACACCCCGGAGGAGGAGCACCCGGTCACCCACGTGCACCACCTGCCGGTGCGCGGGTCCCGGACGCTGCCCTGGCCGGCCTGGGTCGACCCGGGGCTGCGCGCGCGGCTCGAGGAGCAGGGCGTGACCGCGCCCTGGCGGCACCAGGTCGAGGCCGCTCAGCTCGCCCACGACGGCACCTCGGTGGTGGTCGCCACCGGCACGGCGTCCGGCAAGTCGCTGGCCTACCAGCTGCCCGCGCTGACCCGCCTGGCCGAGGACCCGCGCGCCTGCGTGCTGTACCTGGCGCCCACCAAGGCCCTGGCCCGCGACCAGCTGGCCTCGGTGGCGGCGCTCGCCGACCCGTCGGTGCGCCCGGCCACCTACGACGGCGACACCCCGGGCGAGGAGCGGGACTGGGTGCGCCGCCACTCGCGGTGGATCGTCACCAACCCGGACATGCTCCACCGCGGCGTGCTGCCCGCCCACCAGCGCTGGTCGTCGACGCTGCGCCGGCTGGCCTACGTCGTCGTCGACGAGTGCCACGCCTACCGCGGGGTGTTCGGCTCGCACGTCGGGCACGTGCTGCGCCGGCTGCGGCGCATCTGCCGCCGCTACGGCGCCGACCCGGTGTTCGTGCTGGCGTCGGCGACGGTGGCCGAGCCGGCCGCGGCCGCGACCCGGCTGGTGGGCGCGCCCGTCGTCGCGGTGACCGAGGACGGGTCGCCGCGCCCGGGTGCGACCTTCGCGCTGTGGGAGCCCCCGCTGACCGAGCGGACCGGTGAGCACGGCGCCCCGCTGCGCCGGTCGGCGGCGGCGGACGCGGCGGGGCTGCTGGCCGACCTGGTCGAGCGGGGCGCCCGGACGCTGGCCTTCGTGCGGTCGCGGCGCAGCGCCGAGTCGGTCGCCGAGCAGGCCCGCCGGCTGCTGCAGGAGCGTGGCCGCGGCGACCTGGTCCGGCGGGTGGACTCCTACCGCGGCGGCTACCTCCCCGAGGAGCGCCGGGAGCTGGAGCGGGCCCTGTCGTGCGGCGAGCTGCTCGGCGTGGCCACCACCAACGCCCTCGAGCTGGGCATCGACATCGCCGGCCTCGACGCCGTGGTGCTGGCCGGGTACCCCGGGACGCTGGCGTCTCTGTGGCAGCAGGCGGGCCGGGCCGGACGCGCCCAGCGCGAGTCGCTGGTCGTCTTCGTCGCCCGCGACGACCCGCTGGACCACTACCTGGCCCACCACCCGCGGGCGGTGTTCGGCCGCCCGGTCGAGGCCACCGTCACCGATCCGGCCAACCCCTACGTCCTCGGCCCCCAGCTGTGCTGCGCGGCGGCCGAGCTGCCCCTGACGCCCGCCGACCTGCCCGACTTCGGCGGCCCGGTCGCCGAGGCCCAGCTCGACGAACTCGTCGCGGCCGGCCGGCTGCGGCGGCGCCCGGCCGGCTGGTACTGGGCCGGGCGCGGGCGGCCCGACGTCGACATCCGCGGCAGCGGCGGCGAGCCGGTGGCGATCATCGAGGACGGGACCGGGCGGCTGCTCGGGACCGTCGACGGCGGCGCCGCGCACGCCACGGTGCACACCGGCGCGCTCTACGTGCACCGCGGCGACACGTTCGTCGTCGACGAGCTCGACCTCGACGACGCCTGCGCCGTCGTGCACGCCGAGAGCCCGGACTGGACCACCGTCGCCCGCGACGTCACCGACCTCGGCGTCGTCCGGACCGACCGGGTCCGGCGGCTGGGCACCGTCACCGCGCACACCGGCGTCGTCGACGTGACCAACCAGGTCGTGGCCTACCAGCGGCGGCGGGCCGGCACCGGTGAGGTGCTCGCCGAGTTCCCGCTCGACCTGCCCGCCCGCCAGCTGCGCACCCGCGCGGTGTGGCTGACCCTCGACGCGGACGCCGTCGCGCGCGCCGCGCTCGACGACCTGTCGCTGCCCGGCTCGCTGCACGCCGCCGAGCACGCCGCGATCGGCATCCTGCCGCTGCTGGCCACCTGCGACCGCTGGGACCTCGGCGGGCTGTCCACGGCCCTGCACCCCGACACGGGCACCGCCACGGTGTTCGTCTACGACGGGCACCCCGGCGGCGCCGGCTTCGCCGAGCGGGGGTTCGCCGCCCTGCGGCGCTGGCTGCTGGCCACCCGGGCCACCGTGGCCAGCTGCGAGTGCGAGAGCGGGTGCCCCTCCTGCGTGCAGTCGCCCAAGTGCGGCAACGGCAACGACCCGCTGGACAAGGCCGGCGCAGTGCGGGTGCTCGACGTCGTGCTGGACGAGCTGGCCGCCGCCGACGAGGCGGGCACGGGGGTGGTGGAGGTGGTTCCCGGAGGCCTCACCGCCCCCGACGGCCCCGCCGTGCCGGTCGAGGAGAGCGACGGGACCGCCGACGAGGCCGGCGACGACACCGCCGGGGACGGCGGGCGCGGTGCCCGGCCCGTCGAGGACGACCTCGTCTTCTGACCCCGCGGGGGCGTCCGGCGGGACGGGTCCGGCGCGGGCGGTGGCCCGCGCGTACCGGGTGCCCAGCGGACCCAGGCGGACGCCGACCTCGGCGGTCACCTCGACGACCGCCCCCTCCCCGACCGCGCAGCCGACCAGTGCGGCGCCGTTGCCGCGGGTGACGCCGGCGGCCACGGTGCAGGCGGCGGGGTCGCCGGTCACCGCCGCGCCGGCCGCCGCCAGCGCGGCGAGGTCGGCCGCCGTGCCGGCCCGGTGGCGGGCGACGGCCGCGGCACCGACCAGCACGGCGGCCATCCCCACGGCGGCGAGCACGCCGGCCAGCGCGACCGTCCAGACCGTCGCCGACCCCCTCTCCCCCGCCGTCACCCGGCGATCCCGGGCTCGAGCCGGGCGACCGCGCTGGCGCCGATCCCGACCCCCAGCTGCACCGGCCCCAGCGGCGCGACCTCCGCGGTGACGGTCACCCGCACCTCACCGCCGCCGACGGCGACCTCCGTCCGCGCCCCGTCGGGCGCCACCCGTGCGACGAGGGCGCGCACGACGGCCTCGTCCTCACCGCGCGCGGCGGCCCGCGCGCCCTCCCGGGCGGCGTCCACGCAGCGCACCTGCGCGCCGACCACCACGACGGCGGCGACGACCGCCGCCAGGACGAGCAGGAGCACGGGCAGCACCACGGCCGTCTCGGCGGTGACCATGCCCGCCTCGCCGTCCGCTCCGCCGTCGCCTCGCCGCGCCCGGCGGGTCAGGACAGCACCTGCAGTGCGGAGGAGACCAGGTCGCCGAGGGCGGTGACGACCGAGCCGCCGGTGACCACCCGGTAGAGGACGGCGGCGAAGGCGCAGGCGGCGACCGTGCCCACGGCGTACTCAGCCGTGCTCATGCCGGCCTCGGCGTCGGCGCGCAGCCGGGCCCAGCGCCGGGCCAGGCCGCGCGACCGCGGGAGGGCGCCGGGCGGGGCGGGGACGGTCGCGGCGGGGGCGGTCTCGGGCGTGGTGTCGGTCATCGCGGGCTCTCCTCGGGTCGGCGGCCCCGGCACGGGGCGCGGCCCGACCCTCGCCGCGGACACCGGGTCCGGCCGGGCTCCGGCCGCTCCTGTGGACGGTGCGGCGGCCTGTGGACGGCGCGGGCGGCGGTGTCGCCGGGGTCGCTTCCACTTCAGGACGGCAGGGCGACTGCCGATCCAGCCATGAGGTGGCGCTACCGCACCGCCGGGCACGATCCGGAAGGAGGATCCGTGGCGCACGGCACCGACCGTCCCGAGGGGCGCCCGCTCGTCCTCCTCGGCTACGCCCTCGCCCTGGCCGCCGCGGTCGCCCTCTTCGGGCTCGACCCGACCCTCGGTGTGATCGCCGGCGCGCTCAACGTGGTCTTCGGCGTCTACTTCTGCCGGCACCTGGGCTTCGCCGTCGCCGCGGCGCGGTGGGCCGAGCGCGACCTGCTGGCCGCCGACGTCGGCCTGGACAGCTACACGCCGCCGGTCGCCGTCCTCGTCGGGTGCAAGGACGAGGAGCTCGTCGTCGACGGCATGGTGGCCGCGCTGCTGACCCTCGACTACCCGGCCGACCGGCTCACCCTCGTCGTCGTCGACGACGGCTCGTCCGACGCGACCGGCGCGAAGCTCGACGCGTGGGCCGCCCGCGAGCCGCGGCTGCGCGTGCTGCACCGGCCTCCGGGGGCCGGCGGCGGGAAGTCCGGCGCGCTCAACGACGCGCTGGCCCTCGTCGACGCCGAGATCGTGCTCGTCTTCGACGCCGACCACGAGCCCGAGCCGACGGCGCTGCGCCGCCTGGTGCGGCACTTCCGCGACCCCGCCGTCGGCGCGGTCATGGGCCGGTGCGTCATCCGCAACGGCCAGGACTCCTCGATGGCCACCACCGTCTTCGTCGACTACCTCTCGGGCTACCTGGTCAACGAGTACGGCCGGCAGGCGCTGTTCGAGCTGCCCGCCTACGGCGGCGCCAACTGCGCCGTCCGGGCTTCCACGCTGCGGGCGCTGGGCGGCTGGAACCCCGAGACGGTCACCGAGGACACCGACCTGACCCTGCGCATCCTGCGGATGGGGCAGCGGGTCCGCTACGACGTCTCGGCCATCGACTTCGAGGAGGCGGTGGTCAGCGCCCAGCGCTTCTGGAAGCAGCGCTACCGCTGGGCCCGCGGCCACCAGAAGTGCCTGCGCGACCACTGGCGCCCGCTGATGCGCTCGCCGCACCTGTCGCCCCTGGAGAAGGTCGAGACGACGCTGTTCCTCGGCGTCTACCACGTGCCGGTCCTGGCCGGGCTGGGCCTGCTGCTCACCGTGCTGCGCGCCGCGGGCATCGGCGACCTGCCCGTCGTCGGGCTGCTGCCGCTGTCGATGCTGCTGTTCATCGGCCCGCTGGCCGAGCTCTGCGTCGGACTGCTGGTCGGCCGCGTGGAACGCCGCTCGGCGTGGCGGCTGCTGGGCTTCCTCCCCGCCTTCGCGCTGTCGATCTGGATCACCACGCGCGCCTACCTCGACGGCATGCTCGGCCGGCCCTACAGCTGGGTGAAGACCTCCCGCTCGGGCGCCACCTCCACGGTCCCGCGCGCGGCCGCCGCCCCCACCCCCGCTCCCGCCGCGGCCGCGGTCCCCGCCCGCCCGCGGTCGTTCGCACTGCTCCCGGAGGACCGGTGACCACCGCACCCGCGCTCGGCAGGCGCCGGCTCTCCCGCGGGACGACGCAGCGGTTGCTGCCCGTCCTGCTCGACCTGGCGCTGGCCGGGGTCATCTGCGTCGCCGGCTTCGCCACCCTGTCCGGGCCGCTGCAGGTGCTCGAGGCCCGCGCGGTCGCCCTGGTGCTCGGGTGGCTGGACCCCACGTGGTCCTCCGGCGTGCTGCCCGGCCACGTCCTGCTCTTCCGCGGGGACGGGGAGATCATCGACGCGGTCGTCACCGCGTCCTGCTCGTCGGTCCTGTCGGTCCTCGGGCTGGTGGCCCTGACCGCGGTCGTCCTGCGCGGCCGCCGGCTGCACGCGCTGGGCGGGCTGGTCGTCGCGGTCCTCGCCGTCGTCGTCCTCAACCACGGCCGGCTGCTGCTGTCGGCCCTGGCCGGGCTGCAGTGGGGCGACGGCGCCCTGGTCCTGTTCCACGACTGGGTCGGCACGGTGTGGAACCTGGTGGCCACCCTGGGCGGCTTCCTCGTCATGGTGTGGGTGACGCTGCCGGCCGCCGAGCGCGCCGAGCAGGACGTCGGGGGACGGCACACCGCCCGGCGTCCCGACAGCTGGGCCCGCCCGGGCCTGGGCTACCGCGCCGTCGAGGCCGAGCAGGCCCCGGCCCGCAGCCGCCGGACGACACTGACCGGGCTGCTGCACCGTCACGTCCTCCCCCGTCGGCTCTCCGCCTGGCTGGCCGCGCGCCGCGAGGCCGCCCGCGTCGACTACCGGCTCGGGCACCTCCCGGCCTCCCAGCGGGTCGAGCGCGTGCGCGAGCTGGCCGCCGACGGCCTCGGGGCGCACAGCGCCACGCTCGTGGCGGTGGCCACCTACGAGGTAGACCCGCTCGTCCTCGACGCCCTCGCCGACGCGGTCGCCGCGCGGCAGTGGGAACCGGTGACCGACCACCGGGTGGCCGCGCTCCGGCTGTGGGCCCGCGGCTGGCTGCTGGCCCGGCCGGTCAGCACCTCCCCGGTCCCGGAGGACCCTCCCGGGGACGACGGCGCCGTGGTCGCGGTCGCCCGGATCCCGGTGCCGCCGCCCGCTCCGTCCCGCGCGACCGCGCCGTCCCCCGACCGCCCCTCGCACGCCGCCGGGCCGCCGGGCCCGCCCAGCTTCGCCCGCCCGTCCGCCCCGCACCCCCCGGAGACCTCCCGGTGACCGCCACCCTGCCCAGCCGCCCGACCACCACCGTCCCCCCGGTGCCCGACGGGCCCGACGGCCGGCCCGGTGCGGCCGCGGTGCTGGTCACCGGCGCCGGGGGCCCCGCCGGGGTCGCCGTCGTCCGCCGGCTGACCGCGCTGGGGCACCGCGTGGTCGGCGTGGACGCCGACGCGACCGCCGCCGGCGCGGCGCTGGCAACCGTCGGCGCGGTCGTCCCGCGGGCCGACCACGTCCGCTTCGTCGACGCCCTGGTGGCACTGGCCACCGCGCACGGCGCCGACGCGCTCGTGGGCACCGTCGCCGAGGAGCTGCCCGCCCTGGCCGCGGGCGCCGGGCGGCTCGCGGCGGCCGGGGTGGCCACCTGGCTGCCCGACGTGACCGCCGTCGAGGTGTGCTGCGACAAGGCCGCGTTCGCCCGGGCGATGCGCGCGGCCGGCGTGCCCCACCCCGCGACCACCGACACCCCCGCCGGCCTGGTCACCGTCCCCGGCCCCTGGGTGGTCAAGCCCCGCGCCGGCCGCGGCAGCCGCGGCGTGCGGCTGCTCGACGCGCGCTCCGACGTCGTGACGGCGATGCACGAGGACCCCTCGCTCATCGCCCAGACCCGGCTGACGGGCCGCGAGTTCACCGCCGACGCGCTGGTCGGCCGGGACGGCTCGCTGGTCACCGTGGTGCCGCGGTGGCGCGACGACACCCGCGCCGGCATCTCGGTGAAGGGCACGACGTTCGACTCCGCCGAGGTGACCGCGGTGGTGGCCGCGGCGCTGGAGGCGGTGGCGCTCACCGGGCCGGCCAACGTGCAGGGCTTCGTGGCCGACGACGGGCGGGCGACCGTGGTCGAGGTCAACCCGCGCTTCTCCGGTGGGCTGCCACTGACCCTGGCCGCCGGGGCCGACGTCGTCAGCGCCTACCTGACCGGCATCCGCGACCCGCGCGCCGTGCTGCCGCACCTGTGGTTCACCCCCGGCGTCCGGATGAGCCGCTACTTCGCCGAGACGTACGCCACCGACGACGGCAGCCCGGTGGCCGACCCGTGCGCGGCGACGGCGGTGCGGGCGTGACCCGCACCCGGCACGTCCTCGTGCCCTTCGGGACCCGGCCGGAGGTGGTCAAGCTGGCGCCGGTCGTGCGGGCCCTGACCGCGGCGGGGCACCGGGTCGACGTCGTCGACACCGGCCAGCACACCGACCCCGACCTCGCCGGCCGGCTGCAGGAGTCCCTCGGGTTGTCGCCCACGTGCCGCTTCGCGCTGCCCGCCGGCGACCCGGCCGCGCGCTCCGGGACGCTGCACGCCGACGCGGCGCGCGCGGTCGCCCGGTTCCGCCCCGACCTCGTGCTCGCCCTCGGCGACACGAACACCGTCCCCGCCTACGCCCTGGCCGCGCGCGGCGCCGGGGTGCCCTTCGCCCACCTGGAGGCCGGGCTGCGCAGCCTCAACCCGCGCAGCGTGGAGGAGGTCAACCGGCGGGTGGCCGCGGCGGTCGCCGCGCTGCACCTGGCGCCCACCCGGCGCGCGGCGGCCTTCCTGGCCGCCGAGGGCGTGCCCGCGGAGCGGGTGTTCGTGGTCGGCAACCCGGTGGTCGACACGCTGGTGGCGCGGGGCGTGCGGCCGGTCCCCGTGGGGCAGCGCCACGGGGTGCTGGTCACCGCGCACCGCCCCACCAACGTCGACGACCCGGTGCGGCTCAAGCGCCTGGTGGGCGTCGTGCGGGCGCTGGCCGACGACGTGGGTCCGGTGACCTTCCCGGTGCACCCGCGCACCGCGGCGCGGCTGGCCGACTCCGGACTGGACGCCGAGCTGGAGCACCCGGCGATCACCCGCACCGGCCCGGTCGGGTACGACGCGCTGCTGGCCGCGCTCGCCTCGGCGCGGCTGGCGGTCACCGACTCCGGCGGCATCCAGGAGGAGGCGGCCTTCCTCGGCGTCCCCGTCGTCGTGCTGCGCGGCTCGACCCCACGCTGGGAGGGCGTGGAGGCCGGCACGACGACCCTGGCCGGGCTGGCCGACGACTCGGCCGCCGACGCCGTCCTCGCCGCGGCCGCCGCGCACACCAGCCCACGGGGCCAGGCGCACGCGGCCGCGCTCCCCTGCCCGTACGGCGACGGCACGACGGGCGCGCAGGTGGCCGCGCTGCTGGCTGACGAGGTGACCGACGCGCTGCTCGCCCTCGACGAGCCCGACTTCACCGACGGCTCGCTGCCGTGGTGACCGCGGCACCGGGATGGGACGGCCCGCCGCCGCTGGCGGTGGTGGTCGACCTCGACGACACGCTGTACCCGCAGGCGGCCCACCTCGCCGGCGCGGCGGCCGACGTGGGCGCCGCCGCCGCGGCCGCGGGGCTCGACGGCGCGCGGGTGCACGCCGCACTGCTGCGGGAGCTGGCCGCCGGGTCCGACCGCGGCGGGACGATCGACCGCGCGCTGCTCGCCGTGGGCGTGCCCGCCGGCGACGTGCCCGCGCTGGTCCCGCCGCTGGTGGCCGCCTTCACCGCGCACGCACCCGCCTCGCTGCCTCCCTACCCGGGCGTGGCGCGGGCCCTGGCCGACCTCGGCGCGGCGGTGCCGGTGGGCTGCCTGACCGACGGCAACCCGGCCGTGCAGGCGGCCAAGCTCGCCGCGACGGGCCTGCTGCCGCTGCTGCCGGAGGTGCTGGTCACCGACACGCTCGGCGGCCGGGCCGCCCGCAAGCCGGCGCCCGAGGGGCTGCGGGTGCTGGCCGGCCGGCTCGGGGTCCCCGCCGATCGCGTGCTCGTCATCGGGGACCGCCCGGGCAAGGACGTCGCCGTCGCGGCCGCGGTCGGAGCCCGCGCCGTCCGGGTGCGGCAGGGCGAGTACGCCGCCGCCCCCGACGAGCCGCGCGCGTGGGCCGTCACCGGTGACTTCCCGACGGCCGCCGCCCTGGCGCTGGCCGCCGTGACCGCCCCGGCCGCGGTCGCCGGCTGACCCGTCCGGTCCCCGCCCCGCCGACGCGGCGATCCGTCGTGCACGACCGGTTCTCCCCCTGACGGGGGAGGAGCCGGCCCGCCGGATGCAGGCGCCCGACGCGGCCGCCGATGCAGGGAGGGACAACGGGCGGGTGACCGCCCCGGACGGACGGGACGGCGGCCATGGACGGCGCAGGCATGCGGGGCACGGGACGCAGCGTCCTGGCCATCGGGTCGCACCCCGACGACGTCGAGCTCGGCTGCGGCGGTGCCCTGCTGGCGCACGTCGCGGCCGGCGACACGGTGACGATGCTGGTCATGACCGGCGGCGAGAACGGCCCCGGCGACGACAGCCAGGTCGCCGGCCGACGCGCCGAGCAGGAGCGGGCCGCCCGCACCATCGGCGCCACGCTGCTCTGGGGCGGCCTGCGCGACTGCGAGGTCGTCGCCGACTCCGCCGCGGTCCGCCGCATCGAGCAGGTCCTGGACGCCACGGCCGCCGACCTGGTGTACGTGCACGCCCCCGACGACAGCCACCAGGACCACCGCGCCGTCGCCGCGGCCACCCTGGGCGCTGCCCGCCGCCTGCCGCGGGTGCTGCACTACCAGAGCCCCTCGACGCTGACGTTCACGCCGACCGTGTTCGTCGACGTCACCGCCCACCTCACCGGCAAGCTGGCCGCGCTGGCCGCGCACGCCTCGCAGGTGGAGCGCTCGGCGATGGTCGAGCCGGACGCGATCGTCGCCTCCGCCCGCCACTGGGGCGCGCAGGCGCGGATCGGCTACGCCGAGGCCTTCCAGCCCACCCGGATGGTGCTCGACCTCGGCCCGGTGGGCGGCGGGGTGCCGCGGGCGGTCCCGGCCGCGTGGTCGCTGGCGCCCTCGTTCGTCCCGCACAGCGCGTCGTCGTTCGCCGCCGGCCAGCGCTGACCCCGCCCGGGACCGCGCGTCCCGGGTCACCCGAACACCTGCCCGGCGATGCCGATGACCATCGGCGCGATGCCGAGGCAGACGAAGGCCGGCAGGAAGCAGGCGCCGAGCGGCGCGAGCACCCACACGCCGGCCCGGCGCACCGCGGCCTCGGCGTCGCTGCGGGCGGCCGACCGCGCCTCGGCCGCCAGCACGTGCAGCGCGGGGACCGCCGCGGCGCCGGACTCCCCCGCCCGCACCAGCACCCGGCCCAGCCCCGCCACACCGGCCGGCGCGCCGGTCCAGGCGGCGTGCGGCGCGGCGCCCAGCCGCAGCCGCCCGGCGACCGCGCCGAGCGCGTCCCCGGAAGGTCCGGGCAGCGCCGTGGCGACCGCGCCCAGCGCACCGGCGACCGGCATCCCGGCCGCCAGGCAGACCGCCAGCAGGTCGCAGGCCACCGGCAGTTCGACTGCGCCCGCGTCGTCCGCGGATGCCGCGCGCCCGCCGCGGCGCAGGAGCCGGTCGGCCAGCACCCCGGCCAGCACGCCCAGCACCGCACCCGGCGGCCCGCCCACCAGCAGCGCCACCGCTCCCCCGACCGCCCCTGGGAGCAGGACGCGGCGCACGGCACTCCTCCGCGGCGCCGCAGCCGGAGGAGCGGGGCGGGGGCCGGTCACCGCCCGCACCCGCGCGGCCATCCGCAGCGCCGGGGAGGGCCACAGCAGCAGCGCCGCCGACAACAGGGCCAGGGCGGCGCTCACGCCGGCGCGCTCCCCGCCGCCCGGCGGACCAGCCGCCCCGACCAGGCCAGCCCGGCGGCCTCCAGGGCGACACCGGCGACGAGCAGCACCTGCCCGGCCGGGGTGGTGGTCAGCACCGCCCACGGGTCGGCGCCGATGCCGCTGCCCATCGCCAGCGCGAGCAGCGGCAGCCCGGCGAGCAGCGCCGCGCTCGCCCGGGGACCCGCCGTGGCCGACCGCAGCTCGAGCCGCTGCCGCCGACGGGCGCGCAGGTCGTCCTCGACCGCGGCGACCACGGCGGCCAGCGAGCAGCCGGTGCGCTCGCTGAGCAGCACGGCCGCGGCCACCCGCGCCAGGGCCCGGTCGAGGTCGGTGCCGGGCCCCGCCGGGACCGCCGCGGGCGCCCGCAGCGCCCGTGCGAGACCGGTCGCAAGGGTCTCGTCCCCGCAGCCGGCCAGGACCGACGCGGTGGCCGCCGCGAGCGGCCGGCCGGCGCGCAGCTCCGCGGCCACGGCGCCGAGCGCGTCGGTGAGCGCCTCGACCCGTGCCTCCTCCGCGCGGCGCGCCCGGGCCCGCGCGAGACCCCGGGCCCCGGCCGCCGCACCCGTGCCGGCGAGGACCGCGACGAGCGGCGTGCCGACCGCCGCGCCGAGCAGCGCGCCGAGCACCGCGGCGGGCAGCGGCCAGGCCGCGGGTGGTGCCGCGGTGATCCGGGCCAGGAGCGCCGGGCGCCGCCGCACCAGCCGGCGCACCCGCCGGCGGCGCTGCGCGGCCGGGCCGGGCCACAGCAGGAGCGCCGCCGCGACCAGCGCCAGTGTCGCGGTCATCCCGCGCTCCCGCCGTCGAGGAGCGCCGTCAGCCGTCCCGTACCGGGGCAGGGACCGGCGTCGGCGCGCCAGCCCGGCTCGACCACCACCCGGTCGCCGTCGCGGCGCACCACCCCGATCTCCTCGACCCGCCGCCCTCCCGGTCCGCGGCGGAGGTGGACCACGACGGCCAGCGCGGCGGCCGCCTGGCTGTGCACCGCCTGCCGGTCGAGGCCCGCCGCGACCCCGAGCGCCTCCAGCCGGGCGGGCACCTCGCCGGGGCGGTTGGCGTGCAGGGTGCCGCAGCCGCCGTCGTGACCGGTGTTGAGGGCGGCGAGCAGGTCGGTGACCTCGGCGCCCCGGACCTCGCCGACCACCAGCCGGTCGGGCCGCATCCGCAGCGCCTGGCGCACCAGGTCGCGCAGGGTCACCCGCCCGGCGCCCTCCACGTTCGCCGGTCGGGTGAGCAGCCGGACGACGTGCGGGTGGGCCGGCGCCAGCTCCGGGGCGTCCTCGCACAGCACCAGCCGCTCCCCCGGCGGCAGCTCCCCGAGCAGTGCCGCGAGCAGCGTCGTCTTGCCCGACCCGGTGCCGCCGGTGACGAGGAAGGCCAGCCGGGCCCGCAGCACCGCGCGCAGCAGGCCGGCCGACGCCCCGGGCAGCGTCCCCCGGTCGGCGAGGTCGTCGAGGCCGAGGCGCGCCCGGCGCAGCACCCGCAGCGACAGGCAGGTGCCGCCACCCGACACCGGCGGGAGCACCGCGTGCAGCCGGGTGCCGTCGGGCAGGCCGGCGTCCACCCACGGCGCGGCGTCGTCGAGGCGGCGCCCGGCGCTCGCCGCGAGCCGCACGGCCAGTCGCCGGACGGCGTCCTCGTCGGGGAAGCGCACCGGGGCGGGCTCGAGCCCGGCGCCGCGGTCGACGTAGACCGCGGCCGGGCCGTTGACCAGGACGTCGGTGACGCCCGGCTCGCGCAGCAGCGGCTCGAGCGGTCCCGCGCCGGCGAGCTCGGCCACCGCGTCGCGCACCGCGTCGAGGACCTCGGCGTCGCCGACCAGCCCGGCCTCGTCGCGGACGAGCGCGGCGACCGCGGCCCGGCTGGGCGGTCCGGGCTCCAGCGCCAGCCGGGCCCGGACCCGCTCGACCAGCGGCAGCCCGCTCACGCCGCGCGCTCCGCGCGCACGAGCTCGCCGAGCAGCGCGCGGGCGACCGACCCGAGCGGGCTGCGGGGTGTCACCGCCGGCGGCTCGCCGCGCTCGCCCCGGGCCACCGCGCCGCGGTCGTGCGCCAGCGCGGCCAGCACGGGACGGCCGGTCACCGCGGTCACCTCCGCCGTCGACAGGCCGCCGGGGACCTCGCGGACCACCAACCGGGCCGCGCCCCACGGCGCCGGCTCCCCCGGGGCGCCGGTGAGGAGCAGCCGCGCCGCCGACGCCGGGCGCAGCCGGGCCGGCACGAGCAGCACCGCCAGGTCGGCCTCGGCGAGCACCGCGGCCGCCGTCGCGTCGTCGGGGCCGGCCGGCCGGGGCAGGTCGACCACCACCGGCCGGCCGCACCCGCGGGCCGCCTCCACGACCGCCGTCACCGCCGCGGGCGGCACCGGCGCCGGGTCGTCCCGGGCGGCGGCGAGCACGGTGACGCCGGCGACCTCCGGCAGCGCGGCGAGGAGCGCCTCCCCGGCGATGCGGCCGCGGACGCCGGAGAGCGCCGGCCAGCGCAGGCCGTCGGCGTCCTCGGCGCCGAGCAGCAGGTCCAGTCCCCCGCCGCAGGCGTCGGCGTCGACGAGCAGCACGCCGCCGGCGGTGTCCGCGGCGGTCAGCGCGAGCGCGGTGGCCAGGGTGCTCGTGCCGGCCCCGCCGCAGCTGCCGCCGACCACGGCCAGCCAGCCGCGCTCGACCGGCGAGCGGACGGCGTCGGCGGCCCGGGCGGCCAGCCACGCCTCGTCGTCGGGCAGGACCGCGACCCGCTCGGCGCCGAGCTCGACCGCCGCCGCCCAGTCCTGCGGGCCGGGCACCGCCCCGGCGACGACCACCACCCCGGGGCGGCGCGGCAGCGCCCGCACCGCGGGGGCGTCGAGCGCGTCGGCGCCGAGCAGGACCAGCCCCGCGTCGCGGTGGGCGCGGCGCAGCGCGGGGCCGCCGGTGGCGACCTCGGGTTCGGTGCCGGCGGCGGCGAGCACGCGCAGGACGTCGTCGAGCAGGTCCTCGTCGGCGCTCACGACGAGCGGACGGGGCGGGGACAGGAGGGCGGGACGTCGGGCCACGCGCCGGAGCCCACCGCGCCGGGCGGCCCGGGTCACCCCCGACGAGGGACCTGTGGACGACCCGGAGGGGTGTGGACGGCGCGCGGGGAGCCGTCACCGGCCTCCGCTCCCCTTACCCTCGTGAACCGTGACCCGCGCTGCGGCGTTCTTCGACCTGGACAAGACGGTCATCGCCAAGTCCAGCACCCTGGCCTTCGGCCGGCCGTTCTTCGCCGGCGGGCTGATCAACCGCCGTGCCGTGCTCAAGGGCGCCTACGCCCAGCTGGTCTTCTCCCTCGCCGGCGCCGACGCCCAGCAGATGGAGCGGATGCGCGCCCAGATCACCCGCATGGCCACCGGCTGGGACGTCGCCACCGTGCACGAGATCGTCAGCGAGACGCTGCACGAGGTCGTCGACCCGCTGGTCTACGCCGAGGCCGCCGACCTGATCGAGTCCCACCGGGCGGCCGGCCGGGAGATCGTCATCGTCTCCAGCAGCGGTGCGGAGATGGTGGAGCCGATCGGCGAGATGCTCGGCGCCGACCGCGTGGTGGCCACCCGCATGGTGCGCGCCGACGGGCACTACACCGGCGAGATCGAGTTCTACGCCTACGGCGAGAACAAGGCCGAGGCGATGCGGCAGGTGGCCGCCGAGAGCGGCTACGACCTGGCCGACTGCCACGCCTACAGCGACTCGGTCACCGACCTGCCGATGCTGACCGCGGTCGGGCACCCGACGGCGGTCAACCCCGACCGGGCGCTGCGGCGGGTCGCCGCCGAGCGCGGCTGGCCGGTCCTGGAGTTCACCCGGCCGGTGTCGATGCGCCGCCGCTTCGCCGCGCCGCCGGTCCCGGTGGTCACCGGCGCGGCGATGGGCGTCGGTGCGGCCGTGGGCCTGGCCTGGTACGCGCGGCGGCGGGCGCTGCGCGTGGTCTCCGCCGCGGCCGCGGTGGCCCCGGCGGTGGCGAACGGCGGCCGCCGGCACCGCCACGGCGCCTAGATGAGTAAGTCCGAACCCGATCAGTGGTCGTAGGCGATCAGGGATCGGGTGATCGGCTGTCCGGTGGCGCGGTTGTGCCAGATGGCGGCGGTGAGCGCCAGCAGCCGCTGAGCGACGCGAGTGGCCACCCCGGTCAGGCTGCGACCGCCGTGTAGTTCCAGGTCGAGTTGGCCTTTGAGGGTGTCGTAGACCGACTCGATCAGCTGCCGGATCGGCGCGAGCAGCGCCTGTCCGGGCCGGGGCGCGCGGTTGCGGTAGGAGGGCCGCAGCAGGTCCGCGCCGCGGGCGTGCAGGTAGTCGTCGAGCTCGGCGGAGACATAGCCCTTGTCCGCGATCAGCAGCAGCCCCGGCCGGGCGGCGAGCAGGTCGGCGTCGGCGTCGAGCACGCACAGCAGCACCTGGCGCTCGTCGATCGTCGGGGTGGCCAGTGCCCAGGTGATCGGCAGCCCGGCCGGCGTGCAGATCAGGTGCAGCCGCAGTCCCCAGAACCAGCGCGAATGGGACGGGCAGTAGCCGTAGCCGGCGATGCCGGCCAGGTCCGAGCGGGCCACGGTCGGCCGGGAGCGGGCGCACTCGACCGCCGTGGAGTCGACCAGCCACACCGGGTCGGCCCACAGGTCGGTGTCGGCGGCGAGCTCCCGGATCAGGCGCTTGAGCAGCGGCAACGCTGCGCGCAGCCGCTTGTTGTAGCCCGACTGGCCGGGCAGGTAGGGAAAGGCGCCGGGCAGCGCGGCGGGCACCAGCCGCAGCCAGCGGGCCTCGGAGGGCACGCCGAGCAGCGCTTGGGCCACGGCCAGGGTGAGCAGCTCGGAGTCGGTCAGCCGCGGGCGGCGTCCGGCGCGCACACGAGGGCTCAGGTGGTCGTCGATGCGGACGTAGAGTGCGGTCAGGAGGGTGTTGAGGTCGGTCGTCACAACCCGAGCCTGAACACCCTCCGCCCGCGTCTACAGCGCCCTTCGACCCTCCCGGCCGTTCGGACTTACTCGTCTAGGTCCGGGCGCCCAGCCGCTCCCGGACGCCGTCGGCGAGCGTGCGCACCGCCGACACGGGGGTGAACGCCCGCGCCGCCGCGGTCAGCGCCGCCACCTCGTCCGCACGCAGCTCCAGCTCGCCCGCCGCCGCGTTGGCCTCCACCTGCTCCACGCTCGAGGCGCCGGGGATGACCACGACCTGCGGCAGCGAGACCAGCCACGCCAGCGCCACCGTCCCGGGCCGCACCCCGTGGGCGTCGGCGACCTGGCGCAGCGCGTCGAGCAGCGGCTGCGCGCGGCGCAGGTTCTCGGTGCCGAACAGCGGGTTGGCCGCGCGCACCCCGCCCGGGCGGTGGTCGGGTCCGTACCGGCCGCCGAGCAGGCCCTGCGCCAGCGGGCTGTAGGCGATGACCAGCCGCCCCTCGCGCTCGGCGAAGGGCACCAGGTCCTCCAGCGGGGCGGGCCGGGCGAGGGAGAAGTGCACCTGGTTGCTGATGACCGGCCGGCCCAGCGCCGCGTCGGCGGACCGCCAGCGCCGCAGCGAGTAGTTGGAGACGCCGACGGCGCCGATGCGGCCCTCGTCGAGGAGGGTGCGCAGGGCGGGCATCGGCACGCTGTCGGGGACCACCGGGTTGGGCTGGTGCACCTGGTAGAGCGGCACCCGGTGCAGGCCGAGCCGGCGGGCGCTGCCCTCGAGCCGGTGGCGCACCACCGGCGGGAACGGCGCCACGGGGAGCAGCTTGGTGGCGACGACGACGTCGGAGCGCTGGTCGCCCAGGGCCTCGCCGAGGATCCGCTCGCTGCGGCCGAAGCCGTAGACCTCGGCGGTGTCGAAGAGGGTCACGCCCAGCTCGAGCGCGCGGCGCACGATCCGGCGGGCCGCACCGGCGGCGTAGCCCTCGCCGTAGCCCCACTCCCGGGAGCCGAACTGCCAGGTGCCCAGCCCGATCCGGCTGACGCGGCCGAGCCCGTCGACGTCCAGGGAGCGCATGGCGCCACTGTCCCCCGGGCTGCGACGGGGCGCAGGAGGAGCCGGGAGCGCCGGGAGGGCTCAGCCGCGCAGGATCGCCTCGGCGATGGCCAGGCCCTCGCGGGCACCGAGCTCGGTGGCCCGGCAGCAGTGCACCAGCCAGGCGGCCACGCCCTCGGGGGTGCCCGCGGCGTAGCCGGCCAGCCGGTCGCGGTAGGCCTCGGTGCCGAGCTCGAGGAAGCCGACCTCGGGCACCGACACCGCCTTGGGGTCCAGGCCCCGGCCGATGGTGGTGAGCCGGCCGGCGGCGCGGGCGACGACGCCGTCGGCGGTGCCGAAGGGCGCCAGGGCGGCGAGCTCGCCGTGGACCAGCCCGGCGACCAGCACCGCCGGCACGGCCGAGGTGCCGGTGACCAGCTGGAACAGCCCGCCCAGGCGCGGGCCGGCGTGCGGTGCGGGGCGGCCGAGGTCGGCGCGGTCGGCGAGGTCGGCTGCGGCCAGCACGTGCAGCCGGGCGAGCACCTGCCCGGGCGCCCGCGACCAGGTGTCGACCATGGCGCCCAGCCCGACCGAGACGCGCAGCGAGCCCTGCACGACCGGGTCGGCCACCGAGCCCGCGCGCAGGTCGGCCAGGGCGACCTCGACCCCGTCGAGCGCGGCCGAGGCGCGGGCACCCCGGAGCGCGGACTCGCTGCTGACCTCCGCCGACCGGTTGCGCATGAGCCGGTGCGCCAGCAGCCGGTCGATGCCGCCGCGGGCGGCGTCGGCGGCCTCGC
Organism: Geodermatophilus sp. SYSU D00766; assembly: GCF_054049915.1. Taxonomy (NCBI): domain Bacteria; kingdom Bacillati; phylum Actinomycetota; class Actinomycetes; order Geodermatophilales; family Geodermatophilaceae; genus Geodermatophilus; species Geodermatophilus sp. SYSU D00766. The sequence continues at coordinate 71,740 of NZ_JBJGYI010000002.1, forward strand.
GGACGCCGGGCAGGTCGAGCAGCGGCGCGAGCGGGTCGGGGCCGGCAGGCCGGGCGGCTGCGCGGGCGGCACCGGGACGGACGGGGATGGTCACGTCCCGACGGTACGAGCACCGGCGCGGGGGTCCTCGGTCGCCTGTCCTACGCTCGGCGACCACCATGGCCCGCCCGCTCACCCTCCTCCTCGTCCGCCACGGCCAGAGCGAGTGGAACGCCGCCGGGCTTCTGCAGGGACAGACCGCGCACGTGCCGCTGACCGCCCTCGGGCACGAGCAGGCCGCCGGCGCCGCCCGCGAGCTGGCCGCGCTGCGACCCGGGGCGATGCTGTCGAGCGACCTGCGCCGCGCGGTGCAGACCGCCGAGCACTGCGCCCGCGCCACCGGGCTGCCGTTCAGCACCACCCCGGCGCTGCGCGAGCAGGCCTACGGCGTCCTGGAGGGGCGGCCGTCGCGGGAGCTGTGGGACGTCGTCGACTGGACCGATCCGCACTGGTCGGCCGAGGGCGGCGAGAGCCTGGCGCAGCTGCACGCCCGGGTCGCGGCCCTCCTGGCCGGGCTGACCGCACGCCCACCGGCCGACGTCGTCGCGCTGGTCACCCACGGGGACACCATCCGGGCGGCACAGGCCGTCGTCGCCGGACGGGGCCCCGACGGGATGCCGGCGGTGACCCCGCACAACGGCACGGTCACCCGGCTGGAGCTCACGACGGCGGCCGCCTGATGGCGCGGGTGCTGGTGCTGGGAGGGTCGCGGTCGGGCAAGTCGGCGCACGCGGAGTCGCTGGTGACCGGCCGCCCCGACGTCGTCTACCTCGCCACCTCGGTGCCGGTCGCCGACGACGCGGAGTGGGCCGCCCGGGTGGCCGCGCACCGCGCGCGGCGGCCGGCCGGCTGGACGACGCTGGAGACCACGGCGCCCAGCGACCTGCTGCGCGGCGGGACGGTGCTGGTCGACAGCGTGACCACCTGGGTGGCCGCGCTGATGGACGAGACGGGCGTGTGGGCCGAGGAGGCGGGCGCGCTCGACCGGCTGGCCGGGCGGGTCGACGCCCTGGTCAACGCCTGGGCGATGACGCCGGCGCACGTGGTGGCCGTCAGCGACGAGGTCGGACTCGGGGTGGTGCCGGAGTCCCGCGCGGGCCGGCTGTTCCGCGACACCCTCGGCGAGGTGAACCAGCGGCTGGCCGGCACCGCCGACGAGGTGTGGTTCGTGGTCGCCGGGCTGCCGCAGCGGCTGCGGTGAGCGGGCGGGGGGCAGACGGGCGGCGCGCCCGGTGGGCCGGTCCGCTGGAGTCGGCCGCGCTCCTCACCGCGCTGCGCGTGCCCGCCGCCGGGACGACGTCGACCCGCGGCGTGCTGCCGTGGGCGCCGCTGGTCGGGCTCGTGCTGGGCGGGGTGGCGGCCGGGGTGGGCGTCGCCGGCACGCGCCTGGTGTCCGCGCTCGCCGGGGCGGTGCTGGCGCTGGCGGTGCTGGCCTGGCTCACCCGGGCGCTGCACCTCGACGGGCTGGCCGACACCGCCGACGGGCTGGGCCCGCTGCGCGGGCGGGAGCGGGCGCTGCAGGTCATGCACCAGGGCGACGTCGGCCCGTTCGGCGTGGTGACCCTGGTGCTGACGCTGCTGCTGCAGGCCGCCGCGGCCGCGGCGCTGCTCGGCTGCCGGGGCGGCTGGGTGGCGCTCTGGACGGCGGTCGTGGTGGCGCGGCTGGCGATGGCGCGCACCGGGCTCCCGCGGGTCCCCGTCGCCGGCGGCTCGGCGCTGGGCCGGGCGGTGGCCGGCACCGTCTCGCTGCCGTGGCTGGCCGGGTGGACGGTGCTGGTCCTCGGCGGTGCCGCGGCGGCGGGCTGGGCCGTGGCGGGCGCGGCGGCCGGGGCGGCGCTCGCGGGTGCGGCGGCGACCGGACTGCTGGCGGCCGAGCTCGTCCGCCTCCGCGCGACGGCGCGCCTCGGCGGCGTCACCGGGGACGTGATGGGGGCGATGGGCGAGGCGGCGGCGACCGTCGTGCTGCTGGTCGCCGCCGCCTCGGTGTCCTAGCGGTGTGGTGCCCGCCCGCCGGCCGGCGGCGGCCGGGCGGTGGTCAGCGCCGGCCGGTGAGCGAGCCGAGCAGGCGGCCCAGCCCGCCGGAGGCCGCGGTGGTCGGTGCGCCCCGGCCGAAGCGGCGGGTCGGGGTGCCGGTCGCCATGCGGGTGCGGCCCATGCCGCGGCCGGTCGACACGGCGCGGCCGGCCGCCGTGCCCCGGCCGCCCATCCCGCGTCCGGTGGTGCGGCCCGCGGCGGCGCGGCCGCCGGCGGCCCCGCGACGAGCCGTGGTCTCAGCAGTTCCCAGGAGTCGGTTCAGGATGCCCATGCCGCAGGCGTACCCCGTGATCCGGAACGCGAACCGGCAGTTCGGCCCGCCTCAGGCCGGTGCGCCGGACTGCGCCGGGGTCTCCCCGCCCTCGAGGTCGCCCTCGGTGTCGAGGTAGGCCTGCCGCAGCTCGGCCAGCACCGCGGGGTCCGGCTCGGCCCACATGCCGCGGTCGACCGCCTCGAGCAGCCGCTCGGCGATGCCGTGCAGCGCCCACGGGTTGGACCGCTCCATGAACGCGCGGTTCTCCGGGTCGAGCACATAGGTCTCGGTGAGCTTCTCGTACATCCAGTCGGCGACCACTCCGGTCGTGGCGTCGTAGCCGAACAGGTAGTCGACCGTGGCGGCCAGCTCGAAGGCGCCCTTGTAGCCGTGCCGGCGCATCGCCGACAGCCACTTCGGGTTGACCACCCGCGCCCGGAACACCCGCGAGGTCTCCTCGGTCAGCGACCGGGTGCGCACCTGCTCGGGCCGGGTGGAGTCGCCGATGTACGCCCGCGGCGCGGAGCCGGTCAGCGCTCGGACGGTCGCCACCATCCCGCCGTGGTACTGGAAGTAGTCGTCGGAGTCGGCGATGTCGTGCTCGCGGGTGTCGACGTTCTTCGCCGCCACCGCGATCCGCCGGTAGGCCGCCTCCATGTCCGGGCGGGCCTGCACGCCGTCGAGGTCGCGGCCGTAGGCGTAGCCGCCCCACACCGCGTACACCTCGGCGAGGTCGGCGTCGCCGCGCCAGTCCCGCGAGTCGATCAGCGACAGCAGCCCCGCCCCGTAGGCGCCCGGCTTGGAGCCGAACACCCGGGTGGTGGCCCGCCGCCGGTCGCCGTGCCCGGCGACGTCGGCCTCGACGTGGGCGCGCACGAAGTTGTCCTCCGGGGACTCCGCGTCCAGCCCCGCCACCAGGGTCACCGCGTCGTCGAGCATGGTCACCACGTGCGGGAAGGCGTCCCGGAAGAAGCCGGAGATGCGCACCGTGACGTCGATCCGCGGCCGGCCGAGCTCCTCCAGCGGCACCGCCTCCAGCGAGGTCACCCGCCGCGAGGCGTCGTCCCACACCGGGCGGACGCCGAGCAGCGCGAGCACCTCGGCGACGTCGTCGCCGGAGGTCCGCATCGCCGAGGTGCCCCACACCGACAGGCCCACCGACCGCGGCCACTCCCCCGTGTCGGCCCGGTAGCGCTCCAGCAGCGAGTCGGCCATCGCCTGCCCGGTCTCCCACGCCAGCCGCGACGGGACCGCCCGTGGGTCGACGGAGTAGAAGTTGCGCCCGGTCGGCAGCACGTTGACCAGCCCGCGCAGCGGCGAGCCCGAGGGCCCGGCCGGCACGTAGCCGCCGTCGAGGGCGTGCAGGGTGGCGTCGAGCTCGTCGGTGGTGCGCTCCAGCCGGGGCACGAGCTCGTCGACGGCGAACCGCAGCACCTCGGCGACCCGGGAGTCCTCGCGCCCGAGCACCTCCCGGACGACGTCGTCGACGGCGGTGGCCGCCCAGCCGGCGTCCTCCATGCCCGACACCAGCGCGGCCGCCTGCGCCTCGACGGCGTCGGTGGCGCGCAGCCCCGCCGACCCGTCCTCGGCCAGGCCCAGCGCCTCCCGCAGCCCGGGCAGCGCCACCGAGCCGCCCCAGATCTGCCGGGCCCGCAGCACCGCCAGCACCAGGTCGACCCGGTCCTGCCCCGACGGCGGGACGCCGAGGACGTGCAGGCCGTCGCGGATCTGGGAGTCCTTGATCTCGCAGAGCCAGCCGTCGACGTGCAGGATCATCTCGTCGAAGTGCTCGTCGGCCGGGCGCTCGTTCAACCCCAGGTCGGAGTCGAGCTTGGCGGCCTGCAGCAGCGTCCAGATCTGCGCCCGCACCGCCGGCAGCTTCGCCGGGTCCATCGCCGCGACGTTGGCGTGCTCGTCGAGCAGCTGCTCCAGCCGCGCGATGTCGCCGTAGGAGTCCGCGCGCGCCATGGGCGGCACCATGTGGTCGACCAGCGTGGCGTGGGCCCGCCGCTTGGCCTGCGAGCCCTCGCCGGGGTCGTTGACCAGGAACGGGTAGACCAGCGGCAGGTCGCCGATCGCGGCGTCGGGCCCGCACGAGGCCGACAGCCCCACGGTCTTGCCCGGCAGCCACTCCAGGTTGCCGTGCTTGCCGACGTGCACCAGCGCGTGCGCGCCGAACTCCGACCGCAGCCACCGGTAGGCGGCCAGGTAGTGGTGCGAGGGCGGCAGGTCGGGGTCGTGGTAGATCGCGATCGGGTTCTCGCCGAAGCCGCGCGGCGGCTGCACCATCACGACGACGTTGCCGGCCCGCAGCGCGGCGAACACGATGTCGCCCCCGTCCACGAACAGCGACCCCGGCGGCTCGCCCCAGTGCGCCACCATCGCCTCGCGCAGGTCCGCGGGCAGGGTGTCGAAGAAGCGCCGGTACTCCGCGGCCGGGATGCGCACCGGGTTGCCCGACAGCTGCTCCTCGGTCAGCCAGTCCGCGTCCTGCCCGCCGGCGGCGACGAGCGCGTGGACCAGCGCGTCGCCGTCGAGGTCGGCCACGCCGGGCAGCGCGTCGGGGCCGTCGAACGGGCCGACGTCGTAGCCCTGCCCGTGCATGGCGGCCAGCAGCCGCACCACCGAGGCCGGGGTGTCCAGGCCGACGGCGTTGCCGATCCGCGCGTGCTTGGTCGGGTAGGCGCTGAGCATCACCACGATGCGGCGGTCCCGGGGCGCCACCGACCGCAGCCGGGCGTGCGCCACCGCCGTCCCCGCCACCCGGGCCGCCCGCTCGGGGTCGGCGACGTAGCGGGTCAGGCCGTCGTCGTCGGTCTCCTTGAAGGAGAACGGCACGCTGATCAGCCGCCCGTCGAACTCCGGGATCGCGACCTGGTTGCCCACGTCGAGCGGGGACAGGCCGTCGTCGTCGGCCAGCCAGTCCGCGCGCGAGCGGGTCAGGCACAGCCCCTGCACGACCGGCACGTCGAGCGCGGCGAGCCGGCCGACGTCCCACGCGCCGTCGTCCTCGCCGGCCGACGCGGTGGCCGGCCGCGAGCCGCCGGCGGCGAGCACCGTGACGACGAGCGCGTCGGCGGTGCGCAGCACGTCGAGCAGGTCGTCGGGGACGCTGCGCAGCGAGCTCACGAACACCGGCAGCGCCTGCCCGCCGGCGTCCTCGACGGCGCGGCAGAGGTCCTCGACGAACGCGGTGTTCCCGGCCAGGTGGTGGGCCCGGTAGTAGAGGACGGCGACCCGCGGGCCGGCCGAGGTCCGGGCGGCGCGCTCCAGCACCCCCCAGTCGGGGGCGACCGACGGCGGGGCGAAGCCCTCGCCGGTGAGCAGCACCGTGTCCGAGAGGAACCGGTGCAGCTGCACGAGGTTGTCCGGCCCGCCCTGCGCGAGGTAGCCGTGGGCCTCGGTGGCCACGCCCATCGGGACGGTGGACAGCTCCATCAGCTCGGCGTCGGGCACCTGCTCCCCGCCGAGGACGACGACCGGTGCGGGACCGGCCAGCAGGGGGCGGAGCATCTCCTCGTACTGCCGGCGGACGCCGAGGATGCGGACGACGACGAGGTCGGCGCCCTCGGTCAGCGCCGCGATGCCGTCGGTCCCCAGCCGGACCGGGTTGCCCGGGCGCCAGTCGGCACCGCTGGCGCGGGCGGAGAGCAGGTCGGTGTCGCTCGTGGAGAGCAGGACGAACACGCGGTCAGACGCTACCCGGGCGCCTGCGCCCGCTCGCCGAGCGCGCGGAGCACCGCCGCGCGCAGCCGCAGGTACTGCTCGCGGTTGCGGCGGGGCGGCCCGGGCGGGCGGACGACGACCCGCGGCGCCTGCACCACCTCGTGCGGTGCGAACTGCTCGCGGGTGAGGTCGGCCTCGGTGCCGTCGGGCAGCCGGTTCCACCAGTGCACGCCCTGGCGCGACCCGTCGGGCCGGAGCACCTCGGCCAGCAGCAGGTTCCCGCCGAGGAGGTCGTGCAGCACCAGCGCCGTGGCGCCGCACTGGCCGCGGGCGGGGTTCGCCGGCGACCAGTCGGCGAGGTCGCTGTCGTCGCAGGTCCCGCGGCACCAGGCGGCGCGCACGGCGGCGGTGAGCTGCTCGGGGACGGACACGCCCGGCACCCTGCCCGACGGGGGTGACGTCAGCGCAGCAGCAGGCGGTCGAGGGTGTCGGCCACCCAGTCGGCGAAGCGGGCGGCCGGCCAGCCGCACCCCACCATGAGCCGGGACTGCGTCGAGGGCGAGAAGACCGACCAGGCGACGTCGGTCGCCGTGTCGAGGTCGAGGTCCTCGCGCAGGTCGGGCGCGAAGGCGCCGAGGAGGGCGGTGGTGTCGGCGCGCCGCCGGCGCTCGTACTCCTCGTAGGCGGGCCGCACGTCCGGGTCGGCCGCCGCGGCCGCCGCGAAGACGTCCTGCATCGCCCGGGACCCGGGGGCGGCCTCGAGCACCAGCTCCCGCAGCGCCGCGAGCCGGCCGGCGCGGTCCGGCGCGGCGAGCAGCTGCGCGAACGGGCCGAGCTCCCGGACCGCGCGGTCCTCGTCGGAGCCGACCAGCGCCCGGTCCACGCAGGCGAGCAGCAGCGCCGCCTTGCCGCCCTGCGCGAACACCGTCGGCACCGACACCCCGGCGGCGGCCGCGACGTCGCGCATCGTCGTCGCGGCGTAGCCCTGCTCGACGAAGCAGCGGGTCGCGGCGTCGAGCACCTGCACGCGGGTGCGCCGGGCCTGCTCCTGCCGCAACTCGGAGCGGTACACCCTCTTGCCCTCGGACACGGTTCCACCCTACCGTGCCTCTATTCGTTTGAGCGTTACTCAGCTGAAAGAGGTCACCGTGACCACCGCTCCTCCCCACCCCGTCCAGCTCCTGCTGCCCGGCCAGGCCGCCGCACCCGACGGCCCGGTCGACGTGGCCGCGATGTACGTCATGCACCGGGCGTTCCGGCGCGACCTCGACGCCTTCGCCGCCGTCGTCCCCGCCGTGGACGTGAGCGACCGGGCCCGCTGGCAGAGCCTCGCCCGGCGCTTCGAGCTGTTCGCGCGGTTCCTGCACAAGCACCACGCCGGCGAGGACGCCCACCTGTGGCCCCTGCTGCGGGAGCGCGGCGCCGACCCGGAGGTCCTCGACCGGCTCGAGGCCGAGCACGCCGGCATCGACCCGCTGCTGGCCTCCTGCGCGGCCGGGCTGGCAGACCTGGCCGCCGGTCGGGGCGGCACGGACACCCGGCAGCGGCTGACCGACACCCTCGCCCGGACCTGCGACGCCCTCGGCGCCCACCTGGCGCACGAGGAGCACGACGGGATGGCGCTCGTCCAACGGCACCTCACCCCCGAGGACTGGGCCCGCCAGGACGCCGCGTTCGCGCGGGAGTACGGCCCCCGCGACACCGTGGCCGCGCTCGGCTGGGTGGTCTCGGCGATCCCGCCGGAGGCCGCGGCCCGGATCCTCGGCGGGCAGCCGGTCCTGTCGGCGCTCGGCCGGCTGCTCGGCCGGCGCGCCGCCCGGACCGACGCGCGCCTGTTCGGGACCGCCCGGTGACCGCCGCCCTGTCCCGCGGCGACCGGGTCCTCACGGCCGCCTCGCGGCGGCTGGCCGCCGGGCACACCGCCCTGCTGCGCCGCTCCGGAGGTCGTCTCGGCAACCGCTTCCGCGGCGGGGACGTCGTCCTGCTCACCCACCGCGGCCGCCGGTCGGGGCGGACGCTGACCACGCCGCTGCTGCACGTCCGCGACGGCGACGACCTGGTCGTGGCCGCCTCGAACGGCGGGGTGGACGCCGAGCCGCAGTGGTGGCTGAACCTGCAGGCCGACCCGCGCGGCGAGGTCGAGGTGCGCGGACGGCGGCGGCCGGTGGTGGCGACGGCGGTCGACGACGCCGACCGCGGCCGGCTGTGGCAGGCGCTGATGGACCGCTGCCCGACCTACGACGACTACCAGGCGAAGGTGAGCCGGCGGATCGCACTGGTCCGCCTGTCCCCCGCCCGGTAGGGCCGGCGTCCGGCCCGGTCCTCAGGCGGCCACCGGCTGCCCGGACGAGGTGCGGTGCAGCTCGGCGTAGCGACCGCCGAGGGCCAGCAGCTCCTCGTGCCGGCCGCGCTCGACCACCCGCCCGCCCTCGAGGACGAGGATGCAGTCGGCCGCGCGCACGGTCGAGAGCCGGTGGGCGATGACGATCGCCGTCCGGCCCTCGAGCGCCTCGTCCAGGGCCTCCTGCACCGCCGCCTCCGACGTCGCGTCCAGGTGCGCGGTGGCCTCGTCGAGCAGCACCACCCGCGGCCGGGCGAGCAGCAGCCGGGCGATGGTCAGCCGCTGCCGCTCCCCGCCGGAGAAGCGGTAGCCGCGCTCGCCGACGACGGTGTCCAGCCCGTCGGGCAGCGCGCGCACCAGGTCGGCCAGCCGCGCGCGGGTGAGCACGTCCCACAGCTGCGCGTCGGTGGCGCCGGGATCGGCGAGCAGCAGGTTGTCCCGCAGCGACTCGTGGAACAGGTGGCCGTCCTGCGTGACCAGCCCGACGGTGCGGCGGATCGAGGCGGCGGTCAGGTCGCGCACGTCGACGCCGCCGAGCCGCACGGCGCCGGCGTCGACGTCGTAGAGGCGCGGCAGCAGCGCGGCGATGGTGGACTTGCCCGCACCCGAGGACCCGACGACGGCCAGCACCTCGCCGGGCCGCACGGTGAACGAGACGTCGTGCAGGACGTCGCCGCCGCCGCGGCCGTCGAGCCGGGCGACGTCCTCGAGCGAGGCCAGGGAGACCCGGTCGGCCGAGGGGTAGGCGAACGTGACCCCGTCCAGCTCGACCGACACCGGGCCGTCGGGGACCTCGCGGGCACCGGGCCGCTCGCGGACCAGCGGCACGAGGTCGAGCACCTCGAACACCCGCTCGAAGCTGACCAGGGCCGAGGCGACGTCGACCCGGGCACCGGCCAGCGCGGTCAGCGGCGCGTACAGCCGGGTGAGCAGCAGGGCGAGCGCGACGACGGCGCCGGGTTCCAGCGCGCCGGCCAGCGCGTGCGTGCCGCCCAGCCCGTAGACCAGCGCGAGTGCCAGCGCGGACACGAGGGTGAGCGCGCTGACGAACGTCCACTGCACCATCGCCGTCCGCACCCCGACGTCGCGGACCGCCCGCGCCCGGGCGGCGAAGCGCGCGGACTCCGCGTCGGGACGGCCGTAGAGCTTGACCAGCGTGGCGCCGGGCGCGGAGAAGCGCTCCGTCGTCTGCCCGGTCATCGCGGCGTTGGACTCCGCGGCCAACCGGCGCAGGCCGGCCAGCTGGCGGCCGATCCGGCGGGCGGGCAGCAGGAACACCGGCAGCAGGAGCAGCGCCAGCAGCGTCACCTGCCACGACAGCGTGAGCATCGCGGCGAGCGCGAGCAGCAGCGTGACGGTGTTGGTGACGATCCCCGACAGGGTGTCGCTGAAGGCGCGCTGGGCCCCGAGGACGTCGTTGTCGAGCCGGGACACCAGCGCGCCGGTGCGCGTGCGGGTGAAGAAGGCCACCGGCATCCGCTGCACGTGGTCGAACACGGCGGTGCGCAGGTCGAGGATGAGCCCCTCGCCGAGGGTGGCCGACAGCCACCGGCCGAGCAGGCCGAGCGCGGTCCCGGCGAGGGCCACCGCGGCGATGACGACAGCGAGGCCGACGACGGTGCCGGCGCTGCCGCCGCCGACGATCTCGTCCACCACCCGGCCGGCCAGCAGCGGCGTGGCGACGGCGAGCACCGCCTCGACGACGCCCACTGCGACGAAGGCGCCGATGCGGGCCCGGTGCGGCCGGGCGTGGGTCAGCACCCGCCGCAGGGTCGCGCGGGAGATCGCCCGCCGGTCGGTGCGGGCGTGCGTGGCCCGCGACAGCGCCGACCACGCCGTCATCTCCATGCTCACGGCGGGGACGCTAGGACCTCGAGCCGACTCGAGGTCAACGCCCGTGCCGGAACCGCAAGAACGGTCGGCGGGCTACTCCGCGCAGGGAGCGGTCACTCGGCGCCGAGCGCGTCGGCCATGCGGTGGTGCGGCACGGCCTCCTCGCCCCGGCTCTGCCGCTCCAGGGTGCGGGCCAGGGCGCGGCGGGCCCACCCGTTGGCGGGGGCCAGCTCGACCAGCCGGCGCAGCGCGTCCTCGGCGCGCTGCAGCTGGGCCGAGCCGAAGTAGCTGCGCGCCAGGAGCTCCAGCGCGGCCTCGTTGCCCGGCTCGGCCGCCACGAGCGGCTCCAGGACGCGCGCGGCCTCGACCGGCTGCCCCATGGAGAAGAACAGGTCGGCACGCAGGTAGTCGGAGTGCAGGTCGGACTCGAAGGGCTGGTTCACGCCGACGGAACGACGGCGGGGGGTCCGCTCTTCCCGGACCGCGACACGCCCGGTGCGTGCGCGGCACGAGGAAGTCCGGAACGAGGTGCATCCGCACGCCATCGAGTTGGGAACAACCGATGCCAGCAGTCCTCCGGCTCGAGGAGCACACCATGGCCCTGTCGCTGCACCGCCACCGGACGGCCGACCGCTCGCCGGCCCCGCCCCGTCAGCAGCCCGACGCGCCGCCCGCGGCCGAGCGCAACCGCGTCTACACCGTGCAGCGCATCGGCGCCCTCGTCGTCGCCGGCGTCATCGCCGTCTTCGGCGTGCTCGGGTTCGCCAACGGGCTCGACTACTTCTCCACCGACGGCGAGCGCGTCCTCGGCCTGTCGTCGAACGGCCTGCTGTCGACCATCTCGATCGTGACGGCGGTCGTGCTGGTGTTCTCCGCGCTGCGCAGCCCGCGGACCGCCTCGACGGTCATGATCGTCATCGGCGTGCTGTTCCTGGTGTCGGCGCTGGCCAACCTGGCAGTGCTCAACACCGACCTGAACGTCCTGGCGTTCGGCATCAGCAACGTCGCCTTCTCCGTGGTCGCCGGCCTGGTGCTGCTGCTGCTCGGCGCCTACGGCCGGGTGAGCGGCAACCTGCCGCCCGACAGCCCCTACGCCCGGGAGCGCGACGACGAGGTGTCCCCGGTCTCGCCCGACGAGTACCCGTCGACGCCGGCCGAGTTCGCCGCCGAGCGGGCCATGCGCGACGCCGAGGTCGCCGTCGTCCAGCACGTCGCCTCCTTCGAGCAGCGCCGCCGCGTCGCCGCCATGGCGCAGGTGACCACCCGCAAGGAGCGCCGCGAGGTCTGGATGTCGTTCGACCGGGCCCGCCGGGACGCCTGACGACGGCCGGTCGTGGCGCCCGCGCCGTACCTTGGCGGGCGGGGTGTTTTTTTTGTGGTTCGCCGGGGCCCGCGGGCCCGCCTGCGGTGGGCGGGGGTTGGCCCCGGCGCGGTCCGGGCGCGGCCCCCATGACTCCTGCCCGGACTCCTGCCCGATCCCGCCCTGACGCCTGCCCGGGCGCGCTGCAGACCCACCCGGCCGCCGACGGCGAGCTGGCCCGCGTCCGCGTCCCCGGCGGGCTGCTCGGCGCGGCGCAGCTGCGCGTGCTGGCCGCGGCGGCCCGGGACCTCGGCGACGGCGCCCTGGAGATGACCAGCCGGGGCAACCTGCAGCTGCGCGGGCTCGCGCCCGGCGCCGCCCGGGAGCTCGGCGACCGGCTGGCCGTGGCCGGCCTGCTGCCCAGCGAGACGCACGAGCGGGTGCGCAACGTGCTGGCCAGCGCGCTCACCGGCCGCGCCGGCGGCCTGCTCGACGCCCGCCCGTGGGTGGCCGCGCTCGACGCCGGCCTGTGCGCCGACCCCGGTCTCGCGGAGCTGCCCGGCCGCTTCCTGGCCACCCTCGACGACGGCCGCGGCGACGTGTCCGGGCTCGGCGGCGACGTCGGCCTGCTCGCGCTGTCCCCGACCTCGGCGGCGCTGCTGCTGGCCGGGGCGGACAGCGGGTTGCGCGCCCCGGCATCGTCGGCGGTGGACCTGCTGCTGGCCGCCGCCCGCGCCCTCCTCGCCGAGCGTGCGGCCCAGGGCGGCACCGCGTGGCGGCTGGCCGAGCTCGACGACGGCCCGGCGCGGGTGCGCGACCGGCTCCCCGGTTCCCCCGTGGCGCCGGTCGCCGTCCCGTCGGCACCGGCGGCCGGCCCGGTGGGGGCGCGGCCGCAGCCCGGCGGGCGCACGGCGCTGGTCGGCGTCGTCCCGCTGGGGCGGCTGTCCGCCGGTCAGGCCGACCTGCTCGCCGGGCTGGCCGGCGGGGTCCAGCTGACCCCGTGGCGCAGCGTGGTCGTCCCCGACCTGCCCGAGGACCGGGTGGACGACGCCGCCGTCGACCTGCACCGCACCGGGATCGTGTTCGACGCCGCGAGCCCGTGGACGCGGGTCACCGCCTGCGCCGGCCGGCCGGGGTGTGCGCGGTCGCTGGCCGACGTCCGGGCCGACGCCGCGGCCGCCGTCGCGGGCGGCACCGTGCCGGAGGGCGTGCGCGTGCACTGGGCGGGGTGCGGGCGCCGGTGCGGGCGCCCGCGCGGGGAGGTGCTCGACGTCGTCGCGACGCCGGCGGGCTACGAGGTCTCGTCGGGGTCGGGGTAGCGCGCACCGGCGGGGATCTCGGTGCCCTCCGCCAGCTGCGCCCGCAGTCCCACCAGGGTGACGTCGCCCTCGCCGCCCACCGAGCTGCCGCGGCCGACGTCGACGCCGTCGTCGACCACCGAGCGGGTCACCGTCGCGCCCGCGCGCACCCGCACCCCGGGCAGCAGCACCGAGTCCAGGACCGTCGCGCCGGCCTCGACCACCACGCCCGGGGAGAGCACCGAGCCGCGCACGTTGCCCGAGATGCGGGTGCCGCCGGAGAGCAGGCTGTTCTCGATCTGGCCGTCGTCGAGCACCCGGGCCGCGCTGTGCCGCCCGCCGCGGGTGTGGATCGGCCACCGCGGGTCGTCGAGGTCGATCGGCGGCTCGGGCGAGAGGAAGTCCCGGTGCGCCTCCCAGTAGGACTCGACCGTGCCCACGTCGCGCCAGTAGCCCTCGAGCGGGTACGCCCGCGCCAGGCCGTCGCGGGTCTGCGCCGGCAGCAGGTGGGTGCCGAGGTCCTCCAGCCCCTCCTCGCCGACCTCGGACCGCAGCTGTTCCAGCCGGTCGAGCGTCGGCCCCGGGTCGAAGACGAACACCTCGTTGGTGGCGGTGGTGGTGGCCGGCTCGTCGGGCTTGTAGGCGTAGCCGGTGACCCGGTCGCCGTCGACCTCGACGATGCCGTAGCGGGCGGCGTCGTCGGCGTCGACCTGGGTGGTCACCATCGTCACCTCGGCCCCTGACTGCAGGTGCGCCTCGGCGACCTCCCGGTAGTCCAGCTTGTAGACGGCGTCGGAGCTGACCACCACCAGCGCGTCGGCGCCGAACCCGCGGACGAGCTCGGCCTGCCGCCACAGCGAGTTCGCCGTCCCGGTGTTCCACCCGCCCCGCTCGGTCCCCTGGAACGGCGGCAGCGTCATGAGCCCGCCGCTGGTGCGGTCGAGGTCCCACGGCCGCCCGTTGGCCAGGTGATCGGCCAGGGAGGTCGGGTGCTGCTGGATGGACACCCACACGTCGGCGATGTGCGAGTGCTGGCAGTTGCTCAGCGGGAAGTCGACGAGCCGGTAGACCCCGGCGAAGGGGACGGCGGGCTTGGCCCGGTCCGCGGTCAGCAGTTGCAGGCGGCCACCCGCACCACCGGCCAGGACGAGGACGAGCAGACGGGGAAGGGCCATGGCCCCCCGCTACCCCGCCGGACCGGGCCGTAGCCTCGCGGGCGATGTACGAGTACGAGAAGGACGGCGCCGAGATCTACCGGCGGTCGTTCGCGACCATCCGGGCCGAGGCCGACCTCATCGGCCTGCCCGACGACGTCGCCCGCACCGTCGTGCGCATGATCCACGCCTGCGGGCAGGTCGACCTGGTCGCCGACGTCGCGTACAGCCCCGACGTCGTCCGCCGCGCCCGCGAGGCCCTCGACGCCGGCGCGCCGGTGCTCTGCGACGCGCAGATGGTCGCCTCGGGCGTCACCCGCCGCCGGCTGCCGAAGGACAACGACGTCGTCTGCACCCTCGGCGACCCGCGCGTCCCCGCCCTGGCCGCCGCGCTCGGCACCACCCGCACCGCCGCCGCGCTGGAGCTGTGGCGCGACCGCCTCGACGGCGCCGTCGTCGCCGTCGGCAACGCCCCCACCGCGCTGTTCCACCTGCTGGAGATGGTCGCCGCCGGCGCGCCCCGCCCGGCCGCGGTCCTCGGCATCCCGGTCGGCTTCATCGGCGCCGCCGAGTCCAAGGAGGCGCTGGCCGCCTCCGACCTCGAGCACCTCGTCGTCCGCGGACGGCGGGGCGGCAGCGCCATGGCCGCCGCGGCCGTGAACGCGATCGCGAGCGACGTCGAGTGACGGGCCGCCTCTACGGCGTCGGGCTGGGCCCCGGCGACCCCGAGCTGGTCACCGTCAAGGCCGCCCGGCTGATCGCCGCCGCCGACGTCGTCGCCTTCCACGCCGCGCAGCACGGCCGCTCGGTGGCGCGCGCCCTCGCCGAGCCCTACCTGCACGCGGGCCAGGTCGAGGAGCTGCTGGTCTATCCGGTCACCACGGAGACCACCGACCACCCCGGCGGCTACCAGGGCGCCATCGACGAGTTCTACGAGGCCGCCGCGGCTCGGCTGGCCGCGCACCTCGACGCCGGCCGCGACGTCGTCGTGCTCGCCGAGGGCGACCCGTTCTTCTACGGCTCCTACATGCACATGCACAAGCGGCTCGCGCACCGCTACCCCACCGAGGTCGTGCCCGGGGTGACCAGCGTGAGCGGCGCGGCGGCGGTGGTGGGCCGGCCGCTGGTGGAGCGCGACGAGGTGCTCACCGTGCTGCCCGGCACCCTCCCGGCCGACGAGCTCGCCGAGTGGCTGGCCACCACCGACTCCGCCGCGGTGCTGAAGCTGGGCCGCACCTTCGGGCAGGTGCGCGAGGCGTTCGAGGCCGCCGGCGTCCTCGACCGCGCGCTCTACGTCGAGCGGGCCACCACCGACCGGCAGCGCACCCTCCCGCTCGCCGACGTCGACCCCGCGACGGTCCCGTACTTCTCCCTCGCGCTGCTGCCCAGCCCGCTCACCGGGCCGGGCAACGCGCCCGTGCCCCCGGACGACGGGGCGCGCGCCGGGGAGGTCGTCGTCGTCGGCCTGGGCCCCGGCGCCCGCGGCTGGACGACGCCCGAGGCCGCCGACGCGCTCGCCTGCGCCGACGACCTGGTCGGCTACGGCCCCTACCTCGACCGGGTGCCGGCCAACCCGCGCCAGACCCGCCACCCCAGCGACAACCGGGTGGAGGCCGAGCGCGCCGCGCACGCCCTGGAGCTGGCCCGGTCCGGACGGCGGGTCGCGGTCGTGTCCAGCGGCGACCCGGGCGTGTTCGCGATGGCCGCGGCGGTGCTCGAGGCCGCCGGCCGCCCGGAGCACGCCGGCGTCCGGGTGCGGGTGCTGCCCGGCCTGACCGCCGCCCAGGCCGTGGCCGCGCGGGTCGGCGCGCCGCTGGGCCACGACTTCGCCGTCATCAGCCTGTCGGACGTGCTCAAGCCGCTCGACGTCGTCCTCGACCGGCTGCGCGCCGCCGCGGCGGCCGACCTGGTCCTCGCCCTCTACAACCCGCGCTCGAAGGCGCGCCCGCACCAGCTCGGCGAAGCGCTGACCGCGCTGCTGGAGGTGCGCAAGCCGGAGACGGTGGTCGTGGTCGGCCGCGACGTCGGCGGGCCGGAGGAGGAGGTCCGGGTGACCACGCTCGGCGAGCTGGACCCGGAGACCGTGGACATGCGCTGCCTGGTGCTGGTCGGCTCGTCGCAGACGCGGGTGACGCCGTCGGGGCAGGTCTACACACCGCGCCGCTACCCGGCCTGACGCGCCGGGGCGGGGAACAACGCCGTCCCCGCACCGCTTGGCCTGTGTCGTGCCCGCCCTCCGCCTCTCCCGGCCCGCCGCGTTCTGGTCGGTGGCCGGACTCCTCGTGCTGGTGCTGGCCGCCTCCGGTGTCCCGTCGCCGCTCTACCGCGTCTACCAGGAGCAGTTCGGCTTCGGCGCCGGCGTCCTGACGCTGGTCTTCGGCATCTACGCCTTCGCGCTGCTGGCCGCGCTGCTGGTGGTCGGCAGCCTCTCCGACCACGTGGGACGGCGGCCGGTGCTGGCCGCCGGGCTGCTGCTGCAGGCGGTCGCCATGGTGGTCTTCCTCGCCGCCGACGGCGTGGGCTGGCTGCTGGCCGCCCGCGTCCTGCAGGGGCTGTCCACCGGCGCGCTCACCGGGTCGCTGGGCGCCACCCTGCTCGACCTGCAGCGCCCCGGGCGGCGGCCGCTCGGCGCGCTGCTCAACAGCGTCTCGCCCGGCCTGGGCCTGTCCCTCGGTGCGGTCGGCGCCGGTCTGGCCATCGAGGGCACGGCCGACCCGACGCCGTGGGTGTTCGGCGTGCTCACCGTCGTCTTCCTGCTGGGCACGGCGCTGGTGCTGCTCCTGCCGGAGTCCTCGCCGCGGCTGCCCGGGGCGCTGGCCTCGCTGCGCCCGCGGGTCGAGGTGCCGCGGCCACAGCGCCGCGCGTTCGCCGTCGCCGTCCCCGCGCTGGTCGCGCTGTGGGCGATGGGGGGCCTGGTGCTCTCCCTGGGCCCGTCGCTGGTGGCCGGCGTCTTCGGCATCACCGACCACCTCGTGGGCAGCCTGCTCATCCTCTGCATGCAGGGCGCCGGCGTCGTCGGGAGCCTGCTGGCCCGCGACCTGCCGCCGCGCCGGTCGATGGGCGGCGGCTGTCTCCTGTTCGCCGTCGCCGTGGCCGCCCTGCTGGTCGCGCTGGCCACCGGCTCGGCCTGGCTGTTCTTCCTGTCCGCCGCGGTGGCGGGCACCGGCTTCGGCGCGGCGTTCCTCGGCGCGGTGGCGCTGGTGACCGCCGGCGTCGCGCCGGGCCACCGCGCGGGGCTGCTGTCGAGCGTCTTCGTCGTCGGGTACCTGGCCTTCAGCGTCCCGGCGATCGTCGCCGGCATCGCCTCGAACGCCGTGGGCCTGCAGCTGGTCGCGGAGGTCTACGGCGCCGTCGTCATCGTGCTGGCCCTCGGCGCGGCCGCCGGCCTGCGGCTGGCCGACCGCCGCCCTCCGGCCGCCGACCGCACCGAGGAGCCGGCGGAGCCGCTGGCCGCCTGAGCCCCTGCTCCCCGCAGGGGACCCGGGGACGGCTCATGCCACCAGGCGGTCGCGGAGGGTGGCCAGGTCGTCCTCGGAGACCCCGGCCGCGGTCAGGTAGGACGCGACGTCGAGTTCCTCGAGGGTCGCCAGCAGCGAGCTGCGGGCCGTCGTGCCGTGCGCGGTGAGCACCCGCTCGAGGGCGGGCTGCTCGTCGGGCCGTCCGAGCAGGGCCGCCAGCCGCCGCAGCGGTTCGACGCTGAGGGTGTGGTCCTCGGCGACGGCCTCCGGTTCCACGTCGGCCAGCGCCAGCAGCAGCAGGGTGACGAGGCCGGTGCGGTCACGGCCGGCGGCGCAGTGGAACAGCACGCCTCCGGGCGCCGTCCGCGCGAGGGCCGTCACCACCACGGCCACGCGGTCGGACCGGCAGGCCAGGAACGGCGCGTAGTACAGCGGTGTCCCGTCGAGCTCCTCGTCCCGCAGCCGGCGCCACAGCTCCGTGTCCTCGACCCCGTCGAGCGGCACGCGCACGCGTGTGATGCCGACCGGGCCGACCGGCTCGGCGGCGACGTCGTCGTTGCGGAGGTCGACGACGGTCCGCACGCCGGCCCGGTGCGCCTGCTCCCAGCCCGCCGGGGTGACCAGCTGCAGCGTCGCCGACCGGTAGAACGCCCCGCGCCGGGTCCACCGGCCCGACCGCGTGGGCAGTCCTCCGAGGTCACGCGCGTTGTGGAAGCCGTCCCAGTCCACCGCTCTCCCGGTACCCACCGGACCAGCATCGACGAGCGGGCACCGCGGAGCGGGTCCGCCGCCCCCGCCGGCGCGGGCGGCTACGGTGAGGGCGTGTGCTGCTGCGCTCCCACGACGACTCGCCCCGCCGCGTAGCGGCGGTACCGGGGCGGCCACAGTCGCGGCCCCGATGCCTGTCCCCGTCGGGGCAGTGCCAGGGCGTACCGCCGGATCCACCCCGTGCTGCCGATCCGTCCTGTCCTGTCAGGGGAGTGCATGTCCGAGTCGCGTGCGCGGCACCGCCCGCCGGGCGGTCGGCCCCGCCCGTCACCCACCGAGGTCCCTTCCGGCGCTGACGTGCCCCGGGACCCGGTCGCCGCCACGGTGTTCCTGATGGTCGGGCTGCCGGCGGCCGGGAAGACCACCCGGGCCACGGAGCTGGCCGCGGCGCACCGGGCGCTGCGACTGACCCCGGACGACTGGATGGTCCCGCTGTTCGGCGACCCGATGGCCGACGGCACGCGTTTCGTGCTGGAGGGACGGCTCGTCTCGGTCGCGCTGCAGGCGCTGCGGCTGGGCACCAGCGTCGTGCTCGACTTCGGGCTCTGGGGCCGCGACGAACGGTCGGCACTGCGCTGGCTCGCGAGATCGACCGGGGCGTCCTGCCGGGTCGTCCACCTGCCCGTGGACAGGGACGTCCAACTCGCCCGGATCGCCCACCGCCAGGCGACCGGACCCCACCGGACCTTCCCGATGACCGCGGCCGACGTGGACCGGTGGCGGGAGCAGTTCGAGGTGCCGGACGCCAGCGAGATCGACGGCGACGACGTACCCGACCCGCCGGCGGGGTGGCCGGGCTGGCCGGAGTGGGCAGCCGACCACTGGCCCTCGTGCACCGACGACTGACGTGGAGCTCGCGGCGCGGACGCGGCACTCCCCCGCCGGTGCGACGCGTCGCGCGGTCAACCGTGGAGCTGACCACCGAAGCGGACCTGGCCGGGAACGCCCACGACGTGCACTGGTCAGCCACCAGCGCTGCTCACGGCGGCAGACCGCCGCT
Source organism: Geodermatophilus sp. SYSU D00766 (assembly GCF_054049915.1). Lineage (NCBI taxonomy): Bacteria > Bacillati > Actinomycetota > Actinomycetes > Geodermatophilales > Geodermatophilaceae > Geodermatophilus > Geodermatophilus sp. SYSU D00766. The sequence continues at coordinate 90,884 of NZ_JBJGYI010000002.1, forward strand.
GCGAGCGCGCCATGGACGCCTCGGACGTCGTCACTCGCTCGTCGTGGAGCCGTCGGCGCTGGATGCGTCGCCGGACCTCGTGGTGCGCGGGGGTGGGAGTGTCAGCGGAAACGCTTGGCGGCCCGGCGTTCGTCCCGGAGGCGGGCCTTCCGTGCGCGGGCCTCGATGGCCTCGCGGGTGTCGCGGCCACCCCTGCGGCCGAGCACCCAGTTCAGCAGCCGCGCGAGGGCCAGTTCGGGTCCGGCGTGGTTGCCCATCCCGCCCTGGGACTCCTCACCGAGGAAGCTCGGGTCCGGCCCGTGCCACGGGTCCTGGTGGGGGTCGGGACGAGACATCGTGGTCCTCCTGCGGATGAGGTCATCGGGACTCCGGCCACTGCGCGACGCACGGGCGCAGACGTTCGGTGCCCGCGCCCACCGCCCCACGTCTCCTGTCATCGGCCGCCGCTCGACGTCCTGGAGCGGAGTGGTGCCGCCCGATCGCAGGCCGGCGTGGTCCTCGCCGGCTGCCGCGCTGACCCCCGTCTGACCTGCGCGAACTGTCGTACCCCGTGCGTAGGTTCGGGGTCGTGGAGGAGGTCGCTGAGTACGTGTCGCCGGTGGAGCGGGCGCTCGCCGGTGCGCTGCTCGCGCGACCCGTGACGGTGCCGCGGCTGCCGGTGGCGGTGCTGTCCGACGAGCAGGCCGCCGCTGAGTTGCAGCGGGTGCAGCAGCGTCGGGCGATGGAGGCGGCCTACGAGGCGGAGCTGGTGCTGCGGCTGGCCGAGGCCCGCCCCTCCGATGCCGACCCCGCACCCGGCACCCCGGGTGCCAGGCGGCGTGGGTCGTGGGCGCCGGACACCGAGCTGCCCGGTGTCTCGGAGTTCTTCACCGCCGAGCTGGCGGTGGTGCTCAACTGCGGGCGGGGTACGGCCAACCACCTGGCCACCCGCGCCTGGACCTACCGCGAACGACTGCCCGCCACCTGGGCCGCACTCGCCGCCGGCGACCTCGACGAGGCCCGCGCCAAGGCGCTGGTCGACGTGCTGCAGCACACCGACCCGGCCCTCGCCCGCCGCATCGAGGCCGCCGTGCTGCCCGAGGCGGCACAGCTGACCGTCGGCAAGGTCAAGAAGCGCGCGCTCGAACTCCTGCTGGAAGCCGACGCCGACGCGGTCGACCAGCGCCGCACGACCGCCGAACGACAGGCCGACGTGCGCGTCTACCCGTCCCCGACTGACGGGATGAGCACCCTCGCCGCCGACCTGCCCACCGACGTGGCCGCCGCCTGCCACGCGACCGTCGACGCACTCGCCCGGATGCTCAAGGCCGACGGGGATCCGCGGCCGATCGGGCAGCTGCGCACGGCCGTGTTCGCCGATCTGCTGCGGCGCCCGGGGGACGACAGCCGCCCGCCGGTGACCGCGCACCTGCAGATCGTCGCGTCGTTGGCGTCGCTGGCCGGGCGGTCGAGCCAGGCCGGGGAGGTGAACGGGCTGCCGATCACCGCCGCGCACCTGCGCGCGCTGCTGCACCAGTTGGACGCGCTGGGTGTGCAGGCGCCCGAGGGTGGGTCGGTGACGGTGGCGCTGACCGAGGGCGACGGGACGCTCCGGGCGACCGCGACGCTGGACCGGCTGCGTCGGCTGGCGTCCCGCGGCTGCCCCGACCATCCCGCGGACACCGAGTGCGGGTGCCCCGTCCTCGACCGGCCGGCGGGCCGGAACGGCTACACCCCCTCGGCGGCGCAGCAGGCGTTCGTGCGCACCCGCGACCGCACCTGCCGCTTCCCGACCTGCGGGCAGCGGGTCGGCTGGGCCGACGCCGACCACGTCCTCCCGCACGCGCACGGCGGGCTCACCGACTGCGCCAACCTGTGCTGCCTGTGCCGCTCGCATCACCGGGTGAAGACCTTCGCCCGCGGCTGGCGCTTCGAGATGGCCGAGGACGGCACGCTCACCGTCACCACACCGTCCGGCATCACCCGGACCACCCGGCCACCGGGACTGCGACCACCACCGCCACCTGAACCACCACGAGTGGACGAACCGGCCCAGCCGGACGACGACCCACCGCCCTTCTGATCCAGGGCGAGCTGCCCGCGAACACCGCTCCGCGGGTGTGATCGCCCGTGGGCGGTCGCCCGTCGAGGCTGTCGCCGTGCCCGACGCCCGAGACGAGCGGTCCCTGGTCACGGCCACTGATGAGCGAGCCTCAGCTCCGGGCGCCCGCTCCCCGGCCGAACGCGCGGGCGCCGCTGACCGCAGCCTCGCCGTGGTGGCCGTCACGGCCTGCCGCCCGTGCCGGACGGCCGACACCTGGCTGGACACCGGGTGGACGGCCCAGGGGTGTCCTGCTGCTGGTCGGTGTGTGCCTGGTGCTCGCCGGCGCCCGTCTGCTCCGGCCACGCACCGGCCGGGTGGCCGCCGGGACCCTCGTCGCGCTGAGCTCGGTGGTCCTGCTCGCCGCGACCCTGCTCGCCGTCCGCAGCTCCTGAGCAGTAGAAGCGGGCTCCGCTGGGTACGGGATCTCGACGTGATCGACGACCCGTCCCGCGAGGACCGCGAGCGACTGCGCGAGCAGCTGGCCGCCTCCCGGGAGGACCGCCTCGCCGACGTCCGCCTCTGGCTGCTGGGGAGGATCGAGGACCTGAACCCGAACTGACAGCTCCCCGACCGCTGTCGGGAAGCTCAGACGAGGGGCCGCTCGAAGGTCACCAGCACGCCCTCGACGCCGCCGGGCCCGATGCGGCCCTTCACCTGGACGGCGGTGATCGCCCTGAGCTGCCAGCCCTCACGGGCGCGCGCGTTGAGGACCCCCTCGAGCTTGTCGCCGGACATCTTGCCGCCGAGCATGCCCTCGCGGATCTCCTCGACCTTGTACTCGTAGCGCGCAGCCATCGACCGCTCCCCTCGCCGGTACGGAGGGCCAGCCTGGCCGTCCCGGCACCCGGTGTCCACGCCTGCCGGTGCCGCACGTCAGGACGCGGCCCGCCCCACCGCCGCGCAGTAGCGGTCGTGCTCGGCGCGCACCTCCGCCACCGGTGCCAGCACCTCCTCGTCGGCCACCTCCGAGACCCGCGCGGTGAGCCGTCGCCTGGCCGTGCGCGCCCGGCGTCTGGCGCCGGCGGCCACCAGCGGCCGGGACAGGACCGCGAGCAGCACCCCGGCCAGCAGGCCGAGCACGAGCAGCACCGTGGGCAGCGGGATGCCCTGCACCCGGGGCAGCGGGACGACGTCGTCGAGCTGCAGCAGCCCGAGCGCGACCAGCCCGATCAGCCACAGCGCCCCGGCCAGCGCCACCAGCGCGAGCAGCCACTGCAGGCCGCCGACGGCGCGCTGCCACAGCGGCGTGCGGTCCGGCCCCAGGTCGGTGCCGGCGACGGCGCGGTCGAGCCGGTCGGGCAGCCGCTCGCCGACGTCCTCGGTGGTGCGTCGCAGCTCGTCGCGCCAGGCCGGGGGCAGCCCGCGGCCGGCGTCGTCGCGGGCCCGGCGCAGCGCGGCGTCCATGCCGGCCAGCTGCACCGCTCCCGCCTGCGGCAGCGACGTGCGCGACCGCTCGTCGCCCAGGTGCAGCCGCGACAGCGGGTCGGCCCGCAGCTTCCGCGTCCACCGCAGCAGCGGCCAGCCGGTGTGCGCGGTGCCGCTGCGGCGGGCCGAGCGCTCCACCGCGCCGACGACCGCAGGCACCCCCGCGGCGTCGGCCAGCGCCCCGGTGAGCTCGTCGCGGGCGGCGCGGCCGGGTCCGCGGTCGCGGCCGAGGTCGGGCGCGCAGTGGACGGCGAGCGCGCCGGCCGCGGCGCGGGCATCGGCCGTGAGCCGGTCGGTGGCCGCCCTGCGCGCACCCACCCGGCGGGCCAGCTCGGCACGCAGCTCCGGCAGCCCCAGGCCGCTGCGGGCCGCGGTGGGCAGCACCGGCGTCCCCGCCAGGCCCTCCTCGTCGAGCAGCCGGCGCAGGTCGGCCAGGCACGCCACCACCGCCGCCTCGTCGAGCCGGTCGACCTGGTTGAGCACCACCAGCAGCACCCCCGCGTGCCCGGCCAGCGGCGCGAGGTAGCGGGTGTGCACGGCGTCGTCGGCGTACTTCTGCGGGTCGAGCACCCACACCAGGACGTCGACCAGCTGCACCAGCCGGTCGACCTCCAGCCGGTTCTCCAGCCGCACGCTGTCGTGGTCGGGCAGGTCCAGCAGCACCAGCCCGTCGAGGGCCGGGTCGCCGTCGTCCACCCGGTGCCGCCGCGGGACCTCCAGCCAGTCGAGCAGCCGGTCGGCGCCGTGCTCGCCCCAGACGCTGGCGTGCGCCACGCCGGTCGTCGGCCGCCGCACCCCCGGGGTGCTCACCTCCGCGCCGGACAGCGCGTTGAACAGCGTGGACTTGCCGCTGCCCGTGGCGCCGGCCAGCGCGACGACGGTCGCGTCGCCCAGCGCCTCCCGGGCCCCGGCCTTGGCCAGCAGCTGCCGGGCCGCGCCCACCTCGGGCACCTCCAACCGCCCCTCGGCCACCCCGACCGCCTCGCGCAGCGCGGCCAGCCGGTCGGCCAGCGGCGTCTCCCGACCCCTCACGCGGCCACGCCCCGGGCCGCGGCGAGCGTGGCGACGGCGGCCCGCAGCCGGTCGGCCGCGTCGGGGGCGCCGGCGACGACGCCCAGCAGCTCGTCGAAGCGGTCCTGCTCTGTGCCCAGCAGCCGGGTGGCGCGGGCGTCGAGGTCGGCGCGGGCGCGGGCGGCCAGCGCGCGCACCGCGGCGTCGCCGAACACCGCCTCCAGCACCCGCTGCCCCACCGCGGTCGTCCCGCCGGCGATCGCCAGCTCCGCCCCCGACAGCCCCGCCGTCGAGGCGAAGACGGCGACCATCACCACCGCCCCGGCGCCGTTCACCCCCCAGGACAGCAGCCGCGCCCGGGACCGCCGGCTCGCGCCCTCCTCGCGGACCAGATCCAGCACGTACCCCTGCCAGTCGCGCACCTCCTCGGCGGCGGCCGGGGCGAAGTCCGGCGAGGTCGCGCCGAGGTCCTCCTCCCGCCCCGCCACCAGCGCCGCACCGCCGGGCAGCGAGCGCCACGCGGTGACCGTGCGCTCGGCGGCGCGGTCGGCCTCCGACCGCAGCAGCGTCTCCACGCCGGACTCCAGCGCCCCGGACAGCGAGTCCGCCGTCGACGGCCGGCCGGTGAGCGCCGCACCGATCCGGTCGCGCAGCCGCCCCACCTGGCTCTGCAGCGAGCGCATCCACTCCCCGGTGCCGACGAAGTCCTGCCAGCGGGCGAGCACCTCCCCGCGCAGCAGGCTGCCGTTGCCCACGCCCTCGGCGACGGCGGCACGCGCGCCGCCGTAGGCGGCGTCGGCGGCGTCGGCCAGGCCGCGCGCGGCCGCGGCCTGCTCGTCGACCCCGTCGGCCACCGCGGCCACCCGCCCGTCGAGGCTCTCCAGCGCCCCGGCCAGGGTCTGCCGCACCACGGCGGCGCGCTGCTCCTGGTCGGCGGCCAGGCCCCGCAGCCAGTCGCGCAGCGGGGCGACCTGGTCCTCGGGCAGGAAGCCGTCGGTCAGCGGCCGCTCCTCGACGACGAACAGCCGCGCGCCGCCCAGCCCGCCGCGCTGGAGCATCGAGGCGAGGTCGGCGGCGACCTCGGTCACCGCCTCCGGCGGCGTCCGGTCGAGGACGACGGCCAGCGCGGTGCCCCGCTCCTGCGCCGTCCGCAGCAGGTCCCACGGGACGGCGTCGGCGTAGCGCGCCGCCGTCGTCACGAACACCCACAGGTCGGCGGCCGACAGCAGCTGCCCGGCGAGGTCGCGGTTGGCCTCCACCACCGAGTCGACGTCGGGGGCGTCGATGAGCGCCAGCCCGGCGGGCAGCGCCTCGCTGGGCACCAGCCGCAACCCCCCGGTGACGTCGCGGGCGCTCTCGCCCCCGCCGGTCGTGCGGGGCAGGTGCGGGAGCACGCGCTCGCCGGAGAACGCGGCCAGGTCGGCCGGTGAGCAGACCAGCACCGGCGCGCGGGTGGTCGGCCGCAGCACGCCGGGCGCGGTCACCTTCGCGCCCAGCACGCTGTTGACCAGCGTGGACTTGCCGGCGCCGGTCGAGCCGCCGACCACCGCCAGCAGTGGGGCGTCGAGGTCGCGCAGCCGGGGCAGCAGGTAGTCGTCGACCTGGTCGACGACGGCCCGCGCGGTGCGGGCGGTCGCCTCGCGGCCGGGGGTGGCCAGGCCGAGCGGGGCGTGCGCGACCGCATCGCGGAGCTCCTGCAGCGCGTCGGTCAGCGGAACGGGTCCGGTCACCCCCGGTAGGTAGCCCGCGGCGGCCTCCGCTACCCGTTGCCCCCGGTGAGCGGCCCGTCCGGGTGAGCGGTCCGCTCCCGGATCACCGCCGCCTGAGCGGCGGGGTCACCCCAGGACGGCGGCGAGGAACTCCCCGACCCGCCCGCGCAGCTCCGCGACCCGCTCCTCGCCCACGACGAGCGGGTCGCGGTCGTGCAGCCACGGTGGGATCTCGGTGCGGGCGCGCGCGGCGCAGCCGAGGTCGGCGCACACGTAGGTGCCCACCGTGTTGCCGTTGCGCCCGGCCTCCCCGGCCCGCCGCGCGGTGAACAGCGACACCGCGTCGCCGGACTGCGTGGACCGGCACAGCAGGCACATCACGCTGCGGCGGGCCGACATCCGCGACTCCGCGGCGCGCAGCGCGATGCCGACCGGCCGCCCCTCCCGCTGCACCACGAGGTAGCCGCGCAGCGGCGCCTTCGCGTCGCGCCAGCCGAGCACCTCGAGCTCGTCCCACGGCAGGTCGGCCAGGTCGCGCGGCAGCGTGGCGGAGTTCGCCTCGCCCTTCGAGCAGTTGACGAAGGAGCGCCGCACCTGGGTCTCGGTCATCGGTTCCACGAGGCGCCATCCTGCGATCCGGCACCGGGGCGTCTCAACCGGTTTCCCGCACCCAGCGCAGCGCCTCCTCCACGGTGCCCACCACGGCGACCCCCGCCGGCAGCGGCGGCCGGCGCACGAGGACGACCGGCAGCCCGAGCCGACGGGCGGCGGTGAGCTTGGCCTCGGTCAGGTGCCCGCCGGAGTCCTTGGCGACGACGACGTCGACGCCGTGCTCGCGCATCAGCGCCACCTCCTCCTCCTCGGTGAACGGGCCGCGGGCCAGCAGCAGCGTCGCCCCGTCCGGCAGCGGCTCGTCGGGCGGGTCGACCGCGCGCACCAGCACCCGCCCGGGCAGGGCGGCGAAGGCGCCGACGCCCTGCCGGCCGGTGGTGACGAAGGCCGTGCCGCGCCCGTGCACGGCCTCGGCCGCCGCGGCCAGCGAGTCCACGTAGCGCCAGTCGTCCCCCGGTCCCGGGGTCCAGCCGGGGCGCTGCAGCCGCAGCAGCGGCGTGCCGTGCCGGGCGGCCGCCGCGGCGGCGTTGGCGGTGATCCGCGCGGCGAAGGGGTGGGTGGCGTCGACCACGGCGGCCGGCCGGTGGGTGGCCAGCCAGTCGGCCAGCCCGTCGGCGCCGCCGAAGCCGCCGACCCGCACCTGGCCCTCGGGCAGCAGCGGGTCGGCCACCCGCCCGGCGAGGCTGGAGAGCACGTCGACGCCCTCGGCCACCAGCGCCGCGGCCAGCCGCCGCGCCTCGCCGGTGCCGCCGAGCACGAGGACCTGCCCGGTCACGGCCGGGCTCCGGGGATCATGGGCGCGTGGGCAGGGACGGCGCCTCCGGGCTGCGGCACGGGTGGACCACCGGCGCGTGCGCGACGGCGGCGGCCACCGCGGCCTACACCGCGCTGCTCACCGGCGAGTTCCCCGACCCGGTGACCATCCACCTGCCCCACGACCGGCACCCGTCCTTCGCGCTGGCCACGGAGGCGCTCGAGCCCGGCGCGGCCCGCGCGGCGGTCGTCAAGGACGCCGGCGACGACCCCGACGTCACCCACGGCGCCCTGGTGGGCGTGCGGGTGGCGCACGGCGAGCCGGGCAGCGGCGTCGTCTTCCGGGCGGGGGAGGGCGTGGGCACGGTGACCAAGCCGGGCCTGCCCCTGGCGGTGGGCGAGCCGGCGATCAACCCGATGCCGCGGCAGTTCGTGCGCGAGCACGTGGCCATGGTGGCGCACCGGCACGGCGGCAGCGGCGACGTCGTCGTCGAGGTGTCCATCGAGCACGGCGCGGAGCTGGCGCGCCGGACGTGGAACCCGCGGCTGGGGATCGTCGGCGGGCTGTCGGTGCTGGGCACCACCGGGGTCGTCGTGCCCTACTCGTGCTCGTCGTGGATCGACTCGATCCGCCGCGGCATCGACGTCGCCCGCGCGGCCGGGCGCACCCACGTCGCCGGGTGCACCGGCTCGACCAGCGAGCGGACGGTGCAGGAGCTGCACGGGCTGCCCGAGGACGCGCTGCTGGACATGGGCGACTTCGCCGGCGCGGTGCTCAAGTACCTGCGCCGCCACCCGGTGCCGCGGCTGACCGTCGCCGGGGGCATCGGCAAGCTGGCCAAGCTCGCCGACGGCCACCTCGACCTGCACTCGGGCCGCTCGCAGGTGTCCTTCGACTCCCTCGCCGCCCGGGTGGCCGGCGCGGGCGGCCCGCGCGAGCTGGTCGAGGGCGTGCGCGGCGCGAACACCGCGCTCGACGCGCTGCGGCAGTGCCAGGCGGCCGGGCTGCCGCTCGGCGACCTGGTGGCCGCGGGCGCCCGGGAGACGGCGCTCGGCGTGCTGAGGGGGGCGCCGGTCGAGGTCGACGTCGTGGTGATCGACCGCGCCGGTGAGGTCGTGGGTCAGGCCTGACGGCACCGCGCCGTCGAGTACAGGTGGCTGTCGGGGAACTGCTCGGCGGTGAGCACCGGGCCCACGACGACGACCGCCGTCCGCCGCACGCCCGCGGCCTCGACCTGCCCGGCGATGTCGGCGAGCGTGCCGCGCAGCACCAGCTCGTCGTCGCGGCTGGCCCGGGCGACGACGGCGACCGGGCCGTCGTCGCCGTAGTGCGCGGCCAGCTGCGGCGCGAGCTCGGCGATCCGCTGCACGGCCAGGTGCAGCACCAGCGTGGCCCCGGTGGCGGCGTAGGCGGCCAGCTCCTCCCCCGGCGGCATCGGCGTGGACCGTGCGCTGGTGCGGGTGAGCACCACGGTCTGCCCCACGCCGGGCACGGTGAGCTCCCGCTTGAGCGACGCGGCCGCGGCGGCGAACGCGGGCACCCCCGGGACGACGTCGTAGGGCACGCCGGCGGCGTCGAGCCGGCGCATCTGCTCGGCCATCGCGCTGTACACCGACGGGTCGCCGGAGTGCAGCCGGGCGACGTCGTGCCCGGCCGCGTGCGCGGCGACGAGCTCGGCGGTGATGGCGTCGAGGTCGAGGTCGGCGGTGTCGACCAGCCGCGCGCCGGGCGGGGCGGTGGCGAGCAGCTCGCGGGGCACCAGCGCGCCGGCGTAGAGGCAGACCGGGGCGGTGGCGATGATCCGCGCCGCGCGCAGCGTGACCAGGTCGGCCGCGCCCGGGCCGGCGCCGATGAAGTGCACGGTCACCGGAGGACCTCCCCGGGCACTTCCGCGGAAGTGCGCGCTCACCACCGGGTCACCGACCAGATCGTCACGGGCATCGCGGGCTTCCAGCCGGTGAACGACCCGACCGGCTCGGCGCGCTGCACCTCCACCCGCACCAGGTCACCGCCCACCTGCGCGTGCCACCGGGCCAGCACCGCCTCGCTCTCCACCGTGACGGCGTTGGCCACCATGCGCCCGCCGGGCGGCAGCGCGTCCCAGCACGACTCCACCAGCAGCGGCGTGGTCAGCCCGCCGCCGATGAACACCGCGTCGGGCGCGCCCAGGCGCGAGAGCACCTCCGGCGCGTGGCCGTGCACCACCCGCAGGTAGGGCACGCCGAGCCGGGCGGCGTTGCGGGCGATCCGCTCGGCGCGCTCGGCGGAGGCCTCGACGGCGACCGCGCGGCAGGTGGGGTGGGCGCGCATCCACTCGATGCCGATCGAGCCCGACCCGGCGCCCACGTCCCACAGCAGCTGCCCGGGCACCGCCGCGAGCCGGGAGAGGGTGACCGCGCGGACCTCCGACCGCGTCAGCTGCCCGTCGGACTCGTAGGCGCCGTCGGGCAGGCCGGGCGTGGTGGGCAGCGGCGCGGTCCCGCGGTCGGCGCGGCACTCGACGGCGGTGACCACCAGCGCCGGTGCCGGCTGCGACCAGGTGGCCGCGGTGCCGGTGCGCACCTCCTCGTCCGGGCCGCCCAGCCCGCCGAGCACCGTGACCAGGCTCTGCCCGTAGCCGCGCGCCGACAGCAGCGCCGCGACCTGGGCCGGGGTCTCGCCGTCGGAACCGAGCACCAGCAGCCGCCGGCCGGGCTGCACGTGCGGGTGCAGCAGCTCGATCGGCCGGCCGACCAGGGCGACCACCTCGGTCTCCTCCACCGCCCAGCCCAGCCGCGCGCAGGCCAGCGACACCGACGACGGCGCCGGCAGCACCCGCACCCGCTCGGCGCCCAGCAGCCGGGTGAGCGTGGTGCCGATGCCCGACAGCATCGGGTCGCCGCTGGCCAGCACCACCACCGCCCGCCCGGCGTGCCCGTCGACCAGACCGGGCAGGGCCTCGGTGAGCGGCGAGGGCCACGGGACTCGCTCGGCGGTCACCTCCGGCGGCACCAGGTCGAGCTGGCGGGCGCTGCCGAGCAGCACGTCGGCGCGCTCGACCTCGACGCGGGAGGTGGGCGCCAGCCCGTCCCACCCGTCGGCGCCGATGCCGACGACGACCACCGGGGCGGCGGGGGCCGCGACCGTCTCGCTCACGCCGGCAGCTCCCCCTCGGGCCCGGCGGCCTCGGCCAGCAGCCGCTCCCGCAGGTCCTCGGGCAGCCGGTCGACGTAGACGACGCCGTCGAGGTGGTCGACCTCGTGCTGCAGGCACCGGGCCGCCATGCCGGTCGCCTCGATCGTCACCGGCCGGCCCGCGACGTCCACGCCGTCGACCCGGGCGCGGAAGGCGCGGGCGAGGTCGGCGTAGGGGCCGGGCACCGACAGGCAGCCCTCCTCGGTGACCTCCTCCGCGGGCTCGCCGTCGGCCGGCCCGGGCAGCGTCAGCGACGGGTTGACGACGTAGCCGACGACGTCCTCGCCGTCGGCGTCGGGGCAGTCGATGACGAACACCCGCGCGTCGACGCCGATCTGGTTGGCCGCCAGGCCCACGCCGTCGGCCGCGCGCATCGAGGCGAACATGTCGAGCACGAGCCGGCGCAGCCGCTCGTCGAACTCGGTGACCGGGGCGGTCGGGCGGTGCAGCACCTCGTTGCTGCCGTAGGTGACGATCGGCCGGGCGACGCCGTCGTAACGGCCGGGCAGGCGCATGGCCGCGATCCTAGGAACCGGTCTCGGCAGGATGGTCGGCGTGCTGCTCCGCCGGGACCTCCCCGCCGCCCTCGGCCTGGCCCTCGGCGCGGCCGCCGACCTGCTGCTCGCCGACCCCGCGCGCCGGCACCCGGTGGCCGGCTTCGGCACCCTCGCCGCCGCGCTGGAGCGGCGGCTCTGGCGGGACTCCCGCGCGGCCGGCGCCGGGTACGCGGGAGTCCTGGTCGCCGGTGCCACGGGGCTGGGGACGGCGGCCGACCGGGTCACCCGCGGGCGGCCCGCGGCGCGCACGGCCGCGGTCGCCCTCGCCACGTGGGCGGTGCTCGGCGGCACCTCGCTGGGCCGCGCGGCGACGGCGATGGCCGGGGTGCTGGAGGCCGGGGACCTGCCCGCCGCCCGCGCGCTGCTGCCGACGCTGGCCGGTCGCGACCCCTCGGCCCTCGACGGCGGAGAGCTGGCCCGGGCCACCGTCGAGTCGGTCGCCGAGAACACCTCCGACGCCGCCGTGGCCCCGCTGGTCTGGGGAGCGCTGGCCGGCCTGCCGGGGCTGCTCGGGTACCGCGCGGTCAACACCCTCGACGCGATGGTGGGCCACCGCTCGCCGCGCCACGCCCGCTTCGGCTGGGCCGCCGCCCGCGCCGACGACGTCGCCAACTGGCTGCCCGCCCGGCTGACCGCCGCGCTCACCGTCGCCCTCGCCCCGCTGGCCGGCGGTTCCCCGCGCGGCGCGCTGCGGGTCTGGCAGCGCGACGGCGCCGCCCACCCCAGCCCCAACGCCGGCCGCTGCGAGGCCGCGGCGGCCGGCGCGCTGGGACTGCGGCTGGGCGGCCGCAACGTCTACGGCAGCAGGGTGGAGGACCGGCCGGTGCTCGGCGACGGCCGGGCACCCGACAGCAGCGACGTCGCCCGGGCGGTGCGCCTGTCGCGGGCGGTGTGGCTGGGCGCGGCGCTCCTCGCCGCCGCGGCCAGGGCACCCCGGCGCGGCTGAGGACGGGTCAGCGGCCCGCGGCCGTGGAGGACGCCGCGCGGCTGCGGCAGGACGGGGAAGCCGGCCGGGTCGGCGTGCGGGCGGCTGGCCGGCGGGTCGGCCGGACCGCGGCCACCGCGGACGGCGATCACCAGGGTGGTCACCACCAGGCCGCCGAGGCCGAGCAGGACGAGCAGGACGAGGACTGCACCAGTGGTCATGCCGGAGACGGTGGCACCATCCGGCCTGGACGGAAGCGGTCCAATCCGGCATGGTGGCCCGCATGCCACTGGGAGCGGATCAGTCCACCGCGGGCGAGCTCGCCGCGCTGGTCGGGCCACTCGGGGAGGCGTCCGGGCCCCGGTACGCCACCCTCGCCCGCCGGGTCGGCGAGCTGGTCGCACTGGGGCAGCTCGCGCCGGGCACCCGGCTGCCCGCCGAGCGGGACCTGGCCGCGGCGCTGGCCGTCAGCAGGGTCACCGTCGCCTCGGCCTACCGGCTGCTGCGCGAGGAGGGCCGGGCGAGCACCCGGCACGGCGCGGGCACCGTGCTCGAGACACCGCCGGCCGGCGCGGTGTGGACCGCGCCCACCGCCGACCCCGGGGTCCTCGACCTCGCCCACGCCTCGCCGGAGGCCGCCCCGGAGCTGCTGCCGGCCTACCAGCAGGCGCTGGCGCGGCTGCCCGCGCTCGCCGGCGGCCACGGCTACGCGCCCGGCGGGCTGCCCGAGCTGCGCGCCGCGATCGCCGACCGCTACACCGCCCGCGGCCTGCCCACCGACCCCGAGCAGGTGGTGGTCACCGCCGGCACCGGCGACGCCACGGCGACGGTGGTCGAGACGCTGCTGCAGCCCGGCGACCGGGTGCTGGTCGAGCACCCCACCTACCCCGGCGCCCTGGGCATGGTGACCGCGGCCGGCGGGCGGTGCGTGCCGGTGACCGTCGACCCGGCCGACCCCGACGCGGTCGTGGCGGCCGCGCACCTCGCCGTCCGGCAGAGCAGCCCGCGGCTGGCCTTCCTCATGCCCGACTTCTCCAACCCCTCCGGCGCGCGGCTGTCGGCGGCCGGCCGGCGGCGGCTGGCCGCGACGCTGTGGCAGCAGGGCGTGCTGACGATCGTCGACGAGGTGACCGCGGAGCTGTGGCTCGACGACCAGGGGCCGCTGCCGCCCTACGCCGCCGGCCTGCCCGACGCCGCCACGGTCACCGTCGGGGGGCTGTCCAAGGCGGTGTGGGGCGGGCTGCGGATCGGCTGGCTGCGCACCGACGCGGCGCTGGCCGCCTCCCTGGGCGCCGTCCTGGGCCGCCGCCAGCTGTCGGTCGGCCCGCTCGACCAGCTCGCCGCGGCGGCGCTGGTCCGCGACCTCGACACCGTGCTGCCCGGCCGCCGCGCACTGCTGCGGGAGCGCCGCGAGGTGCTGCTCGCCGAGGTGGGCGCGCGACTGCCGCACTGGCGCGCGCCCCGCCCCGGCGGCGGGCTGTCGTCGTGGTGCGCGCTCCCCACCGGGACGAGCGCCGCCGCCCTGGCCGCCGCTGCCGCCCCGCTGGGCCTGCTGCTGGCCGAGGGGCGCGTCTTCGGCACCGGCACGGTCTTCGACGACCACCTGCGGCTGCCCTTCACCCTGCCGCCGGACCGGCTGCGGTCGGCGGTGACCACGCTGGCCTCGGTGGACGCCGCCCTCCGCAGCGGACCGGTCGCGCGCCACCCGGCCCGGCCCGTCACGGTCGTGTGACACGAACCGGACAGATCCGTCTGCATGGCGTGCGCATCCCGGTGCGGGCGGCTACCGTCAGACCATTCGAGCGGCCGGCCCCGCCGGCTCCCGCGACAGGTCGAACAACCGGCTGAGCGGCGCTCTCCCGGGCACCGCCCGGCGCGCTCCCGGAGCACGCGATGACGTCCACCCAGTACCCCCTCCGGTCCCGACACCGCGGCGCCGCGGGGCACGCGGTCCCCGCGCCGCCCGCACGCCCTCCGGCCCCTCCGCCGCTGGCGGCCCGGCGCACCCGCTTGGCCGGCCGCTGGCGGTACGACCGCGTCAGCGGCGAGTGGTGGTGGTCGGAGGAGATGAGCGCCCTGCTCGGTCCGGCCGGCGACGGCCCCTCCACCGAGGCGCTGGTCGCCGCCCAGCACCCCGACGACCGGCCGCGGACCATCGAGGCGCTGTCGGCTGCGATCACCGTGGCGCAGGCGTTCTGCCTGGAGGTGCGGGTGCGCACCGACGCCGGCGGGCACCGTGCCGTGGTGCTGCTCGGCGAGCCCCGGCTCGACGACGAGGGCCGGGTGGCCGCCGTCGAGGGCCTCGTCGTGGACAGCCCGCGGCCGGCCGCGGCCGAGGACCGGGTGCGGGCCCTCGAGGCGGAGGTCGCGCAGATGCGGACCGCCATGGCCAGCCGGGCCCCGATCGAGCAGGCCAAGGGCGTGCTCATGCTCCTGACCGGGTGCGGTGACCAGGTGGCCTTCGACCTGCTGGCGCACATCTCCAGCCACACCCACCGCAAGGTCCGCGAGGTCGCCCTCGACCTGGTGGCCTCGGCCTCGGGCCAGCGGCCGCTGTCGGCGGAGGTGCGGGAGATCCTGCGCGACGCCTGCCCGCCCGGCGGCGCCGGGCACTGAGCCGGCCCCTCCCCTGCCGCCGTCCTCCTCCCGGCGGCAGGGGAGGATGCCCCGGGGGATCCGGCCGGCGGTGCCGGGACCGAGGGAGGAGGACGGGTGTTCTACCTCGTCGCACGGTTCCTGCTGCGGCCGCTGCTGGTCCTGGTGTTCCGGGCGCGGGTGCGCGGACGGGAGAACGTGCCGGCCACCGGCGCCTTCATCATCGCCAGCAACCACCTGTCGTTCGTCGACAGCATCGTGATCCCGCTGGCCGCCCCGCGCCGGGTGCACTACCTGGCCAAGGCCGAGTACTTCACCGGCTCCGGCGTCGGCGGGTGGCTCACCCGCACGCTGTTCACCGCGCTGGGCGCGATGCCGGTGGAGCGGGAGACCTCCCGGGCCGCCCAGGGGGCCCTCGACACCGCGCTCGGCGTGCTGCGGCGGGGGGAGGGCTTCGGCATCTACCCCGAGGGCACCCGCTCCCGCGACGGCCGGCTGGCCCGCGGCAAGACCGGCGTCGCCTGGCTGGCGCTCACCGCCGACTGCCCGGTGGTGCCGGTCGCCGTCGCCGGCACCGACCGGGTCCAGCCGGTCGACTCCCGCTGGCCGCGCCCCCACCGGGTGTCGGTCACCTTCGGGGCGCCGCTGACCTTCCCGGAGTACCGCGGCCAGGCCGCGAAAGGCCGCCCGCGCCGCGACGTCACCGACCGGATCATGGAGGCCATCGCCGAGCTGTCGGGGCAGGAGAAGGCCGGGTGGGGGCAGCAGCCCGCACCCAGCGCGCCACCCGCCGCCCCGTGAGCGGCGCCCTGCTCGTCGCCGGCACCACCTCCGACGCCGGCAAGTCCGTCGTCACCGCCGGCATCTGCCGCTGGCTGGCCCGCCAGGGCGTGCGGGTGGCGCCGTTCAAGGCGCAGAACATGAGCAACAACTCGATGGTCACCGCCGACGGCGCCGAGATCGGCCGGGCGCAGGTCATGCAGGCCGCGGCCGCCGGTGTGGAGCCCGAGGCGGCGATGAACCCGGTGCTGCTCAAGCCCGGCGGCGAGGACGCCAGCCAGGTCGTCGTCCTCGGCCGGCCGGTGGCCGAGGTGACGGCGCTGTCCTACCGGCCGATGAAGGCCGCGCTGCTGGAGCAGGTCCTGGCCAGCCTGGCCGACCTGCGGTCGCGGTTCGACGTCGTCGTCTGCGAGGGCGCCGGCTCCCCCACCGAGATCAACCTGCGCGCCGACGACATCGCCAACATGGGCCTGGCCACCGCGGCGGGGCTGCCGGTGGTCGTCGTCGGCGACATCGACCGCGGCGGGGTGTTCCCCGCGCTCTACGGCACGGTCGCGCTCATGCCGCCGGCCGACCAGCGGCTGGTGGCCGGCTTCCTGGTCAACAAGTTCCGCGGCGACGTCCGGCTGCTGCGGCCCGGCCTCGACCAGCTCACCGCGCTCACCGGGCGGCCCACGCTCGGCGTGCTGCCCTGGCTGCCCGGCGCCGCGGTCGACGTCGAGGACTCCCTCGGCATCCCCACCGGCGTCTCCCCGGCCGGGCCGCCGCACGGCGAGGACGTGCTGCGGGTGGCCGTGGCCCGGCTGCCCCGGCTGTCCAACGCCACCGACCTCGACGCGCTGGCCGCCGAGCCCGGTGTGCTCGTCCGGTTCGTCACCCGCCCCGAGGAGGCCGCCGACGCCGACCTCGTGGTGCTGCCGGGCACCCGCTCGACCGTGGCCGACCTGGCGTGGCTGCGCGCGAGCGGCCTGGCCGACGCGGTGCTCCGGCGCGCGGCCGAGGGCCGGCCGGTGCTCGGCATCTGCGGCGGGCACCAGATGCTCGCCCGCACGATCACCGACGACGTCGAGTCGCGGGCCGGCGCCGTCGCCGGGCTGGGGCTGCTGCCGGCCGAGGTGCGGTTCGCGCGGGAGAAGACGCTCGGCCGACCGTCCGGGCGGGCCCTCGGCCACCCGGTGCACGGCTACGAGATCCACCACGGCGTGGTCACCTACACCGGCGCCGCCGAGCCGTTCCTCGACGGCGGCCGGGCCGGGTCGGTGTGGGGCACCACCTGGCACGGCGCGCTGGAGAACGACGGCTTCCGGCGGGCCTTCCTCACCGAGGTGGCGCGCGCGACCGGGCGGCGGTTCACGCCGGCGCCCGGCACCTCCTTCGCCGCCGTCCGCGAGCGGCGCCTGGACGCCCTCGGCGACCTCGTGGCCGAGCACGCCGACACCGACGCGCTCCGGCGGCTGGTCGAGGAGGGCCCGCCGGCGGACCTGCCGCTGCTGCCGCCCGGGGAGGCGCTCAGCCGGCGGTGAGCCGCTCCCGGACGTCGTCGGGCCAGGGCACCGGGGCGCCGCCGGCCGTGCCGACGTAGGTGCTGCGCACGACGCAGCACACCCGCTCGCCCACCCGGACGGTGAAGCGCACGGTCACGCTGGTGCGGCCCACCCGCTCGGTCTCGGCGTCGACGGCGACCGTGTCGCCGTAGCGCGCCGGCGAGGACCACTCCAGCGTGCTGGCCTTGACCACCGGGTCGGCGCGGGCGGCGATCTCCTGCCACGGCAGGCCGAGCGAGGCCCACCACAGGGCGCTGGCCTCGTCGGCCCACACCAGGTAGTGCGCGTTGAAGACCACGCCCTGCTGGTCGCACTCGACGAAGCGGACCGGGGCGCTCCACGTCACGGACACGGCCGGCCACGCTAGCGGGGTTACGGTGCTGCGCATGCACGACGACGGCACCGACCCGGTCCTCGCGGGGTACCGCCCGCCCTCGCAGCTGGTGCTGGACAAGGAGATCGACCACCTCGACGTCCACTGCCGCGCCTTCATCGGGCTCTCGCCGTTCCTGACGATGTCGACGGCCGACGCCGACGGCTGGCCGGAGATCTCCCCGCGCGGCGGCGACCCGGGCTTCGTGCGGGTCCTCGACGAGCACCGCCTGGTGCTGCCCGACCGGCAGGGCAACAACCGGCTCGACAGCCTGCGCCGGGTCGCGGTCAACCCGCGGGTGGCGCTGCTGTTCTTCGTGCCGGGCGTGGAGGAGACCCTCAAGGTCTTCGGCACCGGGGAGCTCGCCCCCGCCGACGCCCTCGACGTCGACCTCACCGAGTTCGGCAAGCCGCCGCGCTCGCTGCTGGTCGTCACCGTGCAGCGGGCCTACCTGCAGTGCGCCAAGGCGGTCATGCGCTCGGGGCTGTGGGACCCGGCGGCCCGCATCGACCGCGGCGCGCTGCCGCCCTTCGGCGTCATGATCCGCGACCACTGCCGGCTCGAGACGCCGCTGCCCGACGACGCGACGATCCGCGCGGAGCTCGCCCTCGAGCTCTGAGGAAGGACCTCCCTGCCCCCCCACCGCTCGCAGGCTCGCGACGGGCCCCTGCAGGCAGGCCGTCCAGAACGTCACCACGGCCTGCCAGGCTGCGGGGCATGGCGACGGACGTGCAGGTGGTGATCGACTCGGCCGACCCGCACGCGCAGGCCGACTGGTGGGCCGAGGCGCTGGGCTGGCAGGTGGAGCCCCAGGACGAGGAGTTCATCCGGCGGACGGTGGCGGCCGGGCACGCCACGGAGGCCGACACCACCACGCACCGCGGCCGGCTGGTGTGGGCCGTGGGCGCGGCCATCACCTCCCCCGACCCCGGCCGCCCGCGGGTGCTGTTCCAGCGGGTCCCCGAGGCCAAGACGGTCAAGAACCGCGTACACCTCGACGTGCACGTGGGCGCCGAGCGGCGGGAGGCCGAGGTGGCCCGGCTGCTCAGCATGGGCGCCACCGAGCTCTGGCGGGAGTCGCAGGGGCCCTACACGTGGGCCACGCTCGCCGACCCCGAGGGCAACGAGTTCTGCGTCGCCTGAGGTGTGGTCGCCTGAGACGTGGTCGCCCCGGACCCGCTACGAGACCGGCAGGTCGCGGGCGAGCCGCCGGGAGACGACGGTCCGCTCGGCGATGCGGCGGGTGCGCCGGCGCCGCGGCCCGCGGCCGGTGCCGAGGTACCTCGCGTCCTCCACCAGCTGGAAGGCCGCGAGCACGCTGGCGCGTGGTTCGCGCCCCAGCGGGACGGTGGCCACGACGGGCTGGGCCGAGGTCATGGGAGCCCCCCTCTCCCGGGGAGCGGTCTGCTGCGCGCCCCGTGACGCAATGGTGCCCAGGAACGACGCTCCGGAACCGGAACCGGGGCGAATTGGTACCGGTGTGACGAACGAGACGGCTGTGACGGCGCCGACCCCGGCGGATCCGTACGGTGCGGCCATGAGCCGACCGCGCCGCCTCGTGGACGCCGTCCTCTCCCTCGTGCGGGCCGCCGCGGCGCCGGCCGGCCCGCGGCGCGCCTCCCGCCGGGCGCCCCGGGCTCCGCAGCCGGGACCGGCGGGCCCGGGCATCGACACGGACTACCGCCCCCGGGCCGACGGCCGGCCCGATCCCGGCGAGGTGGTGTGGGCCTGGGTGCCCTACGACGAGGGCGACGGCCGGGGCAAGGACCGCCCGGTGCTCGTGGTCGGCCGGCGCGGGACCGACCTGGTCGGCCTCGCGCTGACCAGCAAGGACCACGACCGCGACGCCGCCGACGAGGCCCGGCACGGCCGCACGTGGATGGACGTCGGCAGCGGCGGGTGGGACCGGCAGGGCCGGCCGAGCGAGGTGCGGCTGGACCGGCTGCTGGTGCTCGACCCGGCGGACGTGCGGCGCGAGGGCGCGGCGCTGGACCGGGCGGTGTTCGACCGGGTGGTGGCCGCCGCCCGCCGGCTGCAGGGCTGGTGAGGGGTCAGCCGCCCGCGGTGCGGTCGCGGGGCGGCTGGGGGCCCGCCGGGCGGAGGTGGTAGACGCCGGCCTGGCCGGGCAGCGGGTGCAGGTCGTAGCGGGAGACGACCTTCGGGCCGTCGTGCAGGTGCACGTGCGTGACCGTGGGCAGCGGGTCCCCGTGACGTGCGGCGCGGATCTCCACCCGCCCGTCGAGCGGGCCGCCCACGAACAGCA
The DNA here is from genome assembly GCF_054049915.1 of Geodermatophilus sp. SYSU D00766. Lineage (NCBI taxonomy): Bacteria > Bacillati > Actinomycetota > Actinomycetes > Geodermatophilales > Geodermatophilaceae > Geodermatophilus > Geodermatophilus sp. SYSU D00766. The sequence goes on from NZ_JBJGYI010000002.1 coordinate 110,689, forward strand.
GCACGGCGTCCTGCGCCGTCGCCGCGGCGTCGCCGGGCAGCTCGGTGGTGTCGACGTCGGACAGGTCGGTCTCCTCCCTCGGCGCGGTCACCCGGTCGAGGGTAGGCGCCTCCTGCCCGGCGTCATCCCGGGCGGCGGCGCAGCCGCCGGGCCACCAGCGGTGCGGCGAGCAGCATCACGAACAGCCGCAGCACCTGGACGGCGAGGACGAAGGTGGTGTCGGCGCCGCTGCCGGTGGCCGTGGCCAGGACGGCGTAGAGGCCCCCGGGCGTCGTCGCGAGGTAGCCGTCGAGGCGGCTGACGCCGGTGGCCGCGGACAGCACCAGGCCCAGGCCCGCGCAGGCGGCGACCAGCCCCACGATGATCGCCAGGGCCAGCGGCAGCGCTCCGCCGACGGTGCGCAGGCTCGCCACGGTGAACCGCACGCCGACCGCGAGGCCGATGAGCAGGAAGGCCGCCGCCTCGACCGCCGCCGGCACCTCCGCGCCGCGGGAGGCGCCGGACAGGTCGGCCGCGGCGGACACCAGCAGCGGGCCGAGCAGGGCCGGCACCGGCAGCCGCACCAGCCGCGCGAGCAGCACGCCGGCCAGCGCGCAGGCCACGGTGAACAGCAGCCCGGCCGGCTCCCCCGGCCCCGGCGGGCCCACGGGGACGACGGCGGCGCCCGGGTCGGCGCCGAAGACCGTCGTCGCCACCACCGGCAGCGACACCACGATCAGCACCACGCGCAGGTACTGCAGGACGGCGACCATCCGGTCGTCGGCGCCCAGGTCGCGGGCCATCGCGGTGATCCCGGACGCGCCGCCGGCGATCATCGCGAAGGCGCCGGTCACCGGGCTGATGCCCGGCCGCAGCCGCAGCAGCAGCCCCGCGGCGACGGTGAGCAGCAGCGTGGCGAGGGTGACCAGCAGGACCGGCGCCCACTCCTCCCCGATCGCGGCCAGGGTGCCGGGGTCGACCAGCGTGCCGATCGAGATCCCGACGACGGCCTGCGCGGCCGCCTGACCGGCCCGGGGCACGTCGACGGGGGTGCGCCCGGCCAGCCCGCGGACCAGCCCGGCCAGCAGCCCGCCGAACAGCGCCGAGGACGGGACACCGGCCCGGTCGAGGACGACGGCCGCCACGGCGCCGCCCGCGACCACCAGGGCACCGTCGGCCAGCAGGCGCGGGTCGGGGCGCGGCGCCCTCACAGACCGGCGATGCGGCGCAGCTCGGCGACGTGGGCGTCGAACGCCCGCCGCCCCTCGCCGGTCAGCGACAGGCTGGTCCGCTGCCGGGAGGCCACGGTCGCCTTGCTGACCCGCACGTAGCCGGCCTCCTCGAGCTGCCGGACGTGCTTGGACAGCACCGAGTCGCTCACGCCGACCCGGTCGCGGACGGTGGCGAACTCCATCGTGTCGACGGCGGCGAGCAGCCCGCAGACCTGCAACCGGGGCGGGGGGTGGATGACGGGGTCGAAGTGCGGGGCGACCGCGGTCACAGGCCCCTCCGCAGCTCGGCCACCCAGCGGCGGCCCCACACCCGGCTGAGCACCCCGACCGCGATGCCCAGGACCGCGCCGGCCACCACCATGGCCCCGTGCCGGCCGAAGCCCTCGGACAGGACCAGTGCCGGGACCAGGACCAGCAGCACCATCGCGCCCCAGGCCGTCAGCGCGGGGCCGCCGGTGGTGACCCACACCCCGGTCCTCCGCCGGTAGGCCGAGACCAGCGCCCCGAGCCCGGCCCCGAACAGCAGCAGCGCCGGGAACGTCACCCACAGCGAGTCCAGCGCGTAGGAGGACAGGAAGCCGAACAGCAGCAGCCCGAGCGCGACGTCGTACCACCACGGCTGCAGCACGCGGTCGGCGAGCGCCGCCCGGTCGGCCCGCAGCGTGTCCAGCTGCGCGGCGGCGGCGTCCCGGTCGAGCTCGTGACTTTCCATGCCGGAAAGCCTGCTCCCTGACTTTCCGATCCGTCAAGTCACGGCCCGGCCTGTCTCCCCCGCCCGGCGCGTGGTTGCATGACCGGGCCACAGCGACGGCAGTGGAGGAAGCCCGGTGCGACTCCGGCGCGGTCCCGCCACTGTGACCCGGCACCTCGACCAGGAGGCACCGGGGAGTCAGGAACTCCCGCCGTCGCCTCCTGCCACCTCCGGGCGTGGACACCCGGGGAGAGGACCCGTGCCGCGTGACGTACCCCTTCGGCGCCGTCGTCGGCATGGACGACATGCGCCTGGCGCTGCTGCTCAACGCCGTCTCCCCCGCCATCGGCGGGGTGCTGGTGCGCGGTGAGAAGGGGACGGCGAAGTCGACGACGGTGCGCGCGCTGGCCGCTGTGCTGCCGCCGGTCGCCGTCGTGCCCGGCTGCCGGTTCGCCTGCGACCCCGCCGCCCCCGACCCGGCCTGCCCCGACGGCCCGCACGACGCCGTCCCCGGGCACACCCGCCCGGCGCGGCTGGTCGAGCTGCCGGTGGGCGCCTCGGAGGACCGCGTCGTCGGGTCGCTGGACCTCGAGCGGGCGCTGACCGAGGGCGTGAAGGCCTTCGAGCCGGGCCTGCTGGCCGCCGCGCACCGGGGCGTGCTCTACGTCGACGAGGTCAACCTGCTGCACGACCACCTCGTCGACCTGCTGCTCGACGCCGCCGCGCTCGGCACCGCCTACGTCGAGCGCGAGGGCGTCTCGGTGCGGCACGCGGCGCGGTTCCTGCTGGTCGGCACCATGAACCCCGAGGAGGGCGAGCTGCGCCCGCAGCTGCTCGACCGGTTCGGGCTCACCGTGGAGGTGGCCGCGCCGCGCGACCCGGCCGAGCGCGCCGAGGTGGTGCGCCGCCGGTTCGCGTACGACGCCGACCCGGCCGGGTTCACGGCCGCGTGGGCGGCCGAGGAGGCCGGGCTGGCGCGCCGCATCGCCGAGGCCCGCGCCCGGCTGCCGCAGGTGGTCCTCTCCGACGACGCGCTGCGCCAGGTCACCGCCGTCTGCGCCGCCTTCGACGTCGACGGGCTGCGCGCCGACCTGGTCACCGCCCGCACCGCGATCGCGCACGCCGCCTGGTGCGGCCGCGACGCGGTGACCGAGGACGACGTCCGCGTCGCCGCCCGGCTCGCGCTCCCCCACCGCCGGCGGCGCGACCCGTTCGACACGCCGGGCATCGACGACGACACCCTCGAGCAGGCGCTCGAGGACGCCCGCCCCGACGACGGTCCGGACGACGGCCCCGACGGCGACCCGCCCCCGGACGGCCCCGGCGGTGGCGCTCCCCCGCCCGCCGGCGACGGTCCCGCGGACGACCCGTCGAGATCGCGGGATCTCGACGGCGACGCCGCCCCGGAACCGCCGAGATCGCGCGATCTCGACCAGCGGGGGCAGGGCCGGGAGGGGCACGGCGGCGGGTGCGCGCCCGTGCGGGAGCGGGCCGCGGTCGCGCCGTCGGACCCCTTCCGCGCGCGCCGGCTGGAGGTGCCCGGCATCGGCGCCGGCGCGGCCGGGCGGCGGTCGAGGGCGCGCGCCGAGCGCGGCCGCGTCGTCGGGTCGGTGCGCCCCGGCGGGCCGGTGACGCGGCTGCACCTGGTCGACACCGTGCTGGCCGCCGCACCGCACCAGGCGGCGCGCGGCCGCACCGGCCCCGGGCTGCGGATCGCCCGCGAGGACCTGCGCCAGGCCACGCTGGAGGGCCGCGAGGGCAACCTCGTGCTCTTCGTCGTCGACGCGAGCGGCTCGATGGGGTCGCGCTCGCGGATGGCCGCGGTCAAGGGGGCGGTGCTGTCCCTGCTGCTCGACGCCTACCAGCGGCGCGACAAGGTCGGCCTGGTCACCTTCCGCGGCACCGACGCCGACCTCGCGCTGCCGCCCACCTGGTCGGTGGAGGCCGCCGCGGCCCGGCTGCGCGAGCTGCCCACCGGCGGGCGGACCCCGCTGGCCGCGGGCCTGCTGCGCGCCGCCGACGTGCTGCGCGTGGAGCGGGTGCGCGACCCGCGCCGGCGGCCGCTGCTCGTCGTCGTCACCGACGGGCGGGCCACCGGCGCGCGCGGCTCCGACGCGCTCGCGACGGCGCACGCCGCGGCACAGCGGCTGGCCGCCGGCGACACCGCGGCCGTCGTCGTCGACTGCGAGTCGGGGCCCGTGCGGCTCGGGCTGGCCGGGGTCCTCGGCGCCCACCTGGGCGCGCGGACGCTGCGGCTGGAAGAGCTCGCCGCCGAGTCGCTGGCGCAGACCGTGCGCAGCGCGAGGGCCGCCTGATGCCGCAGGGGCAGGTCGCGGTCACCCCGCAGGACGGGCTGACGACGCGCCAGCGGCGCAACCGGCCGCTGCTCGCCGTGCACACCGGCGAGATGAAGGGCAAGTCCACCGCCGCGTTCGGCATGGCCATGCGCGCGTGGAACCAGGGCTGGCCGATCGCGGTCTACCAGTTCGTCAAGAGCGCCAAGTGGCGGGTGGGCGAGGAGAACGCGCTCACCGCGCTGGGCCGGCTGCACGAGCAGACCGGCGAGGGCGGGCCCGTGGTCTGGCACAAGATGGGCTCGGGCTGGAGCTGGTCGCGCCGGCAGGGCACCGAGGTCGACCACGCCGCCGACGCCGCCGAGGGCTGGGCGCAGATCAAGCGGGACCTGGCCGCCGAGGCCCACCGCTTCTACGTCCTCGACGAGTTCACCTACCCCCTGACGTGGGGCTGGGTCGACGTCGACGACGTCGTCGAGACGCTGGTGCACCGGCCGGGCACGCAGCACGTCGTCGTCACCGGGCGCAACGCGCCGCAGGCGCTGGTCGACGCCGCCGACCTGGTCGTGGAGATGACCAAGGTCAAGCACCCGATGGACGCCGGCCAGAAGGGCCAGCGGGGGATCGAGTGGTGAGCGTCCCGCGCGTGGTGGTCGCCGCCCCGAGCAGCAACGCGGGCAAGACGTCGGTGACCACCGGCCTGGTCGCGGCGCTGACCGCCCGCGGGCACACCGTCTCCCCGCACAAGGTCGGCCCGGACTACATCGACCCCGGCTACGCGGGCCTGGCCGCCGGCCGCCCGGGCCGCAACCTCGACCCCTGGCTGGTCGGCGAGGAGCGGATCGCGCCGCTGTTCCTGCACGGCGCGCGCGGGGCCGACGTCGCCGTCGTCGAGGGCGTGATGGGCCTGTTCGACGGCGCCACCCACCCCACCGTCGAGCCCGGCTTCGCCTCGACCGCGCACGTCGCGGGCCTGCTGCGGGCACCGGTCGTGCTCGTCGTCGACGCCTCGTCGCAGGCGCGCAGCGTCGCCGCGCTGGTGCACGGGTTCGCCACGTTCGACCCGGCGGTCCGCATCGGCGGGGTGGTGCTCAACCGGGTCGGCAGCGACCGGCACGAGGCGATCCTGCGCGAGGCCCTCGGCGCCGCCGGGGTGCCGGTGCTCGGCGCGCTGCGGCGGGTGGAGGCGCTGGCCACGCCGTCGCGGCACCTGGGCCTGGTGCCGGCGGCCGAGCGGTCGGCCGAGGCGCTGGCCACCGTCCGGCGGCTGGGCGAGGTGGTCGCCGCCGGGGTCGACCTCGACGCCGTCGTGCGGCTGGCCCGCACCGCCCCGCCCCTGCCGGCAACCCCCTGGGACCCCGCCGCCGAGGTGACGCCGGTGCCCGGGCGGCCGCGGATCGCCGTCGCCGGCGGGCCGGCGTTCACCTTCGGCTACGCCGAGGACACCGAGCTGCTCACCGCGGCCGGCGCCGAGGTGGTGACCGTCGACCCGCTCCGCGACGAGGCCCTGCCCGAGCGCACCGCCGGCCTGGTCGTGGGCGGCGGCTTCCCCGAGGTCTACGCCGACGCGCTGTCGGCCAACGAGACGCTGCGCGCCGACGTCGCCGCGCTGGCCGCCCGCGGCGGGCCGGTCGCGGCCGAGTGCGCCGGGCTGCTCTACCTCTCCCGCGAGCTCGACGGCGCCCCGATGTGCGGCGTCCTCGACGTCGCCACCCGCATGACGCCGCGGCTGACCCTGGGCTACCGCGCCGCCGTCGCGCTCACCGACAGCGTGCTGGCCCCGGCCGGCACCCGGGTGCGCGGGCACGAGTTCCACCGCACCGCCGCCGACCCGCCCGCCGGCGCCACCCCGGCCTGGCAGTGGTCGGCGGGTGGGCCCGAGGGCTTCGTCGCGGGCTCGGTGCACGCCTCCTACCTGCACCTCAACCGCGCGGGCAGCCCCGCGCTGGCCGAACGGTTCGTGGCCGCCTGCGCGGCGGCCGTGCCGGAAGGGGTACGGCATGCACATCGCTGAGGGGTTCCTCCCGGCACCGCACGCCGTCGGCTGGACGGTCGCGGCCGCGCCGTTCGTGGTGCACGGGGCCCGCGCGGTGGTGCGGGAGGTGCGCGAGCACCCCGAGTCCACGCTGCTGCTCGGCGCGGCCGGCGCGTTCACCTTCGTGCTCAGCGCGATCAAGCTGCCCTCGGTCACCGGCAGCTCCAGCCACCCGACGGGCACCGGCGCCGGGGCGGTGCTGTTCCGGCCCCCGGTGATGGCGCTGCTCGGCACCGTCGTCCTGCTGTTCCAGGCGCTGCTGCTCGCCCACGGCGGGCTCACCACGCTCGGCGCCAACGCCTTCGCCTTCGCCGTCGTCGGCCCGTGGGCCGGCTACGGCGCCTACCGGCTGACCCGGGCGCTGGGCGCCGGGCTGCTGCCCGGCGTGTTCGTCGCCCTCGCGCTGGCCGACCTGGCCACCTACGTCACGACGTCGCTGCAGCTGGCGCTGGCCTTCCCCGACGCCGCCAGCGGCGTGCTCGGCGCCGCCGGCAAGTTCCTCGGGGTCTTCGCGCTCACCCAGGTGCCGCTCGCGGTCGGCGAGGGCCTGCTCGGCGTGCTGCTGTTCCGGGTGCTCACCGTCAACGCCCGGCCCGAGCTCGAGCGCCTCGGCGTGCTGCGCCCGGCCGCCGCGCAGGAGCCGGCGGAGGAGGCGCGGTGACCCGCCGGCGGCTGGTCACCGCGCTGCTGGTGCTCGCGGTGGTGGCGCTGTTCGCCCTCCCGCTGGTGCTCGACGGCGGGGCGTCGGACTACGCCGGCACCGACGGCGCGGCCACCGAGGCCATCGAGGAGTCGGGCTACACCCCGTGGTTCGAGTCGGTGTTCAGCCCGTCGTCGGCCGAGGTGGAGTCGGGGCTGTTCGCCCTGCAGGCGGCGCTGGGCGGCGGCGTGCTCGGCTACGTCCTCGGCCGGCTGCGCGGCCGGCGGGCCGCGCGCGAGACGACCCCGCCCGCCGAGGGGCCGTGACCGGCCTGGCGGTCGACGACGCCGCCTGGGCCAGCGCGTGGCGCACCCGCTCGCCGGTCGACAAGCTGCTGCTGTGCGCCGGCCTGGTGGTCTGCGCCCTGGTGCTGCCCGCGTGGCCGGGCAGCGTGCTGGTCGCACTGGCCGCCGTCGTGCTGGCGCTGGGCCCGGCGCGGGTGCCGGCCCGCACGTTCGGCCGCGCGGTGCGCTGGCCGCTGGCGTTCGTGCTGACCGGCGCGCTGACCGCCGTCGTCTCGGTCGACGGCGGCGGGGTCGGCTGGGCGCCGGGCGCGGCCGCCCGCGCCGGGGAGCTGGTCGGGCACTCCGTCGCCGGCGGCGCGGCGGTGCTGCTGCTGGCCACCACCACGCCGGTGACCGACCTGCTCGCGGCGCTGCGGCGGCTGCGCGTGCCGGCCGCGGTGGTCGAGGTCGCCGGGGTGACCTACCGGATGCTGTTCGTGCTGCTGGAGAGCGTGCGCACCATCCGCGAGGCGCAGACCGCGCGGATGGGGCACTCGACGTGGCGGCGCTCCTACCGGTCCTCGGGCGCGCTCGCCGCCGCGGTGCTCACCCGCTCGTGGCAGCGCGCCCGCCGGCTGCAGGAGGGCCTGGCCGGCCGCGGCCTGGAGACCGGGCTGCGGGTGCTGCCGGAGTCCCGGCCCTCGTCGCGGGGCTTCCTCGCCGCCACCGCCGCGGGGCTCGCCGCGCTCGTCGCCGTGGGCGTGCTGGCGTGAGCCACCGGACGCTGGCCGCCGAGGGGCTGGTCGTCGGCTACGAGCGGGGCCGGCGGGTCCTCGACGGCGCCTCGCTCACCGTCCCCGCGGGCCGCCGGCTGGCGCTGCTCGGCGCCAACGGCTCGGGCAAGACGACGCTGCTGCGCTGCCTGTCCGGCGCGCTGCGCCCCGACGCCGGCGCGGTCGCCGTCGACGGGCAGCTGCTGCGGTACACCCGCGGTGGGCTGCGGACGCACCGGCAGGAGGTCCAGCTGGTGCTGCAGGACCCGGACGACCAGCTGTTCAGCGCCTCGGTGGCGCAGGACGTCTCCTTCGGCCCGCTCAACCTGGGCCTGCCCGAGGACGCCGTCCGCGCGCGGGTGGCCGAGGCGCTGGCGCTGCTCGCCGTCGACGCGCTGGCCGCCCGGCCCACCCACCAGCTCTCCTACGGCGAGCGCAAGCGCGTGGCGATCGCCGGCGCGGTGGCCATGCGCCCGTGCGTGCTGCTGCTCGACGAGCCCACCGCCGGTCTCGACCCCTCCGCCGTCGCCGAGGCGCTGGCCGCCCTGGAGCGGCTGCAGGCGTCGGGGTCGACGGTGGTGATGAGCACCCACGACGTCGACCTCGCGCTGCGCTGGGCCGACGAGGTCGCCGTCGTCGTCGACCGGCGGGTGGTGCAGGGCGCGCCCGCCGACCTCCTCGCCGACGACGGCCTGCTCGCCCGCGCCCGCCTCGACCGGCCCTGGGCGCTCACCGTCGGCGTCCGGCTGCGCGCGCTCGGGCTGCTCCCCGACGACGGCCCGCTCCCCCGCGACGCCGCCGCGCTGCTCGCCGCCCTCCCCGACCGCCCCGGCGTCGTCCCGTGGACGTGACCGTCGGCGTCGGCGCGGTGCCGGGGGTCTCGGCGCAGGAGGTGCTCGCCGCCGTCGACGCGGTGCTGCCCGCCGGTGCCCGGGTGGCCCGGCTGGCCACCCTCGACGTGCGCGCCGCCGAGCCGGGCCTGGCGGGCGCGGCGGCGGCCCGCGGCTGGGCACTGACCGGACACCCCGCGGCGGTCCTCGCGGGGATCGCGGTCCCGTCGCCGTCGGCTCGGGTGGCCGCGGCGGTGGGCACGCCGTCGGTGGCCGAGGCCGCGGCGCTGGTGGGCGGCGCGCGGCTGGTGGTGCCCAAGACGGTCCGCGGGCGGGTGACCGTGGCGGTGTCCGCGTGAGCGACGTCGACCTCGACCACCACGGCGACCTGGAGCTGGCCCCCGGGCTGGTCGACCTCGCCGTCAACGTGCGCGCCGGCACCCCGCCGCCGTGGCTGCGGGCGGTGCTGGCCGCCGCCCTCGACGACGTCGCCGCCTACCCCGACCTGCGCCCGGCCCGCGCCGCGGTGGCCGCCGCGCACGGCCGCGACCCCGCCGAGGTGCTGCCCACCGCCGGCGCCGCCGAGGCCTTCGTGCTGCTGGCGCGGGCGCTGCGGCCGCGGCGGGCGGTCGTGGTGCACCCGTCGTTCACCGAGCCGGAGGCGGCGCTGCGGGCGGCCGGGCACCGCGTCGAGCGGCTGCTGCTCGACCCGCCCGGGTACCGGCTGCGCGCGGTCCCCGACGACGCCGACCTGGTCGTCCTCGGCAACCCCACCAACCCGACGTCGGTGCTCCACCCCGCCGACGACGTCGCCGCGCTGGCCCGGCCCGGGCGGGTGCTGGTCGTCGACGAGGCCTTCGCCGACACCGTGCCCGGCGAGCCGGGGTCGCTGGCCGGGCGCACCGACCTGCCCGGCCTGGTCGTCGTCCGGAGCCTGACCAAGACGTGGGGGCTGGCGGGCCTGCGGGTCGGCCACCTGCTCGGGCCGGCCGGCCTCGTCCGGGAGCTGGCCGCCGCGCAGCCGCACTGGCCGGTGTCCTCGCCGGCGCTGGCCGCGCTGGCCGCCTGCACCACCCCCGCCGCCCGCGCGGAGGCCGACGCGGCGGCCCGCGAGCTGGCCGTGCACCGCGCCGCCCTGCTGGCCGCCCTGCCGCCCGGCGTCGTCGTCGGGGAGCCGCGGTCGTCGTTCGTGCTGCTGCGCGTCCCCGGCGGGGCGCGGGTGCGCGCGGCGCTGCGCGAGCGCGGCTGGGCGGTGCGCCGCGGGGACACCTTCCCCGGCCTGTCGCCCGACCACCTCCGGGTCGCCGTGCGCGACCCGGCGACCTCGCGTGCGTTCGCCGCCGACCTCGCTGGGATCCTGGGGGCCGAGGTCCCTGGTCCGCTGCCGACGACGACGTCGCTGCCGGCCGCCGTCCCGGAGGAGCACCGCTGAACGCCACGCCCGTCGACCCCGCGTCCGGCGTCGTCTACCCCGTCGGACTGCGGCTGCTCGACCGCCGCGTCGTCGTCGTCGGCGGCGGGTCGGTCGCCCACCGCCGCGTCGCCGGCCTGCTCGAGGCCCGCGCGCGGGTCACCGTGGTCAGCCCGGAGGTCACCCCCGCGCTGGAGGCGCTGGTCGAGCCCGGCTCGATGACCTGGGTGCGCCGCCGCTACGTCCCCGGCGACCTCGACGGCGCCTGGTACGCGGTGGCCGCCACCGACGACCCCGCCGTCAACGCCGCGGTGGCCGAGGAGGCCGAGCGGCTGCGGGTCTTCTGCGCCCGCGCCGACGACCGCTCGGCCTCCAGCGTGTGGACCCCTGCCGTCGGCCGGCAGGGCGACCTCGTCGTCGGCGTGCACGGGGGCGGCGACCCGCAGCGGGCGGTCGGGGTGCGCGACGCCGTCGTCGCCGGGCTCACCGACGGCAGCATCCGCGACCGAGCCGCCCGCTCCCCCCTGGGTCCCCGGGTCGGCAGCGTCGTCCTGGTCGGCGGCGGCCCCGGCGACCCCGGCCTGGTCACCGTGCGCGGGCAGCAGGCCGTGGCGCAGGCCGACGTCGTCCTGGCCGACCACCTGGCGCCGCAGTCGCTGCTGGCCTCGCTGCCGCCGGAGGTCGAGGTCATCGACGCCTCGAAGCTGCCGCGCGGGCGGTCGATGGCGCAGGAGCAGATCAACGCGCTGCTGGTCGAGCACGCGCTGGCCGGCAAGCGGGTGGTGCGGCTCAAGGGCGGCGACCCGTTCGTCTTCGGCCGCGGCATGGAGGAACTCGAGGCGTGCGTGGCCGCGGGCGTGCCGGTCGAGGTCGTGCCCGGCGTGACCAGCGCGATCGGGGTCCCGGGCCTCGCCGGCATCCCGGTCACCCACCGCGGGCTGACCCACGAGTTCGTCGTCGTCTCCGGGCACGTGCCGCCCGGCCACCCGCAGTCGCTGGTCGACTGGGCGGCGCTGGGCCGGCTGCGCGGCACGGTCGTGGTGCTCATGGGCGTCGACACCGCCGGTGCGATCGCGGCGGCGCTGGTCGAGCACGGCCGCGCGCCGCACACCCCGGTCGCGGTGGTCGCCGACGGCTCCACCCCGACCCAGCGGGTCGTGCGCACCACCCTCGCCGGCCTCGCGGCGGCCATCGCCGAGGAGGGCGTCCGCCCGCCGGCGGTGTGGGTGGTCGGCGACGTCGTCGGCCTCGCTCCCCGGCTGGGAGACGCCTGACAGGACATCAGCAGCACTGGCGCTGCGGATGTAGCAGTCCTACTATCTGCTGCACCGTCCAGCGTCCCCGGAGGCGACGATGCCGCGTCCCGCTCCCCCGCCCGACGACGACCGGGTCGTCGAGGTCCGCGACCTGCGGATGAGCTACGGCAGCACCGAGGTCCTCACCGGCGTGGACCTGACGGTCTCCGCGGGCGAGGTCGTCTGCCTGCTCGGCCCGAACGGCGCCGGCAAGACCACCACCATCGAGGTCCTCGAGGGCTTCCGGCTGCCCTCGGCCGGGCACGTGCGGGTGCTCGGCGCCGACCCGGCCCGGGCCGACGACGCCTGGCGGGCCCGCGTCGGCGTGGTGCTGCAGTCCTGGCGCGACCACGCCCGCTGGACCCCGCGCCGGCTGCTCGGGCAGCTGGGCGGCTACTACGCCCCCTACGCGACGCCGGAGCGGCCACGGCCCTACGACGTCGACTGGCTGCTCGAGGTCGTCGGCATGACGGAGTTCGCCGACCGCCGGATCGGCACCCTCTCCGGCGGCCAGCGGCGGCGCCTCGACGTCGCCGTCGGCATCGTCGGCCGCCCCGAGCTGCTCTTCCTCGACGAGCCGACCGCCGGGTTCGACCCGCAGGCCCGCCGCGACTTCCACGACCTGGTGCACCGGCTGTCGGACCTGGAGGGCACCAGCATCCTGCTCACCACCCACGACCTGGCCGAGGCCGAGCGGCTGGCCGACCGCATCCTCGTCCTGGCCGACGGCCGGATCGTCGCCGACGGCAGCCCCGACGCGCTGACCCGCCAGGTGGCCGGCACCTCCGAGGTCCGCTGGGCGTGCGGCCGGGAGCGTTTCGTGCACGCCACCGACGACGTCGTCGCGTTCGTCCGGGGGCTGTTCGAGCAGCACGGCGACGCGCTCACCGACCTCGAGGTCCGCCACGCCAGCCTCGAGGACACCTACCTGGCGATGGTGCAGCGGTTCGAGGCCGGCGCCGGCAGCGCGCCGGCGCTGGTGGAGGTGACCCGGTGAGCGCCACCCGCACCGCCCTGGGCCTCGGGGTCCGGCGCGGCTGGACGGAGTTCCTGCTCAGCCTCCGCAGCCCGCAGGACCAGGGCTTCTACCTCTTCGTGGGCGGCGCCACGCTGCTGTACCTGTGGTTCAACCGGGACGAGCAGCTCGAGGGCACCGGCATCTCGCTGGTCGCCTACAGCCTGCCCAGCGTCCTCGCCGCCCTGCTCGCCTTCGGCGTGGTGGTCGGCCCGGCGTTCTCCCTGGCGATGGAGCGCGAGGACGGCACGCTGCTGCGGCACAAGGCGCTGCCGCACGGCATGCAGGGGTACGTGACCGGGCAGCTGGTCTACCACTCGCTGGGGCTGCTGCCGATGCTGCTGGTGATCCTGGTGCCGAGCTTCCTGCTCTTCGACGGGGTCATGGAGCGCGGCGCGGAGGGCTGGCTCACCGTCGCCTGGGTGGTCGCGCTCGGGCTGCTGGCCACCCTGCCGCTGGGCATGGTCATCGGCTCGCTGGTACCGAGCACGCAGAAGGTGACCACCTGGGGGATGCTGCCGGTCATCGTGGTCACCGCGATCTCCGGGATCTTCTTCCCCGTCCAGGCGCTGTGGGGCTGGGTGCAGGGCGTCGCGCAGGTCTTCCCGACCTACTGGATCGGCCTGGGCATGCGCTCGGCCTTCCTCCCGGACTCCGCTGCCGCCGTCGAGCTCGGCGACTCCTGGCGCACGGGGACGACCGTGCTCGTCCTCGCCGCGTGGGCGGTGGCCGGGTTGCTGATCACCCCGCGGGTGCTGCGGCGGATGGCCCGCCGCCAGTCCGGCTCGCAGGTGGCCGCGGCCCGGGACGCGGCGGCGCAGTGGGTCCGGTGAGCGGCGACCGCGACGCGGTCTACAACCGGATCGCGCTGCTGCGCGCGGAGCAGGGCGTGACCCGGCGGGAGCTCGCCGACGCCCTCGGCGTCCACTACCAGACGGTCGGCTACCTCGAGCGCGGCGAGTACAACCCGAGCCTGCACCTGGCGCTGCGCATCGCGGAGTTCTTCGGGCTGCCGGTGGAGGTGGTCTTCTCCACCCGGCCGTTCCCGCGGATCAGCGACACCGCCCGCCCCGCACCCGGCGAGCCGCCCGCCGCCGCGGGCTGAGGTGACGGAGCGGCCCCCGTGCCCCCGCCGAGGGGGCCTCCTAGATGTTGGCGCCGTCGGGCGGTGGCTCCTCGGGCAGCGGTGCGGCGAACCCGTTGCCGTCGGTCGCGGGCGCCGACATGCCCACGGTGTAGGAGGTCATCGACAGCGACCCGTAGGCGTAGCCGTCGACCAGCACCTCCGCCGTCGTCCCGGTCGCGCCGGCCATACCGGCCACGTACAGCAGCGGCAGGAAGTGGTCGGGCGTGGGGACGGCGAGGTCGAAGTCGCGGTGCCCGTCGAGGCGGGCGATGGCGGCGGGGTCGTCGAGCATCAGCTCCCGGGCGGCCTCGTCGAAGCGCTGCGCCCAGTCGAAGCCGGCGTCGGGCATGGCCCGGCTGACCCCGCCGAGGTTGTGCACCACGTTGCCGCTGCCGACCACCAGGACGCCGTCCTCCCGCAGCGGGGCCAGCGCCGCACCCATCTGCAGGTGGTAGTCGGCGCCCTTGAGCGCGTTGATCGACAGCTGGGCGACCGGCACGTCGGCGTCGGGGAAGGCGTGCGCGAGCACCGACCAGGCGCCGTGGTCGAGGCCCCAGCTGTCGAGGTCGGCACCCACCCAGGTCGGGGAGACGACGTCGGCCACCTGCTCGGCCAGCTCCGGCAGGCCGGGGGCGGCGTACTCCACGCCGAACAGCTCCGGCGGGAAGCCGAAGAAGTCGTGGATCGTGCGCGGCCGGGGCATCGCGGTGACCGCGGTGGCGTGGACGTACCAGTGCGCCGAGACGACGAGCACGGCGCGCGGGCGGGGCACCGCGCGGCCGAGCGCCCGCCAGGCCTCGGTGTAGCGGTTGCGCTCGAGCGCGTTCATCGGGTTGCCGTGGCCGATGAAGGCGGCAGGCATCAGGGTCATCCGGCTCTCCCTCCTCCGGTGCGGTCCCGCCGCGATCATCGCCTCCCGGGCGCGGGTCCGCGAGGCGCGGCCTGTGCCCCGGCGCGACCGGCCGGGGGCAGCCGGCGCAGCACCGGGGACAGCCGGCGGGCACCGGGGCCCTCCGCGGCGGCAGCGTCCCCGGGGTTGGACAGCCCGCACGAGGTCAGCGACAGGCAGCCGCAGCCGATGCAGGACGACAGCCCGTCGCGCAGCTGCACCAGGGCCGCGATCTGCTCGTCGAGCCGGTCCCGCCAGCCGCGGGAGAGCCGCTCCCAGTCGCGGGCCGACGGCGTGCGCCCCTCCGGGAGGGAGGCCAGCGCCTCGCGGATCTCCGGCAGCGACAGGCCGACGTTCTGCGCGGCGCGCACGAAGGCCAGCCGCCGCAGCACCGAGCGCGGGTAGCGCCGCGCGCCGCCGGCGGTGCGCTCGGCCGCCACCAGCCCCTCGGCCTCGTAGTAGCGCAGCGCCGACGGCGCCAGGCCCGAGCGCGCGGCCACCTCCCCGATCGCGAGCAACTCCACGCCGGCCCCCTTGACCTCAAGTCGCCTTCACATCACAGCGTAGCGCCATGACACCCACCGCCATGACTCCCACCGCCATGACTCCCACCGCCCTGGTGACCGGTACCTCCCGCGGCCTCGGTCTCGCCCTCGCCACCGAGCTGTCCCGCCGCGGCTGGCGGCTCGTCGTCGACGCCCGCGACGCCGCCCGGCTCGCCGCCGCCGTCGCGGCCCTCCCCCGCCCCGACCTGGTCACCGCCGTCCCCGGCGACGTCGCCGACCCCGCGCACCGCGCCGCGCTGGCCGCCGCGGCCGGCGACTCCCTCGACCTGCTGGTGGCCAACGCCTCCGCGCTCGGGCCCACGCCGCTGCCGCGGCTGGCCGACCTCGACCCGGCGGCGCTGGAGGACCTGCTCCGGGTCAACACCGTCGCGCCGCTGGCGCTGGTCCAGGCGGTGCTGCCGGCGCTGGAGCGGGCGGGCGGCACCGTCGTCACGGTCACCAGCGACGCCGCCGTCGAGGCCTACGAGGGCTGGGGCGGCTACGGCGCGACCAAGGCGGCGCTGGACCTGCTGACCGCCGTCCTCGCCGTCGAGCACCCGCGGCTGCGCGTCCTCGCCGTCGACCCCGGGGACATGGCCACCGACATGCACGCGGCCGCCGACCCCGGTGCCGACCCGGCGGACCTCGCCGCGCCGGAGGACGTCGCCCCGGCGCTGCTGCGGGTGCTCGACGGCGACGTCACCGGCCCCCGCGTCCGCGTCGCCGAGCTCGCCACGGCAGTGCGCTCGTGACCGCGGTCCTGCCGATGGGGGCGCCGGCCACCGCCCCGCCGGAGCGCCGCGGGCTGACCCGCGACGGCGTCCGGCTGCTGGCGGTCGGGCCCGGCCGCACCACGTCGGCGCGCTTCACCGACCTGCCCGACCTGCTCGAGCCCGGCGACCTGCTGGTGGTCAACACCTCCGCCACGCTCCCGGCCCGGCTGACCGCCCGGCGGGCCGACGGCGCGACCACCCCGCTGCACGTCTCGACCACCCTCGACGACGGCTCCTGGGTGGTGGAGGTGCGCCGCCCGACCGACGACGGTCCCGAGACCGGGCTCGAGCCCGGCGCCGCGCTGGACCTGCCCGGCGGCGTGCGCCTGGTGCTGCGCGACGGGTTCCCGGACCCGGCGGCGCCCCGGCGGCTGTGGCGGGCGCACGCCACCCCGGCGGTCGGGGTGCCCGCCTACCTGGCCCGGTACGGCCGGCCGGTGCACTACGCCCACCTCGCCGCGCCGGTGTCCCTGGCCGACGTCCGCAACGTCTACGCCACCGAGCCGGGCAGCGCGGAGAACGCCAGCGCCGGGCGGCCGTTCACCGACCGGCTGCTCGTGCGGCTGATGGCGCGCGGCGTCCCGGTCGTCCCGCTCGTCCTGCACGCCGGGGTCTCCAGCCCGGAGCTGCACGAGCCGCCGGCCCCGGAGCGCTACCGGGTCCCCGAGGTCACCGCCCGGCTGGTCACCGCGACCCGGGCGGCCGGGCGGCGGGTGGTCGCCGTCGGCACCACCGTCACCCGGGCGCTGGAGACGGTGACCGGTGATGACGGCGTCACCCGGCCCGGCGGGGGCTGGACCGACCTCGTCCTGGGCCCCGACCGCCCGGCCCGGGCGGTGACCGGGCTGCTCACCGGCCTGCACGAGCCCGAGGCCAGCCACGTGCTCCTGCTCGAGGCGGTCGCCGGACCCGAGCTGGTCGCCCGCGGCTACCGGGCCGCCGTCGACGGCGGGTACCTCTGGCACGAGTTCGGCGACTCGATGCTGCTCCTCCCCGGTGGCGGGCCGGCAGCCCACCGGCGAGGCTGACGGGGTCGGGACGACCGGGTCAGCACGGCCCTCCTCCCCGGCGACGACGGCCGGGAGGCCGGGATGCCAGGCGCGTGGCTGCTCGGGACGGCAGGGAATGGCACGGCGAGCGGGGGCGGCGCCGGGAGGGCCCCCGACGGGGAGCCGCCGCGGGCGGTGCTGCTGGGTCTGCGCGCGCAGGGCGGCGGCGACGGGGACCCGGCGGACCCGCTCGACGAGCTGGAGCGGCTGGCCGACACCGACGGCGTCGCCGTGGTGGGACGGATGGTGCAGGCCCGGGAGCGGCCCGACCCGGCCACCTACCTCGGCTCCGGCAAGGTCACCGAGCTGGCCGGGCTGGTGGCGGAGAAGGACGCCGGGCTGGTCATCGCCGACGGCGACCTCTCGCCGGGACAGGTGCGCAACCTCGAGGACCGGGTCGGCACCCGGGTGGTCGACCGGACCGCGCTGATCCTCGACGTCTTCGCCCAGCACGCCCGCAGCAGCGAGGGTCGCGCGCAGGTGGAGCTCGCCCAGCTGGCCTACCAGCTGCCGCGGCTGCGCGGACAGGGGACGGAGCTCTCGCGGATCGGCGGCGGCCGCACCGCGGGCGGGGCCGGGACGGGTGTCCGCGGGCCGGGCGAGCAGCGCCTGGAGAGCGAGCGCCGCCACCTGCGCCGCCGCATCACCCTGCTGCGGCGCCAGGTGCAGCAGACCGCCGCCCGGCGGCAGCGCACCCGCAGCCGCCGCCGGGTCAACCGGGTTCCGTCGGTGGCGCTCACCGGCTACACCAACGCCGGGAAGTCGGCGCTGCTCAACCGGCTGACCGGCGCCGACGTCCTGGTGCAGGACGCGCTGTTCGCCACGCTGGACCCCACGGTCCGCGAGGCCCGCACCCCCCAGGGCCGGCACTACACGCTCACCGACACGGTCGGCTTCGTCCGCCACCTGCCCCACCAGCTGGTCGACGCCTTCGGGGCCACGCTGGAGGAGGTGGTCGAGGCCGACCTCGTCCTGCACGTCGTCGACGCCTCCGCGCCCGACGCCATGGCCCAGGTGACGGCGGTGCGTGGTGTGCTCTACGAGATCGGGGCGCGCGAGCACCCGGAGCTGCTGGCGCTCAACAAGGTCGACGTCGCGCCGGCCGGGTGGCTCGCCGGGCTGCGCACCGCCTACCCGGACGCGGTGCCGGTCTCGGCGGCGACGGGCGAGGGGATCGAGGACCTGCAGGCGGCGATCGCCCGCGCGCTGGCCCGGTGAGGCCGGCTCACCAGAGGCCGGCGGCGTCCTCCAGGAGCACCCGGCGCTGCTCCGGCGGGCGGGCCGGGCAGGCGGTGCACGTCGGCTGCCCGGGCAGCCGCAGCAGCAGGCAGCAGGAGACCCGGCGGACGAAGCGGGTGCCGCCGACGTCGGTGTAGCGCGGCACCGGCATCGGCGCCCCGACCGCGGCGGCCACCCGTGCGGCCAGCGCGGTCACCGACGCGACGTCGCCCAGCGCGCGGCCGAGGGCCAGCAGCCGGCCGGCCAGCGAGTCGGTGGCCACCGCCCACAGCGGCCGCTCCCGCACACCGCCCGCCGCGGCGACGGCGGCGACCACGGCGGTGAGCGCGTCGCGCAGGTCCCCCGCCGGGTCGGGTCCCGACGGCGCCGCCGAGACCCCGGCGAGCAGGGTCCCCCCGACCTCGTACACGGTGGTGTCGGCCAGCCGCGCCGACAGCGGGCGCCCGGTCGCCAGCCCCGCGGCCACCGGGGTCAGCAGCACCGCCGACGCCGAGTACCACCAGACCGTGGCGAGGGCCCGGCGGTCGTCGCTGCGGTACCGGCGGCCGAGCGCGGTGACCCGGTCGGCCGTCCAACCCGGGTCGGCCAGCAGCCGCGCGGGCAGCGGGCGGGCCGAGGGCGGCGCGAGCAGGCCCAGACCGGCGGCACCGGGCACCCGGGCCGCCACGGCCGCCTGCGGTCCGCCGTCCACCGGGCCAGTCTGGTGCAGCCTGTGGCACGGCCTGACCCCGGCGTCGTCGGGGCCCTACGGTGTGTGCCAGGACACGCCGCCCGCCGGCGGTGCGCCGGCCACGACACGGGAGGAGCACACGTGAGCGAGTCGAACGGGTCGGAGGGCCGCCGCTTCCCGGCCCCGCAGGAGCTGGCCGCGTCGGCGAACGTGGGCCCGGACGTCTACGAGCGCGCCGAGGCCGACCGCCTGGCGTTCTGGGAGGAGGCCGCCCGCCGGCTCACGTGGACCCAGGACTGGGACCAGGTCCTCGACTGGAGCAACCCCCCGTTCGCGAAGTGGTTCGTGGGCGGGAAGCTCAACGTCGCCTACAACTGCCTCGACCGGCACGTCGAGGCCGGGTACGGCGACCAGGTCGCCTACCACTGGGAGGGCGAGCCCGGCGACACCCGGACCCTCACCTACGCCCAGCTGACCGAGGAGGTCTGCAAGGCGGCCAACGCGCTGCTCGAGCTCGGCGTGCAGGCCGGCGACCGGGTCGCCATCTACATGCCGATGATCCCCGAGACGATCGTGGCGATGCTGGCCTGCGCCCGCATCGGCGCCGTCCACATGGTCGTCTTCGGCGGCTTCTCCGCCGACGCGCTGGCCAGCCGGATCACCGACGCCGGCGCCGTCGTGGTGATCACCGCCGACGGCGGCTACCGGCGCGGCGCACCCAGCGCCCTCAAGCCCGCCGTCGACGACGCGCTGACCCGCACCGAGGGCGTCCGCAACGTGCTGGTGGTCCGGCGGACCGAGCAGGACGTCGAGTGGACCGAGGGCCGCGACCTGTGGTGGCACGACGTCGTCGACCGGCAGTCGCCGCAGCACACCGCCGAGTCCTTCGACGCCGAGCACCCGCTCTACATCATGTACACGTCGGGCACGACGGCGAAGCCGAAGGGCATCCTGCACACCTCCGGCGGCTACCTGACCCAGGTCGCCTACACGCACTGGGCGACCTTCGACCTCAAGCCCGACAGCGACGTCTACTGGACCGCGGCCGACGTCGGCTGGGTCACCGGCCACAGCTACATCGTCTACGGCCCGCTGGCCAACCGGGCGACGTCGGTGATGTACGAGGGGACGCCGGAGACGCCGCACCGCGGCCGCTGGTTCGAGCTGATCGAGAAGTACCGCGTCTCGATCCTCTACACCGCGCCCACGGTGATCCGGACGTTCATGAAGTGGGGCGAGGACATCCCGGCCGGCTTCGACCTCACCTCGCTGCGCGTCCTCGGCTCGGTCGGCGAGCCGATCAACCCCGAGGCGTGGCTCTGGTACCACCAGAACATCGGCGGGGGCCGCTGCCCGGTCGTCGACACCTGGTGGCAGACCGAGACCGGCGCGCACATGATCACCCCGCTGCCGGGCGTGACCGACCTCAAGCCGGGCTCCGCGCAGACCCCGTTCCCCGGCATCTCGGCCAAGGTCGTCGACGACGAGGGCAACGAGCTCGGCGACGACTCCACGGGGCTGCTGGTGCTGACCGCGCCGTGGCCGTCGATGCTGCGCACCATCTGGGGCGACGACGACCGCTACGTCGACACCTACTGGTCGCGCTTCGGCAAGGAGGTCTACTTCGCCGGCGACGGGGCCAAGAAGGACCCCGACGGCGACGTCTGGCTGCTGGGCCGCGTCGACGACGTCATGAACGTCTCGGGGCACCGCATCTCCACCACCGAGGTCGAGTCCTCGCTGGTGGCGCACCCCGCCGTCGCCGAGGCCGCGGTCGTCGGCGCGTCGGACCCGACCACCGGGCAGGGCATCGTCGCGTTCGTGATCCTCCGCGGCAGCGCGCAGGACTCCGGCGACGACCTCGTCCAGCAGCTGCGCACGCACGTGTCCAAGGACATCGGCCCGATCGCCAAGCCGCGGCAGATCATGGTCGTGCAGGAGCTGCCCAAGACCCGCTCGGGGAAGATCATGCGGCGGCTGCTGCGCGACGTCGCGGAGGACCGGGAGCTCGGCGACGTCACCACGCTGACCGACGACTCGGTGATGAACCTGATCAAGGAGAAGCTGCCGGCGTCCTCGTCCTCGGACGGCTGAGCCCGCACCAGGCATAGGAAGCTCTCCCCACGTCCGGGGCACCCAGGACGTGGGGAGAGCTTCCACTGCCTCGCCACCCGCCCCGGACGCACCCCCGGGGGACGCCGGGGCGCGGGCGCGGCGATCATGGGGGACGATCACCGTCAGGTCGCCTCCGGCGGCCGACCCGACGAGCCCGACCAGGGAGGAGCCCCCGTGGCCCACAGCGCGTCGTCCACCCAGTCCGCCGGGCGGCATGCCGTCAGCGACGAGCCCTCGGTGGGGTCGCTGGTGCAGAGCGCCATGGCCGACGTCTCCACGCTGATCCGCGGCGAGATCGAGCTGGCCAAGGCCGAGGTCACCCGCTCGGCGAAGAAGGCCGGCGTCAGCGCCGGGCTGTTCGGGGCGGCCGGCGCGCTGCTCGCCTTCGCCGGGTTCTTCCTGTTCGTCATGCTCGCCGAGCTGTTCACCTGGCTGGGCCTGCCCCGCTGGGTGTCCTACCTGATCGTCACGGTCGGCCTGCTGGCGGTCGCCGCCGTGGCCGGGCTGATCGGCATGCGGATGCTCAAGAAGATCGACAAGCCCGAGCGGACCCTGGAGTCGCTGCGCGAGCTGCCCGAGGTCATGCACCGCGAGACCCCCGGCACCCGCCGCCGCGCGCTGCCGACGGTCAGCAACGGGCGCGTCGAGCGGCGCTCCCCCGACTCCTACCTGGTCTGAGCGGCGCGAGCGGGCGGCCCGGGGGCGTCCCCGCCGACGAGCGGCCCGACGCGACCAGCGTCCTGCTGCCCGGTCCCTGGCTGCACCGGGACGCCTCGGCCAACGGCGTCCGGCTGCACCTGGCCGAGGCCGGCGAGGGGCCGCTGGTCCTGCTGCTGCACGGGTTCCCGCAGTACTGGTGGACCTGGCGGGCGCAGCTGCCGGTCCTCGCCGACGCGGGCTTCCGCGCCGTCGCCCCCGACCTGCGCGGTTACGGCGCCAGCGACAAGCCGCCGCGCGGCTACGACCTGCCGACGGCGGCCAGCGACGTCGCGGCCCTGGTGCGCGCCCTCGGCGAGCGGGACGCCGTCGTCGTCGGCCACGACTGGGGCGGGCTGGTCGCCTGGACCATGGCCGCGCTGCACCCGCGCAGCGTCCGCCGGCTCGTCGTCGTCTCGATGGCCCACCCGCGGCTGCTGCGGGCCGGGCTGCGCGACCCCGCCCAGCGGCGGGCGCTGCGCCACGTCCTGCGCTTCCAGCTGCCCCGGCTGCCCGAGCGGCGGCTGACCCGCACCGACGACGACCCGGTCGCGGACTTCCTGCGCCGCTGGGCCGGACCGGAGTGGACGCACACCGCCGACTTCGCCGAGGCCGTCGAGCGCTACCGGTCCGCGGCGCGGATCCCCCAGGCGGCCTACGGGTCGATGGAGTACTTCCGCTGGGCCGGCCGCTCGCAGGTGCGTCCCGACGGGTTGCGCTACGCCCGCCGCATGGCCGCCCCGGTCACCGCACCCACCCTGCAGCTGCACGGCGGGCGGGACCCGCTGGTCCTGCCGCGGACCGCGCGCGGCTCGGGCCGCTACGTGGCCGGCGCCTACGAGTGGCGGGAGCTGCCCGGCATCGGTCACTTCCCGCAGGAGGAGGCCGCCGCCGACGTCGCCACCGCCATCAGGGACTGGGGTAGGGACCCCCTCCCCCCCACCCCTCGCCAGCTCGGGGCGGTGCCCTGACGGGGGCCGCTACTCGCAGGGGCCGGTGTCGACCGGCGCGGTGGCGACCGCGCCCGCCCGTGCGGCCGGGTCCACCTGCTGCGCGGTCAGCGCGTACCCGGTGCTCGGGTCGTCGATCGCCGAGGCGAACACCACGCCGAGCACCTGGCCGGTGGGGTCGAACAGCGGCCCGCCGGAGTTGCCGGCCCGCACCTCGCCGCGCAGCGCGTAGACGTCGCGCTGCACGGTCTGCGTGTTGCGGAAGTCCGGACCGCTGATCGGGCCCTGGTCACGGATGCGGGCGGGGCCGATGAACAGCGGCCCGCCGCCGGGGTAGCCCATGATGATCGCGTCGTCGCCGGTGTCGGACACCTGCCCGGCGAAGGCGAGGGGCACCTGCGGCAGGTCCGGCACGGCGAGCACCGCGACGTCGACCTCCTGGTCGACGTACACCGCCGTCGCCTCGTACTCCTGGCCCTCGGCCTCGACCACCGGGTCGGTCACGCCGGCGAGCACGTGGGCGTTGGTCATCACCCGGCCGGGCGCGTACACGAAGCCGGACCCGTCGATCTGCCGCGAGCACGACGGCGCGATGCCGCTGATCTTCACCACCGAGCCGCTCACCTGGTCGACGACGGGGCTGCCCGCCAGCGCCTGGTCGGGCGTGTCGACCTCCCGGGCCCGCGTGGGGGTCAGCGGGTCGAGGACGTCGGGCAGCCCGCGCCGGTCGATCGCCTCCCGCAGCGAGTCGTAGACCGCCCGCACGCTGCCGGGCACCACCTCGTCCACCGCCTGCACGAGCGCGGACTGGCGCACCTGGCCGGCCACCTGCGGGAACGGTGCGCTGGCCAGCGGCGTGGCGACCATCCAGGCGACGAGCAGCACCGCGACCGCGGACAGGATGGCGCCGGCGACGGAGTCGAGCACCTCGGCCGGCTCCCAGGTGACCCGGCGGCGCACCGCCCGCCCGACCGCACCGGCGACGAGCTGCCCGAGCAGCGCGCCGGCCAGGACGACGACGAGGGCGGCGAACACCCGGGTCACCGGCGTGCTGTCGAGCCGGTCGGCGACGGGGCCGGACAGCTGGGCGCCGAGCACCGCGCCGCCGAGGAAGCCGAGGAACGACGTCGCCGACACCAGCAGGCCCTGGCGGAAGCCCGAGAAGGCGAAGACCACCGCGAGCCCGATGAGGACGACGTCGACCAGCGACATGGCTCAGCCGCGCACCGTCATGACGCCGGACTGGCCGAGCTGGACGTGGAAGGTGCAGTCGAAGGGGTGCTCGCCGGGCGCGGTGACCTCGAACTCGATGGTCCGGCTCTCGCCCGGCGCGAGCAGCGGGATCTCCTCGGTGATCTCCTCCGGGCCGGCGTCGGGCCGGAACCGCAGGTTGTGGGTCATCTGCTCGGCGGTGCTGGTCACGGTCAGCCGCACCCGGCCGGGGTCGACGGCGAAGGCGTCGGGGACGAACACGTAGTCGTCGGGGGTCTCGATGGTGACCTCCTGGACGCCGTCCTCGGCGAGGGTGACCGTGCCCAGCGACGGATCGGCCGACGGCGTCGCCGCGGCGGACCCGCCGTCCCCGGACCCGCAGCCGGCGAGCAGGACCGCCGCGGCAGCGACCACGACGGCCCTCCCGCAGGGGCCCGCCGCGAACCGGCGAGTGGTGGGGGGCGGGGAGGTCCTCCTTCTGCTCATCGCCGCGGAACCGTACGCGCCGCGGGGGCGCCGGGTGCGCCGTCGGCCACCGTCGGCGCGGCGGCGTCCTCGGCGCCGCCCTCGCCCAGCGAGCCGGGGGCGGCGGCCGGCCGCACGCCGGCGGAGGCCAGCGGCCGCACGTCGCGCGCGTTCCACGGCCGGCCGAGGCCCGCGGCCTCCAGCAGCGCGTCGAGCAGCCCCGCGGTGAAGCCCCACACGACCATGCCGGCGACGCCGAACGCCGGGCCGACGTAGCCCGCGGGGTGGCGCACGCGGAACCGGTTGGCCGGGTCGGTGAGGTCGGCCAGCGGCACCCGGGCCACCCGAGCCACCTCCGTGGGGTCGCCGACGGCGACGTCGGCCGGGTCGTCCCACCAGCCCACCACCGGGACGACGAGGTTGTCCGAGGGACCGAGGAACAGCTCGGGCAGCGTGGCCAGCACGCGCACGCCGTCGGGGTCGACGCCGGCCTCCTCGTGCGCCTCCCGCAGCGCGGTGCCGACCGGGTAGTCCTCGCCGGGGTCGGCGCCCCCACCGGGGAAGGCCGGCTGGCCGGCGTGGGTGCGCAGCCGGGCGGACTTCTCGATGAGCAGGACGTCGGCGCCGTGCGGCCCCTCGCCGAAGAGCACCAGCACCGCCGAGCGGCGCGCGGTGTCGCTGGGCTCGCCCAGGCGGTGGCGCAGCGGCAGGTCGCCCGACGCGGTGAGCAGCCGCCGCAGCCAGCCGGGCAGGTCGGAGGTGTCGACGCCGGGCAGCACCCCCGGGCCGGTCGCGCCGGTCACAGCTGCACGCCCAGGTGCTCGGCGACCAGCGCGCGCAGCTCGTCGACCGAGGCCACCGGGCCGACCTTCGTGTGCACGAGCGCGCCGTCGGCGTCGAGGAGGTAGGTGAAGGGCAGGACGTTGACGCCCAGCCCGTCCATCAGCGCGCCGTCGCGGTCGTAGGCGCTGGGGAAGGTGACGCCGGCGTCGGCGGCGAAGGAGTCGGCCTGCGGGACGCCGTCCTTGCTGACGACGCCGACGACCGACACCCGGCCGCCGGCGAGGTCGACGAGGTCCTGGACCAGCGGGAGCTCCTCCCGGCACGGGGCGCACCAGCTCGCCCAGAGGTTGACGACGGTGGGCACGCCCGGGGCGCGGCCGAGGTCGAGCGTGCCGCCCCCGGGGCAGGGCAGGGACACTGCCGGCAGGGTCTCGGCCCCGTGCGCCGGCGTGTCGGGCTGCTCGGGACAGGCCTGCAGCGGCGCGCTCCAGGTGGCCGCGGCGGCCGTCGTCTCCCCCGCGTCGGCGTCGCGCGAGGCCGTGCACGCCGACAGGAGGGCGACGAGCCCGAGCAGGAGGGCGGCGGCCCGCCGTGCCGCGCTCCCCCGGTCCCCGGTGCTCACTCGGTGTCCGACGCCGCCGGCGTCTTCACGAGCTTCAGCGCCGCCTCGGGGTCGGTGGGGCCGATGCCGTAGGACGGGCACCAGCGGGCCAGCCCGCACGCGCCGCAGGCGGCCTTCTTGGCGTGGCACACGCGGCGGCCGTGGAAGATCACGCGGTGGCTGAACATGGTCCAGTCGCGCTTGGGCACCAGCCCGGCGACCTCGGCCTCGACCTTGACCGGGTCCTCCTCGGCGGTCCAGCCGAAGCGGCGGACCAGCCGGCCGAAGTGCGTGTCGACGGTCAGCCCCGGGACGCCGAAGGCGTTGCCCAGGACGACGTTGGCGGTCTTGCGGCCGACGCCGGGCAGGGTGACCAGGTCGGCCATGCGGCCGGGGACCTCGCCGTCGAACCGCTCGACCAGCGCCTGCGCCAGCCCGAGCACGGAGCCGGCCTTGGCGCGGAAGAAGCCGGTGGGCTTGAGGATCTCCTCCAGGTCGGCCCGGTCGGCGCCGGCGAGCGCGACCGGGTCGGGGTACGTCGCGAAGAGCGCGGGGGTGACCTTGTTCACCGTCTTGTCGGTGGTCTGCGCCGACAGCACGGTGGCCACCAGCAGCTCGAAGGCGTTGGTGAAGTCGAGCTCGCAGTGCGCGTCGGGGTGGAGAACGGCCAGCTCACGGGCCATGCGGCGGGCCCGGCGGGTGCGGGCCAGCGGCGTCTCGTCCGGGTCGAACGGCGAGGCCGGGGAGGCGGGCGGGCGGCGCCGTGCGGGACGGGCGTAGGCCGGCGTGGACACGCGGTCGAGGGTAGGCGTCACCGGCGACACCGCCGGGGGCGTGCCACCATGGCGGTGCAGGCCCGCTCAGCAGCGACCGGACCCGGGAGGTGGCGTGGTCGCGCTCATCGTCATCCTCTTCCCGCCGATGGTCATCGCGTTCCTGCTCGTCATGGAGCGCGTCGAGGAACCGCTCCGCCGGCCGACGTCGCCGCGCGAGGTGGCCGAGTTCCTCTCGTCGGCCACCCCGGGCGAGGTCGACACGCTGGCCGCCTCCGGCATCCGCCGGGCCATGGCGCGGTGGCGCCGCCGGCGCCGCTCCCGCGTCCAGCGCAGCGCCGAACCCCTCGTCTGAGCCGGCACGCCGGCTCCCCAGTCGGGGGTGCCCTCCCCGCACCGATCGGGTGACGACGGGCACAGCCGCCTAGACTCCCTACGGATGCGGGCGGTCACGTCCGCAGGTGGACGCTGACGATGGGGTGGAGAGACACGTGGTGGACGAGGTGCTGGCTCAGTCGGGGCTCTTCCAGGGGCTCTCGGAGGAGGCCGTCGACCCGGTCGCCAGCCGTCTGGAGACGATCACCCTGCCGCGGGGCCGGGTGGTGTTCAACGAGGGTGAGCCCGGCGACAGCCTGTACATCGTGCTGACCGGCAAGATCAAGCTGTCCCGCCGCTCCCCCGACGGCCGCGAGAACGTGCTCGCCGTCATGGGCCCCTCCGACCAGTTCGGCGAGCTGTCGGTGTTCGACCCCGGCCCGCGCACCGCGACGGCCACCGCGGTCACCGACGTGAAGCTGGCGAAGATGCCGCAGTCGGTGCTGCGCCCGTGGATCGAGGCGCACCCGGAGGTCGGCGAGCGGCTGCTGCACGTGCTGGCCCGCCGGCTGCGCCGCACCAACGACTCCGTCGCCGACCTGATCTTCACCGACGTGCCCGGCCGCGTGGCCAAGGCGCTGCTGCAGATGGCCGACCGCTTCGGCAGCCGCGAGGCCGACGGGCTGCGCGTCAAGCACGACCTCACCCAGGAGGAGCTGGCCCAGCTGGTCGGGGCCTCCCGGGAGACGGTGAACAAGGCGCTGGCCGACTTCGTGCACCGCGGCTGGATCCAGCTGCAGGGCAAGTCGGTCGTCGTCCTCGACGAGGACCGCCTCCGCCGCCGCGCGCGCTGATCGACCCGACGCGAGAGGCCCAGGACCCGACGGGTCCTGGGCCTCTCGCGTTCGACGTCAGCTGGGGAGCGGGACGACCAGGCCGATGCGGGTGCCGTCCGGGAGCTCGGCGTAGCGGCCCTCGGGGGTGGTCCGCAGCTCGGGCATGATCGGGACCAGTGGCTCCGGCGGGCTGCCGGCCAGGGCCGCGGCGACGTCGGGGAAGGCCGCGAGCTGGCCGAGGGTGTGGATGGTCGGCGGCAGCATCGGGCGGGTGCCCGCGCGCAGCTCGGCCAGCGCCGCCTGCGGCGTGAGCCAGCTGGCCTCGTCGGCCTCGCCGGAGACGTCGCGGGCCTCCTGCCCGGCCGGCAGGGCCGCGGCGAAGAACCGGGTGTCGTAGCGGCGGCTCTCCTGCGGCGGCGTGATCCAGTGCGCGAAGGGCCGCAGCAGGTCCGCCCGCAACGCCAGCCCGCGCTCGGCGAGCAGCCCGGCCAGCGACAGCTCCCGGGTCAGCAGCGCCTGCCGCTGGACCTCCCAGTCCTCACCGGAGACGTCCGGCACGACGTCGGCGCCCTCCGGCGAGCCGGCCAGCAGGACGCCGGCCTCCTCGAAGGTCTCCCGGACCGCGGCGCACACCAGCTCGCGGGCCAGCCGCTCGTCGCAGCCCAGCGCCGCTGCCCACTGCGCCGGCGGCGGCCCGGACCAGGCGACGTCGGTGTCGCCGTCACGCGGGTCGACCCCGCCGCCGGGGTAGGCGGTCATCCCTCCGGCGAACGGCATCCCCCGCGTGCGCCGCAGCAGGTGGACCTCCAGTCCCGCCGCGCCGTCGCGCAGCAGCAGGACCGTGGCGGCCGGGCGGACGGCCGCCGTCATCCCCTCAGCTCGACGGTGAGCTCGACCTCGACCGGGGCGCCGAGGGGCAGCTCGGCGACACCGATCGCGCTGCGCGCGTGGTGCCCCGCGTCGCCGAAGACCTTGCCGAGCAGCTCGCTCGCGCCGTTGACCACGCGCGGCTGGCCGCTGAAGCCCTCGGCGCTGGCCACGTAGCCGACGACGCGCACCACGCGGGCGACCTGGTCGAGGCCCACGAGGTCGTCGACGGCGGCCAGCGCGTTGAGCGCGCACATCTTGGCGTCGGCGGCGGCGTCCTCGGGGTCGACCGAGCCGCCGACCTTGCCGGTGCGCCGCAGCCCGCCGTCGACGAACGGCAGCTGGCCGCTGGTGAACACCAGGTTGCCGGAGCGCACGGCCGGCACGTAGGAGGCGACCGGGGCCGCCACGGGGGGCAGCCGGATGCCGAGCTGGGCGAGCCGGGCGAGCCAGCTCGGGGCCTGGGTGTCCTCGCCGGAGGTCATCGACAGCCGCCTCAGCCGATCGGGCGCTTGAGGTAGGCGACCGGCTGCTCGGACCCGCCCGGGCCGGGGAGCACCGTCACGAGCTCCCACCCGTCGGTGCCCCAGGAGTCGAGGATCGCCTTGGTGTTGTGGATCAGCAGCGGGATGGTGGCGTACTCCCACCTGCGGCGGGCCGGTTCGCTCATGGGCACCGACGCTAGCGCAGGACCCCGGCCCCGTCCCGGCCCCCGCCTCGGCCCTCCTGCAGGGCCCCACCGTGAGCTTGCGAACGGTGGAGGGCAGGAGGGTCCTTCGACTCCTAGGCTTGACCGGGTGAGCCCCGACTTCCCCGTCCGCTGCCACGTCGTGACCGGGAAGGGCGGCACCGGCAAGACCACCGTGGCCGCCGCCCTGGCCCTGGCCCTGGCCGCCGACGGGCACACCGTGCTGCTCGTCGAGTGCGAGGGCCGCCAGGGCATCGCCCAGCTGTTCGACACCCCGCCGCTGCCCTACGAGGAGCGCCGGGTGGCCGTCACCCGCGGCGGCGGGGAGGTGCGGGCCCTCGCGATCGACGTCGAGGAGGCCCTGCTCGAGTACCTCGAGATGTTCTACAACCTCCGCCGCGCCGGCCGGGCGCTGCGCAAGATGGGCGCCGTCGACTTCGCCACCACCATCGCGCCGGGCCTGCGCGACGTGCTGATCACCGGGAAGATCAAGGAGGCGGTCACCCGCCGCGAGGACGGGCGCCGCGTGTACGACGCCGTCGTCGTCGACGCCCCGCCCACCGGCCGGATCACCCGCTTCCTCAACGTCACCAGCGAGATGGCCGGCCTCGCCCGCTCCGGCCCGATCAAGACCCAGAGCGACGGCGTCATGGCGGTGCTGCGCTCCCCGCAGACGGCGGTGCACCTGGTCACCCTGCTGGAGGACATGCCGGTGCAGGAGACCGCCGACGCGATCGCCGAGCTGACCGAGGCGAAGCTGCCCATCGGGTCGGTGATCGTCAACATGGCCGCCGAACCGGCGCTCCCGGCCGAGGACCTCGTCCGCGCCGCCGAGGGCGGGCTCACCGGGGCCGACCTCGCGCCGGGCCTGGGCGCCGCGGGCCTGCCCGAGGACCCCGACCTGGCCGAGGCGCTGGCCGCCGAGGTCGTCGAGCACGCCCAGCGGTGGGCCGCACAGGACGCGCTGCGCACCCGCGTGGAGTCCCTCGGCCGGCCGACGGTGGAGCTGCCGCTGCTGCCCGGTCCGATGGACCTCGGCTGCCTGTTCGAGCTGGCCGGCCGGCTCGAGGAGCACCTCGGCGCGGAGGTGGCGGCGTGAGCGCGGCCGCCCCCGGGGACGCGCCCCGGCCCGCCCGCGCGGCCGGCACCGCACGGCACGCGCCGCCGGTCGACCTCGCCGCGCTGATCACCGACCCCGACACCCGCATCGTCGTCTGCTGCGGCTCCGGCGGGGTGGGCAAGACGACGACGTCGGCCGCGCTGGCGCTGGCCGCCGCGGAGGCCGGCCGCCGGGTCGTCGTCCTCACCATCGACCCCGCCCGCCGGCTGGCCCAGTCGCTGGGCCTCGAGGAGCTCGACAACGAGCCGCGGCGGGTCGACGCCCCCGGGGTCGACGGCGAGCTGCACGCGATGATGCTGGACATGAAGCGCACGTTCGACGACATCGTCGTGGCGCACTCGACGCCCGAACGTGCCGAGCAGATCCTGGCCAACCCCTTCTACCAGACCCTCTCCTCGTCGTTCGCCGGCACGCAGGAGTACATGGCGATGGAGAAGCTGGGCCAGCTGCGGGCGGCCGACACGTGGGACCTCATCGTCGTCGACACGCCCCCCTCCCGGTCGGCGCTGGACTTCCTCGACGCCCCGAACCGGATGAGCCGCTTCCTCGACGGCACGATGATCCGGCTGCTCACGGCCCCCAGCCGCGCCGGGTTCAGGTTCGCCAGCGCCGGCTTCCTGTTCTTCAGCCGGATCATCAGCAAGGTCCTCGGCGGCCAGCTGCTGCGCGACATCTCCGCGTTCGTCTCGGCCCTCGACACGATGTTCGGCGGGTTCCGCGAGCGGGCCACCGCCACCTACGAGCTGCTGCGCCGGCCGGGGACGTGGTTCGTCGTCGTCGCCACGCCCGAGCCCGACGCGCTGCGCGAGGCCTCCTACTTCGTCGACCGGCTCTCCGCCGAGGGCATGCCGCTGGCCGGGCTGGTGCTCAACCGGACCCACCCGCCGGCCAGCACCCGGCTGTCGGCGACCCGCGCCGAGGCCGCCGCCGAGTCCGTCGACGAGGGCGACGGCGCCCCGGCCGCCCTGGTCGCCGGGGCGCTGCGGGTGCACGCCGAGCGGATGACGCTGGCGATGCGCGAGCAGCGGCTGGCCGACCGGTTCACCAGCGCCCACCCCGAGGTGGGGATCCGGGCGGTCCCGGCCGCGGCCGGCGACGTGCACGACCTGGAGGGTCTGCAGGTGATGGCCGAGGCGCTGACCGGCCCGGACGACGACACGCCGACCGGCGTGCCGCGCACCCGCGTGCTGCCCGCGCGCCGCGGCTGAGACCGGGCTGCGGACCCGGTCACGCCGTACATTGGCGGCGATGTCTGCTGCCTCCCGCGCCAGGGCCCTGGCCAAGCTCGTCGCGCTGATCGTCGTCGCCGGCGCACTCGTCGCCGGCATGCTGCTGCCCGTCGTCGGCGGCTCGGGTGTGGTGGCGCGCAACTCCGCGTCCCTGCTCGACGCACTGCCGGTGGAGCTGACCGACGCCACGCCGGCGGGCAACTCGCGCGTGCTGGCGGCCGACGGGTCGCTGATCACGAACTTCTACACGAACAACCGCACGGTGGTCACCGCCGACCAGATCGCCGAGGTCATGAAGCAGGCGCTGGTCGCGATCGAGGACTCGCGCTTCTACGACCACAACGGCCTGGACGTGCAGGGCACGCTGCGCGCCGCGGTGACCAACCTGACGGCCGGGTCGGTGCAGGAGGGCGGCTCGACGATCACCCAGCAGCTGGTCAAGCAGACCCTGCTGGAGACCGCCGACACCCCGGAGGAGCGGACGGCGGCCACCGAGCAGGACGGCGTCGAGGGCCTGTCCCGCAAGCTGCGCGAGGCCCGGCTGGCCCTCGCCCTGGAGGACACCTACTCCAAGGACGAGATCCTCACCCGCTACCTCAACATCGTGTACTTCGGCCGCGGCGCCTACGGCATCCAGGCCGCCGCCCAGCGCTACTTCAGCGTCAACGCCATCGACCTGACCCTGCCGCAGGCCGCCATGCTGGCCGGGCTGGTGCAGAGCCCGTCCAACGACGACCCGATCGCCAACCCGGAGAACGGCCAGACGCGGCGCAACCAGGTGCTGCAGCGGATGTTCGACCTCGGCTACATCACCGAGGCCGAGCTGACCGACATCTCCGCCCAGCCGGT
This sequence comes from Geodermatophilus sp. SYSU D00766, assembly GCF_054049915.1. Lineage (NCBI taxonomy): Bacteria > Bacillati > Actinomycetota > Actinomycetes > Geodermatophilales > Geodermatophilaceae > Geodermatophilus > Geodermatophilus sp. SYSU D00766. Next base: position 142,958 of record NZ_JBJGYI010000002.1, read on the forward strand.
CCAGGTGGCCGAGGGCCTCAGCCCGGCCAACGGCTGCATCGACGCCGTCATCGGTGGCTTCTTCTGCGCCTACACGCAGGGCTACCTCACCGGCGTCCTGGGGTTGACCCAGGAGCAGCTCGACAACGGCGGGCTGACCATCCAGACGACGCTGGACACGCAGCTGCAGACCCTCGCCGACCAGTCGGTGCTCAACACGCTGCCGATGGGTGACCCGCTGGCGGCGGTGTTCACGGCCCTCAAGCCGGGCTCCGGCGACGTGATGGCGATGGCGGTCAACCGGCGCTACGGCTGCGACGACCCCGACTGCGAGTCCGTCGTCCTGCACACCGCGGCCAGCAAGGGCGCCGGCTCCACCTACAAGACCTTCACCGCCGCCGCGGCGCTCGAGGCCGGCATCGGCGCCCGCACCGTGATCACGACGCCGGGTGACCAGTACACCTCCCGGGTGTTCCGCGGCCCCTCCTGCGGCGGCGACCGGGAGCAGTCCAACGGCATGTACTGCGTCCAGAACGTCGGCGACTACCCCGACACCCTCGACATGGTCGACGCGCTGGTCCGCTCCTCCAACACCTACTTCCTGGCGCTGGAGGACCGCCTGGGCAGCGTCGAGGGCCCGGTGCGGATGGCCGAGCGGATGGGCATGACCTTCGACCAGCCCACCCAGAACTCCGCCGACGAGATCATCGACGGGAACTTCGGCTCGTTCACCCTCGGCGCCGAGGCCACCAGCCCGATGGACCTGGCCAACGCCTACGCCACCCTCGCCGCCCAGGGGACCCGGTGCACCCCGACCCCGATCCTGCAGGTCCTCGACCGCAACGGTCAGCCCCTCACCGGTGAGGACGGCCAGCCGCTGGTCCAGGACGACAACTGCACCCCGGAGTCGATCCCGCCGAACATCGCCAACACGCTGGCCACCATCCTCATCGGCGACACGTCCAGCCCGGTCGGCACCGGCCAGCGGGCCGGGATCCCCGGGCGTGGGGTGGCCGGCAAGACCGGTACCGCCCAGGGCCGCGACTCGGTGGCCTTCGTCGGGGTCCTGCCCGAGTACGCGGGCAGCGTGATGGTGTTCAACCCCAAGGAGAAGCAGGACGTGGGCGGCTACGGCGGCAACATGCCGGCCGCGATCTGGCGGGACGCGTTCGAGCCCTACCTGGCCGACAAGCCCACCACGTTCTTCCCGCCGGTCGACCCGGCGCTGATGGGCGGTGGCCCGGCTCCCGCCGCGCCCGGCGGCGACCGCGGCAACGGTGCCAACAACGGCGGCCGCAACGGCGGGAACGGCGGCAACGGCTGGTGGAACGGCGGCTAGCGGCGGCTAGCGGCAGCTCAGCCGAGCTGGCGGCGGACCTCCGCGGCCACCCGGCCGCCCTCGGCGCGGCCGGCGACGGCCGCGGTGGCCGCACCCATCACCCGGCCCATGTCCTTCATCCCGGTCGCGCCGGTGCGGGTGACGACGTCGGCGACCAGCGCGGCGAGGTCGGCGTCGTCCAGCTGCGCGGGCAGGTAGCCGGCCACGACCTCGCCCTCGGCGCGCTCGCGGCCGGCCTGCTCGGCGCGGCCGGCCGCGTCGAAGGCCTCCGCCGCCTCCCGGCGCCGCTTCGCCTCGCGCCGCAGCACTCCCGTCACCTCGTCGTCGGACAGCTCGCGGGCCTCCTTGCCGGCGACCTCCTCGGCGCTCACCGCCGCGAGCACCATCCGCAGCGTGGCGGTGCGCAGCTCGTCGCGGGACTTCATGGCACTGGTGAGGTCGGCGCGCAGCCGGCCCTTGAGGTCGGACACGCCCCCAGCCTGGCACGACGTCGCCGGCACGCCCACGCCGGTGGCGCGGGGGGCCCGTAGGCTCGGGCACCGTGCGCTGGTACACCGCCCTGCCCACGGCCGCCGTCGCCACCGGCACCGCCACCGTGGCCTACGCCTCGTTGTACGAGCGCACCCGCTGGACGCTGCGCCGCTTCGAGGTGCCCGTGCTCGCCCCGGGCTCCGCGCCGCTGACCGTGCTGCACCTGTCGGACCTGCACATGACCGCCGGGCAGCGCTCCAAGCAGGAGTGGGTGGCCGCGCTCGACGGCCTGGAGCCCGACCTGGTCGTCGACACGGGGGACAACCTCGCCGGCACCGACGCCGTCCCGGCGGTGCTGGGCGCGCTGGACCCGCTGCTCGACCGCCCCGGCGTGTTCGTGACCTCGTCCAACGACTACTACGCCCCGCGCCCGAAGAACCCGGTCGGCTACCTCACCCGCAGCCAGAAGCGGGTGCACGGCGAGGAGCTGCCGTGGCGGGACATGCGCGACGGCTTCACCGCCCGTGGCTGGCTGGACCTCACCAACGCCCGGGGCGAGCTCACCGTGGCGGGGCGGCGGATCTCCTTCGCCGGCCTCGACGACCCGCACCTGCGGCGGGACCGCTACGACGACGTCGCCGGGCCCGCCGACCCCAGCGCGGACCTGCGCGTGGGCGTCGTCCACTCCCCCGAGCCGCGGGTGCTCGACCGGTTCGTCGCCGACGGCTACGACCTGCTGCTGTGCGGCCACACGCACGGCGGCCAGCTGCGGGTCCCGTTCTACGGCGCGCTGGTGACCAACTGCGGCATCGACCGCGCCCACGCCCGCTGGCTGCACCGCTGGGCCGGGCCCTCGCCGGAGCGGCCGGCCGGCACCTGGCTGCACGTGTCCGCCGGCCTGGGCACCAGCCCCTTCGCCCCGGCCCGGTTCGCCTGCCCGCCGGAGGCGACGCTGCTCACGCTGACCGCGCGCACCCCCTGAGGAAGGGCCCCGCTGCCCCCCACCGCTCGCAGGCTCGCGGCGGGACCCTGCAGAGGAGCCGCGAACACGGGGCGGTAGAGTGGTCACGTCACGCCCGGGGTGTGGCGCAGCTTGGTAGCGCGCGTCGTTCGGGACGACGAGGCCGCAGGTTCAAATCCTGTCACCCCGACCTCCCGCTCAGGGGCCGCCGGAAGGCGGCCCCTGAGCGCGTTCCGGCCCCGTTCCGGTTGGACTCCCCCCGTGGCGGGCACCGAGGAGCCCGATGACCGAGTGGCTGCTCCTCCTCGCCGCCGTGGTGCTCACGGCCTGCACCGGCTTCTTCGTCGCGGCCGAGTTCTCCCTCACGACGGTCGACCGCGGCCGCGTCGAGGAGGCCGCCCGGGCCGGCGACGCGGGCGCGGGCGGCGTGGTGACCGCGCTGCGGTCGCTGTCCACCCAGCTGTCGGCGGCCCAGCTCGGGATCACGCTGACCACCCTGGTCGTCGGCTACCTGGCCGAGCCCGCGATCGGCCAGCTGCTGCACGGCCCGCTGGAGGCCCTCGGCCTGTCCCCGGGGGCGGCCACCGGCGTCTCCTACGGCCTGGCGCTGGCCCTCGCGACGACGCTGCAGATGCTGCTCGGCGAGCTGGGGCCCAAGAACCTCGCCATCGCCAACCCGCTGGGGGTCGCCCGCCGGGTGGCGCCGGGGATGCGGGCGTTCACCGCCGTCTTCGGCGTCGTCGTCCGGTCGCTGCAGCGGCTGGCCAACGCCATCGTGCGGCGGCTGGGCTTCGAGCCGCGGGAGGAGCTGGACTCCGCCCGCGGGGCCGACGAGCTCGCCGCCGTCGCCCGGCGCTCGGCCGAGGAGGGCGACCTCTCCCCCGTCGCCGCCCGGCTGCTGGAGCGCTCGCTGGGGCTGCGCGCGAAGTACGCCACCGACGTCATGACCCCGCGCACCCGGCTGTGGACGCTGCGGGCCAGCGCGAGCGCCGCCGACGTCATCGCCGCGGCCACCGAGTCGGGGAACTCGCGGTTCCCCGTGTACGGCTCCGACCTCGACGAGGTCACCGGCGTCGTGCACGTCAAGCGGGCGGTCGCGGTGCCCGAGGCCGAGCGCGCCCACCGCACCGCCGGGGAGCTGGCCGACCCGGTGCTGGCGGTGCCGTCGTCGCTGCGGCTGGAGCGGCTGCTGGACCTGCTGCGCGAGCAGGGCCTGCAGATCGCCCTCGTCGTCGACGAGTGGGGCGCCACGCACGGGGTGGTGACGCTGGAGGACATCGTCGAGGAGCTCGTCGGCGAGATCACCGACGAGACCGACCGCCCGCTGCGGACGCTGCGCCGGCTCGCCGACGGCCAGTGGGTCCTGTCGGGGCTGCTGCGGCCCGACGAGGTGCTCGAGCGCACCCGGATCGCGGTGCCCGAGGGCCGCTACGAGACGCTGTCGGGCTTCCTCGCCGAGCGGCTGCAGCGGCTCCCCGAGGTGGGCGACACCGTGGAGCTCGAGGGCGCCCGGCTGACCGTGGAGAGCCTCGACGGCCGGCGGGTCGCCCGGGTGCGCGCCGAGCAGACCGTGTTCCTGCCGGCGGGGGCGACGGCGTCGGCCCGGCAGCGCGCCGAGCGGGCGGTGGCGGCGTGAGCGACGTCGTCAGCCTGCTGATCCTGGTCGCGCTGCTGCTGGGCAACGCCTTCTTCGTGGCCGCGGAGTTCGCCCTGGTGTCGGCCCGGGTCGACCAGATCGAGCCGCGCGCCGCGACCGGCTCCCCCCGGGCGGTCAGGACGCTGGCCGCGATGCGCGACGTCTCGCGGAACATGGCCGGCGCGCAGCTGGGGATCACGCTGTGCTCGCTGGGCCTCGGCGCCGTCGGCGAGCCCGCTGTCGCCCACCTCATCGAGGCGCCGCTGCACGCCGCGCACGTCCCCGACGCGCTGCTGCACCCCATCGCGCTGGTGATCGCGCTGTCACTGGTGACCGTGCTGCACATGGTGCTCGGCGAGATGGTCCCCAAGAACATCACCATCGCCGGGCCCGACCGCGCGGCGCTGGTGCTCGGGCCGGCCCTGGCCACCTTCACCCGCCTGCTCCGGCCGGTGATCTGGTTCTTCAACACCACGGCCAACGTCTTCGTGCGGCTGTTCGGCGCGACCCCGACCGACGAGGTGGCCGCCAGCTTCGACGAGGCCGAGATCCGCTCGATGATCACCCAGTCCCGGCGGGAGGGCCTGCTCGGCACCGAGGTGAGCGAGCTGGCCGCCGGGGCGCTGCAGTTCGAGCAGCACACCGTCGAGGACGTGCTGCTGCCGATGGACGGTGTGGTCACCGTCCCCCGCTCGACCACCCCCCGGCAGCTGGAGGCCGTCGTCGCCGAGCACGGCTTCAGCCGCTACCCGGTGGCCGGCGACGACGGCGCGCTGCTCGGCTTCGTGCACGTCAAGGACGCGCTGCGCACCACCGGCGAGGACCGCGACCGGCCGCTGCCCGAGGAGCTGCTGACGCCGCTGGTGCCGATCGCGCCCGGGACGAAGCTGCCCGAGGTGCTGTCGGAGATGCGCGCGCAGGGCGCCCACCTCGGCGGCGTGGTGGGCACCGACGGCGGGCAGCGGCGGACCGTGGGCCTGGTGGCGCTCGAGGACGTGCTGGAGCTGCTCATCGGCGACGTGCGCGACGCCGCCGCCGAGCACACCCGGGCGATGGCCGACCGGGCCGACCGGGCCGACCGGTCCGCCCGCGGCGGCCGCGGCCGGGCCGGGTACCCGAGCGGGGCCGGCGCCGGAGGCCGCTGAGGACGGGCCTGTGGACCGGCGACGGTGCACCATCGAGGGCACGGGTCGCACACCGACGAGGGGAACGGCGATGAGCACCGACGCACCCACCGGCACGCGGGGCGCGGACCCCGCCGACGACGGCATCGACCGGGCCGCCGTCCGGGAGGCGCTGTACACCGACGGCATCACCGCGCAGAAGGGCGCCTTCTCCCGCGACTGGGTCGCCCGGCTGCGCGAGGACGTCGACGCCGCCTTCGAGGAGGCCCGCGGACGCGAGGGCGGCACGGTCGGCCGGGGCCCCAACCGCTGGTACGTGGAGATCCACCCGCAGGCGCTGCGCGGGTTCGTCGACCTGGTCGACCACCCCTGGGTGCGGGCCACCTGCGAGGCCGTCCTCGGGCCCGACTACGCGATCGTGGAGGTCGGCTTCGACACGCCCTTCCCCGGCGCGAAGGACCAGCCGTGGCACCGGGACTTCCCCAGCCCGCGGGAGACGCGCGAGGAGCGGCGGCTGACCTCCCTGGCCTTCAACGTCACCACGGTCGACACCGTCGACGAGATGGGGCCCTTCGAGGTGGCGCCGGGGACGCAGTGGGAGACCGGCGAGGACTTCGACCACGGGATGTTCCCGCCGAGGAGCGAGTACCCGCGCTACGAGGCGCTGGCGGTGCGCAAGTACCCGCAGATGGGCGACGTCTCGGTGCGCTCGGCCCTGACGCTGCACCGCGGGACGGAGAACCGCTCCCAGCTCTCCCGCCCCGTCCTGGTCCTCGGCGTCGACGCGCCCGGCGCCGGCAACGACGAGCACCACGACCTCGCGGTGACGCACGACTACTGGGAGCAGCTCCCCCAGCGGGTCCGCGACCACCTGCGCTGCCCCGTCGTCGACGAGCTGCGGCCGATCGTGCAGAAGCACGACATCGAGGGTCTGGTGATGGGCTGAGCCCGACACCCCGGCGGCGGGCCGGAGGGGTGCGGGCACGATGGGCCGGTGACCGCCGAGCAGACCGCCCCCCTCCTCCCGCCCGACGTCACCGCCCGGTGGCAGGCCCGCTTCCGCGCGCCGCGGGTGAGCCTGCCCGACTGGGCGCTGCACGCCCCGCAGCGCAGCCTGTACGCCTCCGACGTCAGCGGCGTCGTCGAGCAGTACGCCTGGGACCGCGACACCGACGTCCACCGGCAGGTGACCGACCGGCCCAACGGCACGCTCATCGGCACGCTGTCCCCCGACGGCGAGCAGGTCTGGTGGTTCGCCGACACCGACGGCGACGAGTTCGGCGTGTGGATGGTGCAGCCCTTCGCCGGCGGCGAGGACCGGGTCGCCGTCCCCGAGGTCGGGCCGGCCTACCCCGCCGGCCTGGAGATCGGCTCCTCGCTGGCGGCGATCGGCCGGTCCACCGACGACGGCAGCGAGCTGTGGCTGGCCCCCGCCGGCGGGACGCCGCGGGTGGTCTACCGGCACGAGGACCCCGCCTCGGTCGACGCGCTGACCCTCGACGACGAGCTGCTGGTGATCTCGCACTCCGAGCACGGCGACCCGCGCTACCCGGCGCTGCGGGTGCTGCGCACGGCCACCACCACCGAGGACGCAGTCGACGTCGTCGCGGAGAAGTGGGACGGCGAGGGCCTGGGCCTGCACGCGCTGGAGTTCGCCCCGCTGCCCGGTGACCGGCGGCTGCTGGTCGGCCACGAGCGGCGCGGCCGCGAGGAGCTGCTGGTCTGGGACGTCGCGGCCGACACCGAGACCGAGATCGTGCTCGACCTGCCCGGCGACGTGACCGCCGGCTGGTACCCCGACGGCTCGGCGCTGCTGGTGGGCCACGACCACGCCGCCCGCAGCGAGCTGTACCGCTACGACCTGGCCACCGGGGCGCTGGAGCGGCTGGACACCCCGCGCGGCGTCGTCCGCGGCGCCACCGCCCGGCCCGACGGCACGGTGGAGCTGGCCTGGTCGAACTCCGAGCGCCCGCCGGTGATCCGCCGCGCCGACGGGCCGGTGGTGCTGGCCGCACCCGGGGAGGAGCCACCGGCCGCCCACCCGGTCGAGGACCGCTGGGTGCCCGGGCCGGGCGGCGACGTGCACGCGCTGGTGGTCCGGCCGGCCGGGGAGCCCCCGTACGCCACGGCGTTCCTCGTCCACGGCGGGCCGGAGTCCGCCGACGACGACAGCTACCGCGCCCGCCGCGCGGCCTACGTCGACGCCGGCTACGCGGTCGTGCACGTCAACTACCGCGGCTCCACCGGCTACGGCAGCGCCTGGCGCGACGCACTCACCGGCCGGCCCGGGCCCACCGAGCTCGAGGACGTCGCCGCCGTCTACGACGCGCTGGTCGCCGAGGGCCTCCTCGACCCGGGGCGGGCGCTGGTCACCGGCGGGTCGTGGGGCGGCTTCCTGACCCTGCTGGCGCTGGGCACGCAGCCGGAGCGGTGGGCGGCCGGCATCGCCGAGGTGCCGGTGGCCGACTACCTGGCCGCCTACGAGGACGAGATGGAGGGCCTGCGGGCCTACGACCGGGCACTGTTCGGCGGCTCACCGGAGGAGGTGCGCGACCGGTACGTGCGCTCCTCGCCGATCACCCACGTCGAAGCCGTGCGGGCGCCGGTGCTGGTGGTGGCCGGGGCGAACGACCCGCGCTGCCCGATCCGGCAGATCGAGAACTACCTGGCCCGCCTCGAGGAGCTCGGCAAGCCGCACGAGGTGTACCGCTTCGACGCCGGGCACGGCTCCCTGGTCATCGAGGAGACGATCCGGCAGGTCGAGACGGCGCTGTCGTTCGCGCTGCGCCACGTGCGGCCGTGACCCGGGCCGGCAGCAGCGCGACGACGGCGAGGGTCACCAGCAGGTAGAGGTCCTCGACGACGACCCCGACGACGCCGCGGTCGTGGTGGTGGCCGGAGGTGGCGAACGCGAACCAGATCGCCGACGAGGCGAGCACCAGCGTGGTGACGCCGGCCAGCGCCCCGGCCAGCAGCCGCGAGCGGTCCCGCCACCACCGCGGTGTCCCCGGGGCCGGCGGGGTCCCGGCGGCGAGGTCGACGAGCACGACCAGGGCGGGCACCAGCCAGACGAGGTGGTGCGACCAGGAGACGGGGCTGACCAGGCAGGCGGCCAGGCCGGTCAGCGCGACGCCGGCCAGGTCGTCGCCGGCCCGCGTCGCGCGCACCGCGCGGGTCAGCACGAGCGCCAGCGCGACGGCCGCCAGCACCGCCCACAGCAGGCGCGGGGGCTCGGCCGGGTCGGTCAGCCGCGCCAGCGCGCCCAGCAGCGACTGGTTGGACGTCTTGTCCAGCGCGCCGACCCGCTCGGTCTGCCACAGCGTCTGCGTCCAGAACCGCCACGACGTCGCCGGGGCCACCGCGAGCGCCAGCAGGGTGGCCCCGGCGGCGGTGGCGACGGCGACCCCGGCCGCGCGCCAGCGGCGGGTCAGCAGCAGCCAGACGACGAACAGCGCCGGCGTGAGCTTGACCGCCGCGGCCAGCCCGATGCCCACGCCGGCCCACCGCGACCCGCGGCGCAGCGCCGCCACGTCGGCCAGCACCAGCGCCATCAGCAGCAGGTTGACCTGGCCGAAGCCGATGGTCTCCCGCACCGGCTCGACGACGAACACCAGCGGCAGCGCGAACAGCCACGCCCACGGCAGCGGCCACCCGTGCCGGCGGGCGAGCGGGGTGGCCAGCCACCGGGTGAGCCCGACGAGGACGGCCGCGTTGAGCAGCACGTGGCCGGTGGCGACCACCGGGTAGGGCACCAGCGCCATGGGCAGGACCAGCAGCGCGGCGAACGTCGGGTAGGTGAAGCCGTAGGGGCTGCGGCCGTAGGTGTAGTCGTAGAGCGGCCGGCCCTCCAGCCAGGAGGCGACGGCGCCGCGGTAGACCCGCAGGTCGAAGAAGTCGTGCCACGGGTCGTTGGGCACGACCACCGACACGACCGCCACCAGCGCGACCAGGGCGAGGAAGCCCCCGACCCGGACGAGCACCGGCGCCGTCCGGCTAGCGGCCGCGGCGGGCGAGCAGCAGCTCGGCGATCTGCACGGTGTTGAGCGCCGCGCCCTTGCGGAGGTTGTCGTTGCTGACGAACAGCACCAGGCCGTGGTCGCCGTCGACGCTGCGGTCCTGCCGGATGCGGCCGACGTAGCTCGGGTCCTGGCCGGCCGCCTGCAGCGGGGTCGGGACGTCGGTGAGCTGCACGCCCGGCGCGCCGGCGAGCAGCTCGGTGGCCCGGGCGGCGGTCAGCGGGCGGGCGAACTCGACGTTGAGCGACAGGGAGTGCCCGGTGAAGACCGGCACCCGCACGCAGGTGCCGGACACCCGCAGGTCGGGGATGCCGAGGATCTTGCGGCTCTCGTTGCGGAGCTTCTGCTCCTCGTCGGTCTCGGCCGAGCCGTCGTCGACGACGCTGCCGGCCATCGGCAGCACGTTGAAGGCGATGGGGCGGACGTACTTCCGCGGCTCCGGGAAGGCCACCGCCGATCCGTCGTGGGTCAGCTCGGCCGCCTTGTCGACGACGGCCCTGACCTGCGAGTCGAGCTCCTCGACGCCGGCCAGCCCGCTGCCGGAGACCGCCTGGTAGGTGCTGGCGACCACCCGGACCAGCTGCGCCTCGTCGTGCAGCGGCTTGAGCACCGGCATCGCGGCCATGGTGGTGCAGTTCGGGTTGGCGATGATCCCGCGCGGGACCTCGTCGAGCGCCTGCGGGTTGACCTCGGCGACGACGAGCGGCACGTCGGCGTCGCGCCGGAACGCCGAGCTGTTGTCGACGACGGTGACGCCGGCCTCGGCGAACCGCGGTGCCTGGACACGGGAGGTGTCCGCACCGGCGGAGAACAGCGCGACGTCGAGGCCGGTGGGGTCGGCGGTGGCGGCGTCCTCGACGGTGATCTCGCCGGTCCCCCACGGCAGGGTGCTGCCGGCGCTGCGGGCGGAGGCGAAGAAGCGCAGCTCGGCGAGCGGGAAGCGGCGCTCGGCGAGGACCTGGCGCATGACGGCGCCGACCTGGCCGGTGGCGCCGACGATCCCGACGCGGAGCCCGTCACTGGTTGAGGTCATCGTCCGGTCCCTCCGTAGACCACGGCCTGCTCGTCGTCGGTGCCCAGGTCGAAGGCGTCGTGCACCGCGCGGACGGCGACGTCGACGTCGGTGTCGCGGCAGACCACGGAAATGCGGATCTCCGAGGTGCTGATCAGCTCGAGGTTGACGCCGGCGTCGGCCAGGGCGCCGAAGAAGCGGGCCGAGACGCCGGGGTGGCTGCGCATGCCCGCGCCGACCAGGCTGACCTTGCCGATGTGCTGGTCGAAGCGGACGTCGCTGTAGCCGACGGTGTGCTTGACCTTCTCCAGCGCGGCCAGCGCCGTCGGCCCGTCGCTCTTGGGCAGCGTGAAGGAGATGTCGGCGAGCTTGCTGGCCTCGGCCGAGACGTTCTGCACGATCATGTCGATGTTGATCTCGGCGTCGGCGAGGACGCGGAAGATCTGCGCCGCCTCGCCCGGCCGGTCGGGCACGCCGTAGACGGTGATCTTGCCCTCGCTGCGGTCGTGCGCGACGCCGGTGATGATCGCCTGTTCCACGCTGAGGTCCTCCATCGAGCCGGTCACGACGGTGCCGGGGAGCTGTGAGTAGGAGCTGCGGACGTGCACCGGGATGCCGTAGCGGCGGGCGTACTCGACGCAGCGGAGCATGAGCACCTTCGCGCCGGAGGCGGCCAGCTCGAGCATCTCCTCGTAGGTGATGGTGTCCAGCCGGCGGGCGTTGGGGACGATCCGTGGGTCGGCGGTGAAGACGCCGTCGACGTCGGTGTAGATCTCGCAGACGTCGGCGCGCAGGGCCGCGGCGACGGCGACGGCGGTGGTGTCGGAGCCGCCGCGACCGAGCGTGGTGACGTCCTTGGTGTCCTGGCTGACGCCCTGGAACCCGGCCACGATGACGATCGAGCCCTCGTCGAGCGCCGAGCGCAGCCGGCCGGGCGTGACGTCGATGATGCGCGCCTTGCCGTGGCTGGAGGTGGTGATCACCCCCGCCTGAGAGCCGGTGAAGGACCGCGCCTCGTAGCCGTGGGTGTTGATGGCGATGGCCAGCAGCGCCATGGAGATGCGCTCGCCCGCGGTGAGCAGCATGTCCAGCTCGCGGCCGGGCGGGTCGTCGGTGATCTGCGCGGCCTGGTCGAGCAGCTCGTCGGTGGTGTCGCCCATCGCCGAGACGACCACGACGACGTCGTTGCCGGCCTTCTTCTCCGCGACGATGCGCTCGGCCACGCGCTTGATGTGGGCGGCGGAGGCCACGGAGGAGCCACCGTACTTCTGCACGACGAGGGCCACGGGTCCACAGGCTACCGATGTGCCGGCCGGGCACCGGGATCCAGGCAGGCCCGTCCCTTGCGTGCCCCTCCCCGGCGCGATGTGATCACGAGGTGACCGATCCCGCGGAGTGGCTGCTCGGCCCCGAGGAGCGGGGCAACACGGCCACCGACCTGCCGGCCTGGACCGAGGGCAACCTCGCCGTGCCGCTGGTGCACGGGAGCGCCTACTTCGACGCGCTGGTCTCGGCCGTCGAGGTGCTCGACGAGAACGACCACCTGTTCTTCACCGACTGGCGCGGCGACCCCGACGAGGAGCTGCGCCCGGGCGGTCCCACGGTCGCCGAGCTGTTCACGGAGGCGGTGCGCCGCGGGGTGACCGTCCGCGGGCTGGTGTGGCGCTCGCACGTGGACTGGCTGTCGTTCAGCAGCCGGGAGAACCGGGCGCTGGACCGCGAGGTGGAGGACGGCGGCGGCCTGGTCGTGCTCGACCAGCGGGTGCGCCGGATGGGCAGCCACCACCAGAAGCTCGTCGTCTGCCGGCACGACCAGGACGCGACGAAGGACGTCGCCTTCATCGGCGGCATCGACCTGTGCCACAGCCGCCGCGACGACGCCGAGCACCGCGGCGACCCGCAGGCGGTGCCGATGGCCGCCGCGTACGGGCCCACGCCGCCGTGGCACGACGTGCAGCTCATGGTCCGCGGTCCGGCCGTCGCGGCGCTGGACACGGTGTTCCGCGAGCGCTGGGACGACCCCACCGACCCCGACGAGGGCAACCCGATCGCGCACGTGATCGACCGGCTGCGGCGGAGCCGGATGTACGCCGACCGACTGCCCCCGCAGCTGCCCCCGCCCCCGCCGGCCGGGCCGCACCTGGTGCAGAACCTGCGGACCTATCCCGCCGTCCGCCCGCGCTACGACTTCGCCCCCGACGGCGAGCGCTCGATCGCCCGCGGCTACTCCAAGGCGATCAAGCGGGCGCGGCGGCTGATCTACCTCGAGGACCAGTACATGTGGTCCGGCGAGGTCGCGCAGCTGTTCGCCGACGCGCTGGCCGAGCACCCCGACCTGCACCTGGTCGTCGTCGTGCCGCGCGTCCCCGACCAGGACGGGGCGTTCGCGTCGCGGCCGCAGTTCGTCGGCCGGTGGCAGGCGCTGGAGATGTGCCGCCGGGCCGGGCGCGACCGGGTGCACGTCTTCGACGTGGAGAACCACGAGGGCACGCCCGTCTACGTGCACGCGAAGGTGTGCGTGGTCGACGACGTGTGGGCCAGCGTCGGCAGCGACAACTTCAACCGGCGGTCCTGGACGCACGACAGCGAGCTCTCCAGCGCCGTGCTCGACACCACGCTCGACCCCCGGGAGCCGCGCGACCCGGCCGGCACCGGCGACGGCGCGCGCACCTTCGCCCGCGACCTGCGGCTGGTCCTCGCGCGGGAGCACACCGACCGGGCCGGGGACGGCAGCGAGGACGCCGACCTGATTGACCCCGAGGCGTTCGTCGCCACCCTCGAGGCCCAGGCCACCGAGCTCGACGCCTGGCACGAGGGCGGCCGCCGCGGCCCGCGCCCGCGCGGCCGGCTGCGCCACCACGCGCCCGAGCAGCTCTCCCTCGCGACCCGGTTGTGGGCCACGCCGGTGTACCGGCTGGTCGACGACCCCGACGGCCGCCCCCTCCGCCTCCGCCGCCGCGGCGAGTTCTGAGCGCAGTCCCCGCCCCGGCCCCGCGGAGCAGGCGCCGGGCGCACCTGTCCCCCGCTGTGTGGTGTCCGCCACTCGGTAGTGCTCTGCCCCGCGTCTGTGGGCAGAGCGCGAAGGAGCGTCCCGGCACTACCGCACAGCCACTCGTGCTCTGCCCCGCACCTGTGGGCAGAGCACGAGCTTCCACAGGCACACATGGCGACCCGGTCCGGGAGCACCGTCGCTCCACCCTCGACGGGTGACCGAGTTCGACGTGGCCGGCGCCCTGCGCCGTATCCGCAGGACCGCCGACCTCTCACAGCGGGAACTGGCGGCCGCGGCCGGCCTGTCCAAGTCGACGGTCGCGGCGATCGAGGCCGGCACGCGAGGGCTCGACGCCCGGGCGCTGGCCCGCCTGGCGGCCGTGGCCGGGTTGCGGCTCGCGCTGGTGGACGCGGACGGCGCGGAGGTGGCGCCCATGGACGGCGCGGCCGTGCGGGACGGCGGCGGGCGGCGCTTCCCCGCGCACCTCGACACCCGGCACGGCGACGAGGGCTGGTGGCACGGCCCGCACCGGTTCGACCGCGACCCGGTCACCTACACGTTCACCCGCGTCCGGTGGTACCGCGACGAGCTGCGCGGACGCCGCGGCACCCCGGAGGACCACCAGCTGCCGCAGCCGGGGGACGCGCTCCTCGACCGGGCGCGGGCCCGCCGGGCGGCCGCGCGACGGGCCCGGGAGGAGGACCTCGAGCGCCGGCGCGCCGCCGGGCTGCTGCCGCCGCTCGAGGAGTTCCGCTGCGAGTGCCCGCCGGCCTGCGACGACCTGCTCCTGGAGGACCTCCCGCCGGTCCCCGGTCGGCCCGGGCCGCACGCCGACGACTGTGCGTGTTCCTGCGACGTCGGCTGACCCGCTGCTACCGTGGGCCCGTGCGCGGCGACCTCCTGCTTACCCGCCGCGGCGAGGCCCTCTCCTAGGTCGGCCCCCTCGCCGCGGAGATCCCGCCGTGACGTGAGCGCGTCCCCCGGCGCCTGCTGACCGCCCCACAGGAGCGACAGTCCAGCCCGCGCCAGAGGAGTCAGACCACCGTGAGCAGCCCCCAGCACCCGCACGTCCGCAACCCGCAGCGTCCCTCGCAGATGCCGGTGCACCGCTACGCCCCGTTCCAGCCGGTCGACCTGCCCGACCGCACCTGGCCCGACCGGGTCACCACCGTCGCCCCGCGCTGGTGCGCCGTCGACCTGCGCGACGGCAACCAGGCGCTCATCGACCCCATGTCGCCGGACCGCAAGCGGCGGATGTTCGACCTGCTGGTGGGCATGGGCTACAAGGAGATCGAGGTCGGCTTCCCGGCCGCCAGCCAGACCGACTTCGACTTCGTCCGCCAGCTGGTCGAGGACGACCTGGTACCCGACGACGTCACCATCCAGGTGCTCACGCAGGCCCGTGACGAGCTGATCGAGCGCACCTTCGACTCACTGCGCGGCGCGCGGCAGGCGATCGTGCACCTGTACAACTCGACGAGCACGCTGCAGCGCCGCGTCGTCTTCGGCAGCGACCGCGCCGGCATCGTCGACATCGCCGTCCACGGCGCCCAGCTGGTGCGCAAGCTGGCCGAGCAGCTGCGCGACACCGAGGTCCGCTTCGAGTACAGCCCCGAGTCCTTCACCGGCACCGAGCTGGACTTCGCCGTCGAGATCTGCAACGCGGTCACCGACGTGTGGGAGCCCACGCCCGACCGGCCGACGATCCTCAACCTGCCGGCCACCGTGGAGATGGCCGAGCCCACCGTCTACGCCGACCAGGTCGAGTGGATGCACCGCAACCTGGGCCGGCGCGACGCGGTCGTGCTCAGCCTGCACCCGCACAACGACCGCGGCACCGCCGTCGCCGCCGCCGAGCTCGGCTACCGCGCCGGCGCCGACCGCATCGAGGGCTGCCTGTTCGGCAACGGCGAGCGCACCGGCAACGTCGACCTGGTCACCCTGGGCCTGAACCTGTTCAGCCAGGGCATCGACCCGCAGATCGACTTCTCCGACATCGACGAGATCCGCCGCACCGTCGAGTACTGCAACCAGCTCGGCGTGCACGAGCGGCACCCCTACGGCGGCGACCTGGTCTACACCGCCTTCTCCGGCTCCCACCAGGACGCGATCAACAAGGGCTTCCGGGCGCTGGAGGCCGATGCCGCCGCCGCGGGCGTGCCGGTCGACCGGATGCCGTGGGCGGTCCCCTACCTACCGATCGACCCCAAGGACGTCGGCCGCAGCTACGAGGCGGTCATCCGGGTCAACAGCCAGTCCGGCAAGGGCGGCGTCGCCTACATCATGAAGACCGAGCACCAGCTCGACCTGCCCCGCCGGCTGCAGATCGAGTTCAGCGGGGTCATCCAGCGGCACACCGACGACGAGGGCGGCGAGGTCACCGCCCAGCAGATGTGGGCGGCGTTCAGCAGCGAGTACCTGCCCGACCCCGACGCCTCGTGGGGCCGGTTCGCGCTCGCCGGGCACCGCCACCAGGCGCACGGCGAGCAGCTCGACGAGATGGTCGTCGAGCTGGTCGACGGCGGCGTGCCGGTCACCGTCCAGGGGCGCGGCAACGGCCCGATCGCGGCGTTCGTCGACGCGCTGGGCACCCTCGACGTCGACGTCCGCGTCCTCGACTACGCCGAGCACGCGCTGAGCGCCGGCGGCGACGCCCGCGCCGCCGCCTACGTCGAGTGCGCCGTCGGCGAGCGGGTGCTGTGGGGCGTGGGCGTCGACCCGAACATCGTCAGCGCGTCGCTGCGCGCCGTCGTCTCGGCGGTCAACCGCGCCCTGCGGTAGCGGCGGCGTGCGGCCGGCCCGGCGCTCAGCCGGGCCGGCCGGCGGCGGCGCGCGGGTCCTCGGGCGGCGCGTCGCCGGGCTCGTCCCCGCGGTACCGCTCGTCCTGGTGGCCGCCGGCGGCGTACTCGTCGACCAGCAGCAGGTCGCGGCGCACGTGCCGGCGGCGGTAGGCCACCCGGCTGATCAGGTGCGCGCTCACCGGCGCGGTGAGCAGCTGGAAGGCCGCCACCAGCAGCAGCATCCAGGCGTTGGCCCAGCCGTCGAGCCGGATGGCCGCGCCGACCATGACCAGCAGGACGCCGAGCACCTGCGGCTTGGTGCCGGCGTGCATCCGCGACAGCACGTCGGGGAAGCGCACCAGGCCCAGCCCGGCGGTGAGGCACAGCGCCGCGCCGCTCAGCAGGCAGGCGAAGGCGACGACGTCGGCGAGGGCGGTCACCGTGCCTCCCGTTCCTCGGCGGCCACGGGCAGGCCGACGTCGCGTCCGTCGCCGGTGCGCGAGCGCAGCAGCATCCCGCCGATGTAGCGGGCCACCGACACCGAGCCGACGAAGGCCAGCAGGGAGACCACGACCAGCACCGGGACCAGCGTCGGGTCGCGGACCAGCGCGGCGTGCACCGCCAGGCCGGCCGCGATGATCACCAGCAGGGTGTCGGTGGCGACCACCCGGTCCAGCAGCGAGGGACCGCGGGCCAGCCGGTACAGCGCCAGCACCGCTCCCCCGGCGATCATCGCGTACAGCGCGCCGCTGACGACGGTCACGAGGCGAGCACCTGCCTCTCCTCCCGCTCGAGGGCCGTGACGTCCTCGTCCGAGCCGAACGCGCGCACCAGCCGGGTCTCCACCACCAGGACGTGGGCCTTCTTGCGCTCGACGTCGTCGAGGTCGCGCACGGGCAGCAGGTGCAGGGTCATCACCCGGCGCTCCCGGTCGAGGTCGAGCACCAGTGAGCCGGGGACCAGCGAGGTCGCCTCGGCGACCATCGTCAGCAGCAGGTCGGAGTCAGCGCGCAGCTGCACCTGCACGATCGCCGTGCTGCGCACCCCGCCGGGCCGCAGCGCTTGCCAGGCCACCTCGGCGCCGGAGACGGCGAGATCGGCGACGAAGTGCCCCAGGAAGACGAGCAGTGCCAGCGGGCGCACCCGCGTGCCGCCGACGACGTGCGGCAGCGGCAGCAGCACCAGCAGGACCAGGGCGACGACCAGGCCGGAGAGCAGGTTGGCCCACGACCAGGTGCCCCACAGCAGCATCCAGACCAGGACCAGCCAGGCGATCAGCGGGACCTGGTGCCGCAACCGGGTGGCGGCCGGCTCGACGGTCACGGCACCTCCTCCGTCCCGAACACCGCGGTGACGTACGGGGTGCGGTCGATCAGGTCGACCGAGGCCCGGTCGGCGAGGCCGTAGAGCGGCCCGGCCAGCCCGGTCAGGGCCACGGTGAGCGCGACCAGCGCCGTCGTCGCCCCCACCATGGTCCTCGGCAGCGGGCGCAGCGCCCGGACCGCCCCCGCCGCGGGCGGCAGACCCGGCTCGGCCGCGAGCGCGACCGCCGTGTGCCGCCGCCACGCGTCCTGCAGGGCGGTCCGCGGCCGGCCGTCGGGGAACCCGTCGCCCTCCTCGCCGACCCCGTCGCCCTCGTCGCCGCCCTCGTCGCCGCCCTCGTCGCCGGTCTCGCCGTCGGGCCGGCGGCGCGCGGTGGCGTCGGCGGCCGCGGCGGCCGCGGTCTCCTCGGCGGGCGGCTGGCTCGCCGGCCGCCAGAAGGCGCGGGTCCAGACGCGGGCGACGGCCAGCAGCGTCAGCAGGCTGGTCACCACCCCGCCGGCGACCAGCGTGAACGCGAGCACGCTGCCCTCGGCGACGCCGGCCTGCAGCAGTCCCAGCTTGCCGATGAACCCCGACAGCGGCGGGATGCCGGCCAGGTTCATCGCCGGCACGAAGAACAGCACCGCCAGCATCGGGGACCGCCGCGCCAGGCCGCCGAGCCGGTGCACCGACGTCGACCCGCCCTGCCGCTCGACGAGCCCGGCGACCAGGAACAGCGTGGTCTGGATGGCGATGTGGTGGGCGACGTAGAAGACCGCACCGGCGAGCCCGGCCGCCGTCCCGAGGGCGATGCCGAACACCATGTAGCCGATGTGGCTGACCAGGGTGAACGACAGCATCCGGCGCAGGTCGCTCTGCGCGACCGCTCCCAGGATGCCGACCAGCATCGTGGCCAGCGCCGCCCACATGAGCAGCTCGTCGAGCGCCCCGCCGGGGAACAGCAGCGTCTGCGTGCGGATGATCGCGTAGACGCCGACCTTGGTGAGCAGGCCGGCGAACACGGCGGTGACCGGGGCCGGCGCGGTCGGGTAGCTGTCGGGCAGCCACGCCGACAGCGGGAAGACGGCGGCCTTGATGCCGAACGCGATGAGCAGCATCGACTGCAGCAGCAGCTGTGTCCCCTCGGGCAGCTCGCCCAGCCGCACCGCCAGCTGCGCCATGTTCACCGTGCCGGTGGCGGCGTAGACCAGTGCGATCGCGGCGAGGAACAGCAGCGAGCTGGTGAGGCTGACGACGACGTAGGTGATGCCGCCGCGGATGCGCGACGCGGTGCCGCCGAGGGTCAGCAGCACGTAGGAGGCCATCAGCAGGATCTCGAAGCCGACGTAGAGGTTGAACAGGTCGCCGGCGAGGAAGGCGTTGCTCACGCCCGCGACCAGCACCAGGAACGTCGGGTGGAAGATTGACAGCGGCGTCTCCTCCGACCCGTCGGCCGCGCCCTGGCCGACGGCGAAGACGAGCACGCCGAGGGCCACGGTCGAGGCGACCACCAGCATCAGCGCCGAGAGCCGGTCGACGACGAGCACGATGCCGATCGGGACCGGCCAGCCCCCGACCGAGACCGCGCCGGCACCCTCGGCGTCGGCGACGAGCAGCAGGACCACCGACACCGCGAGCACCGCGCTCAGCACCACCAGGCTGAGCGTGCGCTGGAACGTCGGGTGCCCGCTGACCAGCAGCGCACCGGCGGCCCCGAGGAGCGGGAGCAGCACCGGCAGCGGGGCGAGGACCTCGATCACCGCCGTCCGCTCCCCGCGGGCAGGTCGACGTCGTCGGCGATCCCCTCGACGTCCTCGTGCAGGCTGTCGGCGTGCCCGGCGATGCGGTCGTCGGGAGCCAGCTCGTCCGGGTCGAGCTCGTCGGCGTCGGTCCCCCGGCGGGCGGCGACCCGGCGGTCCTCCTCGTCGGTGCCCACGACCTCCTCGCGCACCAGCCGCCAGGACCGGTGGATGATCGCCAGCACGAACGCCGAGACGCCGAAGGTGATGACGATCGCGGTGAGGATCAGCGCCTGCGGCAGCGGGTCGGCGATCTCCCCGGCGTCGGAGTAGCCGAGGATCGGCGCCAGCCCCGCCACGCCGCCGGCCGACAGCAGCAGCAGGTTGGTCGCGTTGCCCAGCAGCACGAAGCCCAGCAGCACGCGGGTGAGGCTGCGGTCGAGCAGCAGGTAGACACCCGCCGCGTAGAGACCGCCGATCATGAGCGGGAACACGATCGTGGGCGTCATCGCAGCACCACCTCACCGGGGTCGAGTTCGACGGGGTCGTCCTGGTCCTCCTGGCGGTCGAGCTCCGCCCCGAGGCTGCGCAGCACGTCGAGCACCAGGCCGACGACGATCAGGTAGACGCCGATGTCGAAGAACAGCGAGGTCACCAGCTTGACGTCGCCGAGCACCGGCAGCGTGGTCTCCAGGATCGCCGTCTGCAGGACGCCGGCCCCCAGCGCCAGGCCGACGACGCCCGTCCCGGCGGCGAGCAGCAGCCCGCCGCCCAGCAGCAGGCCCGGGGCGACCGGCGCGGCCTCGCCCAGCTCGTAGCGCCCGCCGGCCAGGTAGCGCAGCACGAGGGCCAGGCCCGCGACGAGGCCGCCGGCGAACCCGCCGCCGGGCTCGTTGTGCCCGGAGAAGAGCAGGTAGAGCGAGAACACCATGATCGTGTGGAACAGCAGCCGGGTGACCACCTCGAGCACGACCGAGCGCCGGGCGGGGTCCAGCGTCGCGGTGGCGGCCAGCCAGCGGTCCCGCGGCGCGCGGCGTCCGCGCTCCGGCCGCGCGAGCTGCGTGCGGGGCGCGCGCTCCACCCCGCCGGTGCGCCGGCGCAGGAAGACCAGGCTCGCGACGCCGGTCGCGGCGACGACCAGCAGGGAGACCTCGCCGAGGGTGTCCCACGCGCGGATGTCGACCAGGGTGACGTTGACGATGTTCTTGCCGCCGCCGTAGTCGTAGGCCGGCTCGGGGTAGCCCTCCGACACCGGCGCCTGCGTGCGGGCCGACAGCGCGACGGCCCCGGCCGCGGCCGTGAAGGCCCCGACCGCCACCGCGATCACCCCGCGCACGGCGCGCTCGCGCGGGCGGTGCCGCTCGGTGATGTCCTTGGGCAGCTTGCGCAGCACCAGCACGAAGACGACGAGGGTGAGCGTCTCGACGAGGAACTGGGTGAGCGCGAGGTCGGGGGCCCCCTGCAGCGCGAAGACGACGGCGATGCCGTAGCCGGTGACGCCGACGACCAGCACCGCGGACAGGCGCTGCCGGATGCGCAGCGCCAGCACCCCGGCGGTGACCACGACGACCCCGACGACGGCCTGCACCGGGGTGTCCCACGCCCGCCACTGGTCCGGCCACGGTGCGCGGGTGAGCAGCAGGACCCCGGGCAGGGCGAGCACCGCGACGAGGATGGTGCCGAGGTAGGCCGGCAGCGACCCGCGCTGGGTGGTGCCGGTGACCAGCACCGAGAGCCGGTCGATGCCCTGCAGGACGTTCCAGTAGCCCTCGTCGGCCGACGCGCCCACGGCCATCCGCCGCTGCAGGCGCCCCACCGGCCCGCGGAGGGCGAACAGCGCGGCACCGCCGGCGACGGTGAGCGCCGAGAGGGCGAGGGCCGGCTGCCAGCCGTGCCACAGCGCCAGGTGCTCCACCTCCGGGGCGAGCAGCGGCAGCGTGTCGGCGTAGCCGGCGACCAGCCCGTCGAGCAGCGGGCTGGCCGGGCCGAGGACCAGCCCGGTGAGCGACAGCAGCACGGGGGCGGCCAGGAACAGCGGCTCGGGGGCGTGCCCGACCTCGGTGTCGGCGAGCCCCGGCTTGCGGGCGAAGGCACCCCAGACGAAGCGGGCGGTGTAGGCGGCGGTGAGCACCGAGCCCGCCACCAGGCCCACCAGGACGACGAGGGCGGCGGTGCGGTCGGCCAGCCCGCCGTCCAGCAGCGCGGTGAACGCCGCCTCCTTGCCGACGAAGCCCAGCAGCGGCGGCAGGCCGGCCATCGACGCCGCGGCGAGGGTGCCGGCGACGGCGAGCAGCGGCAGCCGCCGGCCCAGCCCCGACAGCCGCGACAGGTCACGGGTGCCGGTGGCGTGGTCGACGACGCCGACGGTGAGGAACAGCGTGGACTTGAACAGCGCGTGGGCCATCGTCATGACCAGCCCGGCGGCGGCCAGCTCCCGGCTGCCCGCGCCGACCAGCGTGACGAGGAAGCCCAGCTGGCTGACCGTGCCGAAGGCGAGCAGCAGCTTGAGGTCCTTCTGCCGCAGCGCCCGGTACCCGCCGACGAGCATGGTGGCCACGCCCATCCCCAGCGCCAGCGGCCGCCAGCCCGGGACGTCGGCCATGGCAGGGGCCAGCCGGGCGACCAGGTAGACGCCGGCCTTCACCATGGCCGCGGCGTGCAGGTAGGCGCTGACCGGCGTGGGCGCCTCCATGGCCGCGGGCAGCCAGAAGTGGAAGGGCACCAGCGCGGACTTGGTGACCGCCCCGGCCAGCACGAGCACCGCGCCCCAGACCATCGCCGAGCCGCTGCCGGGGTCGGCGAGGATCTCCGAGAGCAGGAACGACCCGCTGGCCTGGCCGATGACGATGAGCCCGACCAGCATCGCCAGCCCGCCGGCGGTGGTCAGGACGAGCGCCTGCGACGCGGCCCGGCGGGCGGCCAGCCGCCGTCCCGACCCGCCGATCAGCAGGAACGAGAAGACGGTCGTCAGCTCCCAGAAGACGTACAGGAGCAGCACGTCGTCGGCCAGGACCAGGCCGAGCATGGATCCGGCGAAGGCGGTCAGCGAGCCGGCGAAGCGGCCGGTGCCCTCGTCGTCCGGGGCGAAGTAGCGGGCGCAGTAGACCAGCACCAGCGCCCCGACGCCGGTGACCAGCGCGGCGAAGGTGAGCGCCAGCGCGTCCAGCCGCAGCGCGACGTCGAGGTCGAGCGCGGGGATCCACGGCACCGTCTCGCGGACGTCGTCCCCGGCCAGGACCGTGCGCAGCTGCAGCAGCGTCCAGACGAAGGACGCGGCGGGCACCAGCGCGAGCGCGAGGAAGGCCTGCCGCCCCCACCACCGCACCAGGACGGGCGCCAGCACGCCGGCGATCAGGTGGAGGAGCAACAGAGCGGTCACGTGTCTCCGGGAGTCGATGGCGGCTCGGGGACACCAGGTACGTCGGTCGGACGACGGCGGGCGGTGCCACCAGGCTACCTGCCGGGTCTGACCAGCCCCGACTCGTAGGCGAAGGCCACGGCCTGCACCCGGTCGCGCAGGCCCAGCTTGAGCAGTACCCGGCTCACGTGGGTCTTCACCGTCGCCTCGCCGAGGTAGAGCCGGGCGGCGATCTCGGCGTTGGACAGCCCGGCGGCCACGAGCGCGAGGACGTCGGTCTCCCGCTCGGTCAGCGTCGCCAGCGCGGCCGCCCGGGCCGGGTCCGGCGCCGGGGCCGCGGCGAAGGAGCCGATCACCCGCAGCGTCACCGCCGGGTCGAGCAGGCCCTGCCCGGAGGCGACGGTGCGCACCGCGGTCACCAGGTCCTCCGGCGGGGCGACCTTGAGCAGGAAGCCGCTGACCCCGGCGCGCAGTGCGGCGGTCACGTACTCGTCCTCGTCGAAGGTGGTGAGGACGACGACGCGCGTGGGCAGGCCCGCGGCCAGGATCTGCCGCGCCGCCTCCAGCCCGTCCGTGCCGGGCATGCGGACGTCGAGCAGCACCACGTCGGGCACCAGCTCGGTGACCACCCGGACCCCGGCGGCGCCGTCGGAGGCCTCACCGACCACCTCGATGTCGGGCTCGGCGGCGAGCACCATGCGCAGCCCGGTGCGGATCATCGACTGGTCGTCGACCAGCACCACCCGGATCGTCACGCGCCCACCGCCGCGGGCGGCACGGTCACCGGCGCGGGCACCGGGAAGCCGGCCCGGACCCGGTAGCCCCCGCCGCGCACCGGGCCCACGTGCAGGTCGCCGCCGGCGACGGCGACCCGCTCGCGCATGTGCAGCTGCCCGTGCCCGCCGGGCGCGTGCGGGGTGGGCTCGACCCGCGGCCGGCCGTCGTCGGTCACGGTGACCGTCACCCGCCCCGGCGTCCAGGCCACCTCCACCCGGGTGGCCGCGGCGCCGGCGTGCCGGACGACGTTGGACAGCGCCTCCTGCACCACCCGCACCGCCGAGACGTCGACCAGCGGCGGCAGCTCGGCCGGCTCGCCGGTGACGACCAGCTCGACCGGCATCCCGCCGGCGCGCAGCTCGGCGAGGACGGCGTCGATGCGGGCCAGCGAGGGCTGCGGCGCGGGGTCCCCGGTGGAGCCCTCCCGCAGGATGCCGACGACGCGGCGCATCTCGTCGACCGACTCCCGGCCCAGCCGCTCCAGGCCCAGCAGCACGTCCTGCGCCTCGGGGTGGTCGGGCAGCAGCCGGCGCAGGCCGCCCATCTGCAGCACCATGACGCTCACCGCGTGGGCGACGGAGTCGTGCACCTCGCGGGCGATGCGGGCGCGCTCGGCGGTGGTGGCCGCCGCGGCGACCGCCTCCTGCTGCTCGGCCAGCCGGGCGGCGAGCACCTGCAGCTCGCGGGCGCGCTCGTGGGACTGCCGCACCAGCGCCCCCACGCCCCAGGCGGTGCCGGTGACGAGGACGTAGAAGACGCTCTCCCAGGTCGAGGGCCCCAGCAGCACGCCCGCGAGGACGACGACGAGCGACGAGACCACCGCGACGCGCAGCCCCCGCGCGGCCGGCAGCACGGCGGCGGCGTGGCCGATCAGCACGGCCATCGCGATGAGCTGGGCGCCGCCGGGCCCGGGGGTGCCCAGCGCGTAGTTGCCGAGCACGCACAGCGCGCCGGCCACCGCCGTGGCCACGGGCCGGCGCGCGCACACGGCCACCAGCCCGCCCACGACGACGCCGGGCGCGACGGTGACCAGCGGGAAGTCGTAGGTCTCGTCGATCGCGTTCTCCACGACCGACAGCAGCGCCAGCAGCAGCCCGAGGACCGGCCAGACGAGGCGGCGGGTGGCGGGAGAGGAGGACCAGCGGGGCACGGCGAGCACGCTAGGTGCCGCCGGGGTCGCCCGGGATCACCCACGCGGCCGATGGACGGGGCCGTCGCCTCCCCCGTGCGACGGAGGACGGTCGGTCCGCCGGGACGGACGTGCGGCGCGTCCCGTCGCCAGCAGAGTCCTCGCCGACGCACCGACCGATGCGGTGCCCCAACCGACGAGGAACGATGACCACCTCCCCGCTCCCCACCCGCTCCCCCGTCACCGGCCCGGCCGAGCACCCGGTCCGCAGCGCGGGCTCGACGATGCTCACCCTCGCCGGCGGCGCGCTGGTCGCGGGCTCGCTGCTCTACGTGGCGGGCCTGGCCACCTCGCCCCCGGCGGACTCGATGGCCGACGCCGACTACATCGCGTCCCTGGCCCGCGACGAGGGTCAGACGGCGCTGTCGGCGCTGCTGCTGCACTACGGCAACATGGCCCTCGGCCTGGCGTGGCTGGCCGCCCCGGCGCTCGTCCGCGGCCGCCGGGGCCGGGTGCCGACGATCGTCGGCGCGCTGATGTCGGCGATCGGCCTGGTCACGGTGACCGGCCTGGTCCTCTACGACTTCTGGACCGGCGGCATCGGCCGCGAGCTGCCCGCCGACACCGCGCTGGCGCTGTTCTCGTCCGTGCAGGGCCAGGCGGCCGTCGGCGTCGTCGGGACCGTGACGCTGTTCGGCCTGCTCGGCCCGCTGGTCGGCTACGCGGGCCTGGCCCGGGCCGGCGTCATCGGCTGGTGGGTGCTGCTCCCGGCCGTGGCGGCACTGGTCGCCTCCGCGGTGCTGACCTTCACCCCGCTGCTCTACGCCGGCTTCGCGCTGGTCGGTGCGGTGCCGGCCGTCGTCGTCGGGCTGCGGATGCTGCAGCGCCGCCGCGCCGAGGCCGCCGTCGCCGCCTGATCCACGATCAGGTCACCTGATCCCGCTGCGTCCTGGCTCACCGTGGGAGGTGAGCCAGGACGCACTGCGGTGAGCCAGGACGCACCGCGGTGAGCCAGGACGTGCTGGGGAGGACGGGCGGGCGCGGTCAGCCCTCGGCGAGCTCCGCGGCGGCCAGCCAGTCGGTCTCGACCTGCTCCTTCTCCGCGAGCAGGTCGCGCAGCCGGGCGTCGAGCTCCATCACCCGCGCGTGGTCGGTGGCCGCGGCCGCGAGGTCGGCGTGCAGCCGCTCCTCGTCGCTGCTCAGCCGCTCGAGCCGCCGCTCGAGCCGGGCGGCCTCCTTGCGGGCGGCCCGCACCTCGGCCGCCGAGGGACCCGCCGGCGCCGGTGCCGCGGCCGGCGTCGGGCCGGCCGCCGCCGAGGGCAGCGCGGCCTCACCGGCGGCCCGGCGGGCCAGGTACTCCTCCACGCCGCCGGGGAGCGCCGCCAGCGAGCCGTCGCCCATGAGCGCCACCACCGAGTCGCACACCCGGTCGACGAAGTACCGGTCGTGACTGACCACGAGCACGGTGCCGGGGAAGGAGTCGAGCAGGTCCTCGAGCTGGGTGAGCGTGTCGATGTCGAGGTCGTTGGTCGGCTCGTCGAGCAGCAGCACGTTGGGCTCGGCCATGAGCAGCCGCAGCAGCTGCAGCCGGCGCCGCTCGCCGCCGGAGAGGTCGCCGACCGGCGTCCACTGCCGCGACGCCGGGAACCCGAACCGCTCGGCCAGCGACGACGCCGAGATCTCCTGCCGCCCGATGCGGGCGATCCGGGCGATCTCCTGCACCGCCTCGAGCACCCGCAGCCGCCCGGGCAGCTCGGTCACGTGCTGGGACAGGTAGGCCGGTGCCACCGTCTGCCCGCGCACCACCCGGCCGCGGTCGGGCTCGACCTCCCCGACCAGCAGCCGCAGCAGCGACGTCTTCCCCGCGCCGTTCACCCCGACGACGCCGATCCGGTCCCCGGGCCCGACGTGCCAGGTGAGGTCGTCGAACAGGACCCGCGGGCCGGTGTCGGTGGGCACCGCGTAGTCGACGTCCTCGACGTCGTAGACCGTCCGCCCGAGCCGGCGGGCGGCGAAGCCCTTGAGCGCCATGGTCTCCCGCGGCGGCGGCTCGTCGGCGATCAGCGCCTCGGCGGCCTCGATGCGGAACCGCGGCTTGCTGGTGCGCGCCGGCGGCCCGCGGCGCAGCCAGGCCAGCTCCTTGCGCACCAGGTTGAGCCGCTTCTCCTCGGTGGCCGCCGCGACCCGCGCCCGCTCCGCGCGGGCCAGCGTGTAGGCCGCGTAGCCGCCCTCGTAGGAGTGCACCGCGCCGTCGGCGACCTCCCAGGTCTGCGTGCAGACCTCGTCGAGGAACCACCGGTCGTGGGTGACGACGACCAGCGCCCCGACGCGCCGCTTCACGAAGTCGGCCAGCCACGCGACGCCCTCGACGTCGAGGTGGTTGGTCGGCTCGTCGAGCACCAGCAGGTCCAGCGGCCGGATGAGCTGCGCGGCCAGCGCGACCCGCCGCCGCTCGCCGCCGGACATGGGCGCGACGGGTGAGTCGAGGCCGAGCCGGTCGAGCTCCAGGCCGGTCAGGACGCTGCGGACGGCGGGGTCGGCGGCCCACTCGTGCTCGGCGGCGAACAGGCTGGCCGGCAGCACGACGTCGCGGACGGTCTCCCCGGGCGGCAGCGACCCGGACTGGTCGAGGACGCCGACGGCGAGGTCGCCGCGCCGGGTGACCCGCCCGCCGTCGGGCTCCTCGCGGCCGGTGAGGACGCCGAGCAGCGTGGACTTGCCGCTGCCGTTGCGCCCGACGACGCCGATGCGCTCCCCGGCCGCGACACCGAGGGAGACGTCGTCGAGCAGCACGGTGGTGCCGTGGGCCTTGGAGACCCGCTCGAGCGCGAGCAGGTTCAGCGGGGCGCTCACCGGCGGGTCCAGGTCATCAGGGAGCCAGTATCCCCGGGCCGGGGGACCGCCCGGCGCGTGGCCGCTAGTGGACCCCAAGGCCGTCGCAAGTCGCGTCCGGAGAGTCGGTCCCAGCACACCCCGGGGCACCCGGGGCGGACGAGCGGAGGACGACATGAGCATGACGGCAGCGGCTCCCCACGCGGCGATCCCGGCCCCGGCGACCCCCCGTCTGCGGGCGGTGCCGCCGCTGGTCGAGCCCGCCCCCGAGACGACGGCGCTGTGGTGGGCGCGGCTGCTGCGCCGCGGTCCCGGCCCGGTCGAGTACTCGCTGGTCGCCGTCAACTCCGACCGCTTCCCCGACGGCACGCCGGTCGACATGACCGCCGTCGACGCCCGCGGCCGCCGTCCCGCCGGCTGGCAGGTCGACGTGCGGCACCGCGCCGCCGACGGCCGCGTGGTCCGCATCGACGTCGCCGAGGAGATCTCCGACCGCTGCCCGCCGATGTGGTTCGCCGAGGTCCACCACGCGTCCTCCCCGGTGCCCTGCACCTCCCTGCTGGCCTTCCGCGGCACCGCCTTCCGGCCCGGCGCGCTGGTGGGCCTGCACGAGGTGGCCGCCGCCGGCGTCGCCCCCACCGACCGCATCGCCGAGGTCCGCTGGTGGACCCGCTCGGGCCTGGTCGACGACGTGACCGTCGAGCCGGTGTACCGCCGCCGGGGCGTGGCCCAGACCCTGCTCACCGCCGCCGAGGGGCTGCGGTTCCTGCGCGGCTGGGCGCCGCTGCGCTCCGACGGCCGGCTGACCGACGCCGGTGCCGACTGGCTGGAGCAGGCTCCCCCCGCCTGGCGGCCCCGGCTGGCCGAGCGCAGCGAGGTGCTGCCCGACGCCGACGCCGAGGAGGAGCTGACCGGGGTCGCGCGCCTGCTGCGCTGACCCGTGGGCCCCGATCGGTCGACCTGCAAGAAGGTCGTGCCCCGCCTATCGTCCGGGGAGTGCGCCTCCCCGCGGTGACCTGGTCGTCCGTCGAGCGCCGGGCGCGCACCGTCCCCGGCGGGCCGGTCACCCGGTCCGGCGGCGACGACGGCCTGAGGCTGCGCGGGCTGGTCACCGACTCGCGGCGGGTCGTCCCCGGCTGCCTGTTCGCCTGCGTGCGGGGTGCGGCCAGCGACGGGCACCGGTGGGCCGCGGCGGCCGCCCGGGCGGGCGCGGCGGCCCTGGTGACCGACCGGCCGGTCGAGGTGGCCCTGCCCACGCTGTCGGTCCCCTCGGTGCGGGCCTGGCTCGGGCCGCTGGGCGCGCTGCTGGCCGGTGACCCCGCCGACGCGCTGGGGCTGGTCGGCGTCACCGGCAGCAACGGCAAGACCACGACCAGCACGCTGGTCGGCGGCGTCCTCGATGCCGGCGGCACCTGCACGGGCGTCGTCGGCACGCTGGGCGCGCGGGTGGGCGCCCGCACGCGCCGCACCCCCCTGACCACCCCCGAGGCCCCCGAGCTGCACGAGCTGCTGCGCTGGATGGTCGACGCCGGCGCCCGGCGGGCCGTGGTGGAGGCCTCCTCCATCGCGCTGGACATGGGCCGCATCGACGGCCTGCGCTTCGCCGTCGCCGTCTTCACCGGCTTCGAGGAGGACCACCTCGACCACCACGGCACCATCGAGCACTACTGGGCCAGCAAGGCCCGGCTGTTCGAGCGGGACCGGTCGTCCGCCGGGGTGGTCGTCGTCGACGACCCCTGGGGACGCCGGCTGGCCGAGCAGGCGCCGGTGCCGGTGACACGCGTGGGGACGGCGGAGGACGCCGACGTCCGGGTGCTCGGCTGGCGCACCGGGGCGGCCGGCACGGAGGTCCTGATCGGCGACGACACCGGCGGGCACCGGGTGTCCAGCCCGCTGGTGGGCCGGGTGCACGTGACCAACCTGGCCGCGGCGTGGGCGACCGGGCGGGCCCTGGGCGTCCCGGCCGACGCCGTCGCCGCGGGCCTGGCCGCCACCACCCCGCCGCGCGGACGCAACACGGTGCTCGGCGGGTCCGGGCGGCCGGTCGTCGTCGTGGACTACGCGCACACCCCGCGCGCCCTGGCCGCGGCCGTCGCGACCGCCCGGGACCTGTGCGGCCCCGGCGGGCGGCTGCACCTGGTGCTCGGCGCCCGGGGCTGCCGCGACCGCTACAAGCGGCAGGGGCTGGGCGAGTCCGCCCGGGCCGCCGACGTGGTCTGGCTGACCAACGAGGGCAGCCACGGCGAGGACCCCGCGGCGATCATCGGCGAGCTGCGGATCGGCCTGCTCGGGGGCACCGCCGCCGTCCGGACGGTGCCCGACCGGCGGGCGGCGATCCACGCGGCGGTCCGCGCGGCCGGCCCGGCCGACGTCGTCCTCGTCGTCGGCCGCGGGCACGAGACGCGGATGCTCGACACCACCGACCCGCGCGACGCCGTCCACCTGGACGACGCCGAGGTCGCCAACACCGCGCTCATCGTCGAGCACGGCCCGCCGGCCGCGGCGGACGAGGACGAGCTCGCCTCCTGACCCGCGACGCGGGAACACAGCGGGCCCGTCCGGTGCTACGGTCGCCACCAGTTGAACACTCAACCAGGAGGCCGGCCATGCCCGCCGTCACCGTCGAGGACACCACCACCCTCCCCCGTGTCCCGCTGCCCGCCCCACGCACCGTCCGCCGCCGGACGCGCACGGTGACCACGGCGCCGTCGGGCCTCGAGGGCGAGGGCTTCCCCGTGCGCCGCGCGTTCGCTGGGGTGGACCTGCGCGACCTCGACCCGTTCCTGCACATGGACCAGATGGGTGAGGTCGAGTACGCCCCCGGTGAGCCCAAGGGCACCTCCTGGCACCCGCACCGCGGCTTCGAGACCGTCACCTACATCATCGACGGCACCTTCGAGCACGCCGACTCCCACGGCGGCGGTGGGACGATCAGCAACGGCGACACCCAGTGGATGACCGCCGGCGGTGGTGTGCTGCACATCGAGCGGCCCCCGGAGGCGCTGGTCGCCAGCGGCGGCCTGTTCCACGGCCTGCAGCTGTGGGTGAACCTGCCGCGGGCGCAGAAGTGGGTCGAGCCGCGCTACCAGGACCTGCGCGCGCGGGAGTCGGTGCTGCTGGCCAGCCCCGACGCCGGCGCCCTGGTGCGGGTCATCGCCGGCGACGTCGGCGGGCACACCGGCCCGGGCTCCACCTACACGCCCATGGCGATGGTGCACGCGACGGTCGCGCCGGGCGCCGTCCTCGACCTGCCGTGGCGGCCGGACTTCAACGCGCTGGTCTACGTGCTCTCCGGCGCGGGCTCGGTGGGCATCGACGGGGCGCCGGTGCGCACCGGGCAACTGGCCGTCCTCGGCCCCGGCGACACCGTGACCGTCCGCGGCGCGGTGCACCAGGAGTCGCGGACGCCGGCGCTCGACGTCGTCGTCCTGGGCGGCCGGCCGATCCGCGAGCCGATCGCGATGTACGGCCCGTTCGTGATGAACACCCGCCAGGAGCTGGTCGAGGCCTTCGACGACTTCCGCGCCGGGCGGCTCGGCTCGGTCCCGGCGGTCCACTCCTCCTCCCCCGCCGTCCCGCACGCCGGGGTCCACGGCGAGGCCGGACAGGAGTAGGAAGCCGGTCATGAGCGACACCGAACCGCGCCCGACCCCGCGGGAGGTGGGCGGGCTCGACGCGACCTCCGCGGGGCCGGCCCTCGACCTGCTCCCCGGGCGGGAGGTGATGCTGGGCCCCGGTACCCCGGTGCGGCGGCTGCTGCCCACCCTGGGCCGGCGGATGGTCGGCGCCTGGGCGTTCGTCGACCACTACGGTCCCGACGACGTGTCCGGCAGCGCCGGCATGCAGGTCACCCCGCACCCGCACACCGGCCTGCAGACGGTGTCCTGGCTGATCGAGGGCCGCGTGCACCACCGCGACTCCCTCGGCAGCGACGTGGTCTTCGGCCCGCGCGAGCTGGCGCTCATGACCGCCGGGCACGGCATCGCGCACGCCGAGCAGTCGCCGGTGCCGCACCCGCGGTTCCTGCACGGCGCGCAGCTGTGGGTGGCGCTGCCCGACGCCGCCCGCGACACCGCACCGGCGTTCGAGCACCACGCCGTCCTGCCCGGGTTCACCTCCGACGGGCTGACTGCCACGGTGCTCCTGGGCGGCTTCGGCGGGGTGACCTCCCCGGGCACGGCGCACACCCCGATCGTCGGCGTCGACCTCGACCTCGCCGCCGGGGCCGACGTCGAGGTGCCGCTCGAGCCGGACTTCGAGCACGCCCTGCTCGGCGCCGCGGGCGGGGCCGAGGTCGAGGGCGCGCCGCTGGCGCACGGGGCGATGGTCTACCTCGGCACCGGCCGCCGGTCGGTGCGCATCCGGACCGACGCGCCCGCCCGGCTGCTGCTGCTCGGCGGTGAGCCGTTCGCGGAGCGGCTGGTCATGTGGTGGAACTTCGTCGGCCGGTCCGGCGAGGAGATCGTGGAGTACGCCGAGCGGTGGAACGCCGAGGACGAGCGGTTCGGCGCCGTCCCGGGGTTCGCCGGGGACGAGCGCCAGCTCGCCCCGGCGCTGCCGCCGGTGCCGCTCAAGGCCCGCGGGAGGGTCCGGTGACCGTCGACGACCGCATGCTCGAGTTCCTCGCCGGGCGCCGCTGGGGCGTGCTGGCCACCGTCAAGCGCGACGGCCGGCCGCAGCTGTCCAACGTCGGGTACGCCTACGACCCGGCCGAGCGGTTGTTCCGCGTGTCGGTGACCGCCGACCGCGCGAAGACCCGCAACCTGCAGGCCGACCCGCGGGTGACCCTGCACGTGTCCTCCGAGGACTTCTGGTCCTGGGTGGCCGTCGAGGGCACCGCGGAGCTCACCGCAGTGGCCGCCGACCCGCACGACGCGACTGTCGACGAGCTGGTCGCCTACTACCGCGGGGTCTCCGGCGAGCACGAGGACTGGGACGACTACCGCCGGGCGATGGTCGCCGACCGGCGGCTGGTGGTCCGCTTCCGGCCCGAGCACACCTACGGCCAGGTCCGCGGCTGAGCCGGCCGGTGCCGCGCGCGCACCGGCCGGCCGCGGCACTCAGCTCCCGGACTCCTCCATCACCGAGAAGCCGGCGCCCCACGGGTCCTGCACGACGGCGAACCGGCCGAACTCGGTGTCCTGCGCGGCCATGGTGACCTTCCCGCCGGCCGCCTCGACCGCCGCCACCGTCTCGTCGGTGGACGCGACCGAGAAGCAGGTGGACCAGCCCTTCGGCGCCCCCGGCGTCACCCCGCCGAGACCGCCCAGCGGGCGCTCGCCGGTGGCGAACGTCGCGTAGCCGCCCATGCCCTCGAGCTCGTCGAAGCGGAAGCCGAACACCGCGGCGTAGAAGGCCTGCGCGGCGGCCGGGTCGTCGACGGCGGCCTCGTTCCACGCCAGCGACCCGGGCTCGTTGTGGACCTCGACGCCGGTGTGCGTGCCGGCCTGCCAGAGCCCGAACTGGTTGCCCTGCGGATCGCGCGCCACGACCATCGTGCCCATCGGCCCGACCTCCATGGGCTCGACGACGACGGTGCCGCCGGCCGCGCGGATGCGGTCGCAGGTGGCCGCGGCGTCAGCGGCCGCGAAGTACGTCGTCCAGGAGGGCGAGGCGCCCGGCTCCATGAGCGGGCCGAGGCCGGCGGCCTGGTGGCCGTCCTTGAGCGCGTTGACGTAGCCGCCGAACTCGGGTGAGTCCGCCGTCCACTCCCAGCCCAGCAGCGAGCCGTAGAAGGACTTCGCGGCCGCGACGTCGGCGGCGCCGTAGTCGACCCAGCAGGGCGTGCCGTCGGGCCAGGGGGTGTTCCGGGTGGGCATGGCTCCTCCTCGGGGAGTGCGGGGAGGGCACCGTCCCACCGGGCACCGACACTCCGGCAGGACCCTGTGTGCACTTCCGCGGAAGTGCACACGAACGGGCGTCAGAAGCGGCCGCCGCCGGAGCGTCCGCCGCCGCCGCCGAAGCCGCCGCCGCCCGACCGGCCGCCGGAGCCCCCGAAGCTGCCGCCCCGCGGCCGGCCGCCCCCCAGACCACCGCCGAAGCCGCCGCCGAACCCGCCGCCGCGCATGCCCCCGGCGAGGATGCCGCCGAGCACGAGGCTGCCGAGGTCCACGCCGCCGCGACGGCCGTAGCCGGGCGCGTACCCCGGTCCGTAGCCACCGCCGTAGCCACCGCCGTACCCCGGTCCGTAGCCGCCGCCGAACCCGCCGCCGTAGCCGGACGACCACGTCGCCACGTCGGACTGGGCGAGCTCCAGCGCCTGCCGGGCGAGCTGGTCGGCCAGCTGGGCCTCCCGCAGCGCGCCCTCCGGGTCGGTGCGGCCGACGCCGACGGCGGCGTCGAGGTGGCGCTGGGCCTCGGCCAGCCGGGTGCGGGCCTCCGGACCGACCGCGCCGCGCCGGGTGGCGACGAAGTCGGCGGCCGCGGCCACGGTGGAGCGGGCCCGCAGCAGGGTCTGGTCCAGCGCGGCCGCCGCCCGGCGGGCGCGGGTCTGCGCGTCGCGGGCCACGGCCAGCGCCTGCTCCAGCGCCAGGCCGGCCTCCTCCAGCCGGCGCAGCGCGGCCAGCGGGTCGGGCAGCCCGCCGCCGCCGGGACGCACCGCCTCGTCGGCGGCGGCCAGCCCGGCCTCGGCGCGGGCCACCTGGGGCCGCAGCCCGCCGGCGTCGCCGGAGGCCACCACCGCGCGGGCCTCGGCGAGGTCCTCCTCGACCTCGGCGCGGACGGCGGGCAGCCGCGCGGCGGCGTCCTCGAGGTCGCGCTCGAGCCGGCCGACGGCGTCGAGCAGGGTGCCCACCTGGGCGACGGCGTCCTCGGCGGCCCGCAGGTCACCCACCGCCTCGCCCGACCGCCCGGCCTGCAGCGCCTCCCGGGCCTCCGCCGCCTCGTGCTCGGCGGCGGCCAGCCGGGCGCGGGCCTGCTCGACGTTGTCCGCGACCGGCGCCAGCGCGGTGTCGGCGTAGCGCCGTCGCAGCCGGGCCATCCGCTCCTCGTCCTGCGGCAGCCGGCCGTGCAGGGCGGTGATCCGCGCGGCGAGGCCCTCGAGCACCTGGGGAGCGGTGCGCTCGAGGTCGCGCAGCTGCTCGAAGGCCTCCGCCTGCTCGTCGAGGCGCGCGTCGGCGGCCGAGGTCAGCGAGAGGATCTCGGCCAGCATCGCCCGCTGGGTGGGCTCGTCCTCGGGCACCTCGTCGTCGAGCTGCTGGCGCAGCGTGAAGGCGCGGGTGAGCTCCTGCCGCGACTGCGCCAGGGCGTCGGCGAACCCGGCCACGGCCGCCTCGCCGTACTGCAGCCGGGCGAAGTCCAGGTCGAGCTGGGAGGTCTTCACCGCCTCGTCGAGGTCGAGCAGCGCCGCGCTCGCCCGGCCCTGCAGCTCCGCGGTGGGGACACCGGCGTGCGGGTCGGGCCGCTCCAGCCGGGTGGTGGGCGGCGGCTGCGCGTCCCGCCGGCGCCGCCGGGAGCGGGTCACCAGGTAGGCGCCACCGCCGAGGACGGCGATCCCCCCGACCACCGCCAGGGTCGTCGCCCCCGACCCGTCGCCGCCGGTGTCATCCGACCCGCCCGCGCCGGAGGCGGCGCCGATCCCCTCGGCGAAGGCCACTCCCGCCGCGGCCCAGTCCCCGGCCGCGAGCTCGGGCTCGACGTCGCGGGCGAGGAAGTCCTCGACCTGCGCGTCGCTCTGCGGGAAGCCGTCGTCGACCCAGTAGCCGTACTGCCGGTCGCCCACCGCGACGGCGAGCAGCACGTCGCTGCCGCCCAGACCCGAGAACTGGGCGGTCCGCGCAGCCCACTCGCCGGAGTCCAGGCCGTCGAAGGAGGACACGTAGACGACGAAGGCCTGGGTGCCGTCGTCGGCCTGCCGCTCGTCGACGGCCTGCTGCACCTGTGACACGCCGCCGCCGTCGAGCGCGCCGACGAGGTCGGTGACCTCACCGGGCACCTCAAGGGGCTGCTCGGCCAGCGCCGGTCCGCCGACGGCGAGCACCAGGACCGCCGCGACCGCGAGGACTCCCACCATCCGGCGCACGGCCCGACCCTAGGTCGGGCGCCGGGGAGTCGCCGCCGGAACGACGGCACCGGGTAGGACGGGCACGACCGGGTAGTGGGCTCCTGACCCGGCCCCGGCCCCAGGAGGACCCCCGTGAGCGAGACCGACCGCATCCCCGCCGCCCTGCTGCCCCCGGGGACGGTGGGCCGGGCCGGGTCGTGGGCCGTCGTCAACCGCGACGGGGAGTACTCCGCCGTCTCCCGCCGCTGCCGCCACCAGCTCGCCGACCTGTCGGAGGGCAGCCTGGACGCCGACGGCTGCCTGGTCTGCCCGTGGCACCAGGCGCGCTACGACGTCCGCACCGGCGACATGGTGGCGGGCCCGCGCGGCTTCCTCGGCTACCACGGGCCCACCCCGGGCTACACCCAGTTCGTCCGCGGCTACGCGCACCTGCTGCGGCTGCGGGTCAGGAAGGCGCTGCGCCGCGGCGACGACGTCGTGGTGGAGTGACGCCGGCCCCTCGGAGGGACCCGCCGCGAGCCTGGGGGTGGCGGGGGCGAGAGTCCTCCGTCAGCGCCACTCGATCGGCTCATCGACGCCCTGCACGAGCGCGTCGGACTCCGGACTGGCCACCCCCGTCGGGCGCACGCTGACGCCCTGGGTGGCGGCCACCTCCTCGGCCGACCGGGGCTGCAGCACGCCGTCGCGGATCTCCTCGGCCCAGTGACAGCTCACCAGGTGCCCCGTCCCGAGCTCGCGCAGCGCCGGGACCTCGTCGTCGCACCGGGTCTCCTGCCGCCACGGGCACCGGGTGTGGAACCGGCAGCCGCTCGGCGGGTTGGCCGGTGAGGGGAGGTCACCGGCCAGCAGGATGCGCTCGCGGCTCTCCTCGACCACCGGGTCGGGCACCGGGACGGCGCTCAGCAGCGCCCGGCTGTAGGGGTGCAGCGGCTCGGCGTACAGGACGTCGGAGGGCGCCTGCTCGACCAGCGACCCCAGGTACATGACGCCGATGACGTCGCTGATGTGCCGGACCACGGCGAGGTCGTGCGCGATGACCAGGTAGGTCAGGCCGAGCCGCTCCTGCAGCTCCTCGAGCAGGTTGACCACCTGCGCCTGGACGCTGACGTCGAGCGCGGAGACCGGCTCGTCGGCGATGAGCAGGTCGGGCTCGAGCGCGATGGCGCGCGCGATGCCGATGCGCTGCCGCTGGCCGCCGGAGAACTCGTGCGGGTAGCGGCGCAGCGCCGCCGAGGGCAGCCCGACGGCGTCGAGCAGCGTGCGGATCCGCTCGGCGATGCCGCGCTTGCCACCGCCCAGGCCGTGCGCGTGCAGCGGCTCGGACAGGAGCGACTCGACGTTCTGCCGGGGGTCGAGGCTGCCCAGCGGGTCCTGGAAGACCATCTGCATCCGGCGGCGCATCGTGCGCAGCGGCTCACCCTGCAGCGAGGCGACGTCGGTGCCGTCGAAGACGACCTTGCCGGCGGTGGGCTCGACCAGCCGCAGGACGGCGCGGCCGAGGGTGGACTTCCCGCAGCCGGACTCCCCCACCAGCCCGTAGGTGCTGCCGCGGGCGATGCTGAGGTCCACCCCGTCGACGGCCCGGACGTGTCCCACCGTGCGGTCGACGACCACCCCCCGCTTGATCGGGAAGTGCACCTGCAGGCCCTCGACCCGCAGCAGCGGGTCGGCGGCGGTGCTGTCGACGGCGGGGACGGCGGTCATCGGGCGGCTCCGGACGCGGTGGCCCCGGCCGGGGACCTCGGGTGCTGCAGGGGGTGGCGGCAGCGCAGCTCGCGGCCGGGGCCGTCGAACTCGAGCGGCACGGTGCTGCCGGCGACCTCGGTGAGGCAGTCGTCCTGGGCGTTGTCGCACCGCGGGGCGAACGCGCACCCCTCGGCCCACGGGATGGCGTCGCGGGCGGAGCCGCGGATGGGGTGCAGCGGGGCGCCGCGGGCGGCGTCGAGCCGTGGCACCGAGGCGAGCAGCCCGCCGGTGTAGGGGTGGCGGGGCCGCGCGAACAGCTCGTGGCGGTCGGCGGACTCGATGATCCGGCCGGAGTACATGACGTGCACCCGGTCGCACAGCCCGGCCACCACGCCCAGGTCGTGGGTGATCATCACCAGCGCGGTGCCGGAGTCGACCACCAGCTCGCGCAGCAGCTCGAGGATCTGCGCCTGGATGGTGACGTCGAGGGCGGTGGTGGGCTCGTCGGCGATGAGCAGGCGTGGGGCGCAGGCCAGCGCCATCGCGATGAGCGCCCGCTGGCGCATGCCGCCGGAGAGCTGGTGCGGGTACTCCTTGAGCCGGCGCGAGGGGTCGGGGATGCCCACGCGGTCGAGCAGGCGGGTGGCCTCGTCGACCGCCTCCTTCTTCGACATCTCCCGGTGCTCGAGCAGCACCTCGGTGACCTGGGTGCCGATGGGCACCGTGGGGTTCAGCGACGAGAGCGGGTCCTGGAACACCATGGCCATGTCCGCGCCGCGCAGCCGGCGCAGCGCCCGGTCGCCGGCCCCGAGGAGTTCGCGGCCGTCGAGCCGCACCGAGCCGCCCACCTCCACGCCACGGCCGGGCAGCAGTCCCATGACCGCCAGCGAGGTCACCGACTTCCCGCAGCCGGACTCCCCGACCAGTCCCACCGTCTCCCCCGGCCCGACGGAGAAGCTGACCCCGTCGACGGCGCGGGTGGGCTGCTCGCCCCTGCGCGTGAACGTGACGGTGAGCTCGTCGACGTCGAGGACGGAGGCGCCGACGGTGTCCGCCTCACGGGCCGGCAGCGACTCGATGGTCACCGGGTCACCTCCGGAACTTCGGGTCGAGCGCCTCGCGCAGCGACTCGCCCAGCAGCGTGAAGCCGAGCGCGACCACGATGATGCACAGGGCCGGGTAGATGGCCAGCTCCGGCCGGATGGACAGGAACGCCTGGGCGTTGGACAGCATGGCCCCCCACTCCGGACGGGCGAGGTCGGGGTCTCCGAGACCCAGGAAGGACAGCGCCGCCGCCTCGATGATCGCCGTCGCCAGCGACAGCGTCGCCTGGACGATGACCGGTGACAGCGAGTTGGGCAGCACGTGCCCGAACACGATCCGGCTGCGGCGGATGCCCAGGGCCCGCGCGGCGAGGGCGTAGTCACTGTCCCGCTGGGCCAGCATCGACCCGCGCAGCAGCCGGGCGAAGACGGGGACCTGGGTGACCGCG
Organism: Geodermatophilus sp. SYSU D00766; assembly: GCF_054049915.1. NCBI lineage: Bacteria > Bacillati > Actinomycetota > Actinomycetes > Geodermatophilales > Geodermatophilaceae > Geodermatophilus > Geodermatophilus sp. SYSU D00766. The sequence goes on from NZ_JBJGYI010000002.1 coordinate 181,585, forward strand.
ATGGCGATCATCAGCGACCACTGGTTCTGCCCCAGGAGCACCGAGATGCTGATCGCCATCAGCAGGCTGGGCAGCGACAGCAGGATGTCGACGAACCGCATGACGACGGTGTCCACCCAGCCGCCGAACGCCCCCGCCAGCACGCCCAGCGCCATGCCGACCGTGGCGCCGAGCAGCGTGGACACCACGCCGATGAGCAGCGACTGCCGGGACCCGACGATCAGCCGGCTCAGCAGGTCGCGGCCGAGGTTGTCCACGCCGAGGGGGAAGCCCTCCTGGCTGCCGGGGATGGAGCCCGGTCGGATCTCGCTGAGCAGGTACTGCGCGTACGGGTCGCGCGGGGCCAGGAACGGGGCGAAGGCCGCGACCAGCAGGAAGACGACGACGATGATGGCGCCGGCGATGGCGACCGGGTTGCGCCGCAGCCGGCGGAAGGCGCTGCGGGTCAGCGAGAGGCCGCCCTCGCCCTCGGGCACCTGACCGGCGCGGGCGGCGAGCTCGTCGATGCGCCGCCGCCGGACGTCCCCGATCGCGGTCACCGGACACGCACCCGCGGGTCGAGCAGACCGTACGAGATGTCGACCAGCAGGTTGATCAGCACATACATCACCGACAGCATGAGGATGAAGCCCTGGAGGACGGCGAAGTCCCGGGCGAATATCGAGTCGAAGATGGCCGAGCCGACGCCGCCGAACGCGAACACGGTCTCGGTGAGCACCGCACCGGACAGCAGCAGCCCGGTCTGCAGGCCGATCGTCGTCGACACCGGCAGCAGCGCGTTGCGCAGGACGTGCCGCCGGCGGACGGTCGCCGTCGCCAGGCCCTTGGCGTTGGCCGTGCGCACGTAGTCCTCGTTCACCACGTCGAGGACCGAGGCCCGGGTGATCCGCACGATGATCGCCAGCGGGATGGTGCCCAGCGCGATGCCCGGCAGCACCAGGTGCGTGAAGGCGTCCCAGGCGGCGTCCCACTCCCGGGTGAGCAGGCCGTCGAGGACGTAGAAGTTCGTGACGCGGGTGGCGTCGATGCGCACCTCCTGGCGCCCGGAGCCGGGCAGCCAGCCCAGCTCGACGGCGAACAGCAGGCGCAGCAGGTAGGCGAGGAAGAAGACCGGGATCGCGACGCCGAGGAGTGACCCGATGACCGACGCCGAGTCCAGCCAGCTGCCGTGCTTGCGGGCGGCCAGGTAGCCCAGCGGGATGCCGACGCCGATCGCGAACACCATCGCGAAGACCGTGAGCTCGATGGTGCCGGGCATCCGCTCGAGGAACTCCTCGGTGACCGGGCGCCCGGTGCGGGAGGAGTTGCCGAAGTCGAGCTGGACGGCGCGGCCCAGGAAGCGCAGGTACTGGACGTAGAGCGGCTGGTCGAGCCCGAACAGCTCGTTGTAGCGCGCGATCGCCTCGGGTGTGGCGCGCTCGCCGAGGGCGGCCTGGGCCGGCCCGCCCGGCAGGGCGCGCAGCCAGGCGAAGAGCAGGAGCGACAGCCCCAGCAGGATCGGGATCAGCTGGAGGAGCCGCCGGACGATGAAGCGGAGCACGCGCTCGGGTCACCTCTCCACGACGGGGCACGACCGGACACGGGACCGGCCGCGCCGGGACAGGACGAGCCTGTCCCGGCGCGGCCGGCGGTGGGGCTCAGTCGCTGAGGGACACCGTCGCGAAGGTCTCGGCGGTCAGCGGGCTGGGCTCCAGGCCCTGGACGTTCTCCGCCACCACGAGCGCCGGCGGGGAGTGCGAGATCGGGACACCGGGCAGGTAGTCCATGATCAGCCGGTTGGCCTCCTGGTACTGCTCGGTGCGGGCCGCCGCGTCGGGCTCGGCGTCGGCCTCGGCGAGCGCCGCGAAGATCTCCGGGTTGCTGAACGACCCGAACTCCGCCGACGCCTGGCCGTTCCCCGCCTCGGCGAAGAACGTGCCGATGAAGTTGTAGGCGTCGTTGTAGTCACCGGTCCACCCGAGCAGGTGGATGTCGGCCTGGCCGGCCTGGACCGCGTTGAGGTAGTCCGGGTTCCACGGCAGCGCCACCGGCTCGATGGTGAAGCCGGCGTCGATCAGGTTCTGGTTGATCACCTGGAACATCGCGGCCGGGTCCGGCAGGTAGGGCCGGCTGACCTCGGTCGGGTAGTAGAACCGCAGCGTCCGGCTGGCCGGGTTCGCCTCGTCGAGCAGCTGGCGGGCCCGGTCGGGGTCGTAGTCGTAGGTGGTGACGTCCTCGGCCCACCCGTCGACGGTCGGCGGCATGAACTGCGTGGCCGCCTCGGCGCCCTCGGGCAGGAGCGAGTTGACGATCGTCTCGCGGTCGATGGCGTGCGCGATCGCCTGGCGCACGCGCGGGTCCTGCAGCGCCGGGTTGGCCTGCGTGCCGGGCACGTTCCCGCCGTTGAAGCCGAGGTACAGGATGTTGAACGGGTCGCGCACCAGGATCTGCAGGCCCTCGTCCTCGAGGGTCTGGTAGTCCGCCGGCGCGACGAAGTCGTAGCCGTCGATCGAGCCGGCCTGCAGCTCCTGACGGCGCGCGTTCGCGTCGGGGATGGTCCGGAAGATGATCTCGTCGAGGAGGGCCGGCTCGCCCCAGTAGTCCTCGTTGCGGACGATGGTCACCTCGCCGTTGCCGCGGTCCCAGCTCTCGAACCGGAACGGCCCGGTACCGACCGGGTTCTCGAGGGAGTACTGGCTGTAGGTGAGCGCGTCCTCCGACCCGGACAGGTTGTCGGCGTCACCCTCCTGCAGCGCCGTCGGGCTCTGGATGGAGAAGGCGGGCAGCGACAGCGCGGCGGGGAACTTCGAGGTGACCTGGGTCAGCCGGATCACCGCGGTGCTCTCGTCGGTGGCCTCGCAGCTCTCGTAGATGCTCGGGGTGTCCGGCGTGCTGGCGAAGCCGCCGAAGACCGCCTGGTAGTAGTACGAGGCGCTGGGGCTCTGGGCCAGCCCCTCGAAGTTGTACCAGCGGTCGAAGTTGAAGCAGACCGCCTCGGCGTTGAAGTCCGTGCCGTCGTGGAACTGCACGCCCTCGCGGAGGCTGAAGGTGTACTCCAGGCCGTCCTCGCTGACCTCGTAGTCCTCCGCGAGCTGCGGCACGGGCTCCGTACCGCCGAGCTCGTTGGTGAACAGCCCCTCGTGGATCTGGCGCGCGATCCGGAAGGTCTCGCCGTCGCTGGCGAACGCCGGGTCGAACATGGCCGGGTCGCCGGCTGCACCGAAGACGAGGGTGCCGCCGGACTGGGCCTCGCCGCCCTCCCCGCCGGAGCCGGAGTCGGAGTCCCGGTCGCTGGAGGCACAGGCGGCCAGGGTGACGGCGGTCAGTGCGGCCGCGGAGGCGGCCAGCACTCGCTGTGGTCGACGCTGCATCGCAGAAGACCTGCCTTCTCGGCCCGTCCTGGGCCGGGTGATCCGTGGTGGACGGCCGTGCCGGCGCATGACCTCCGGACGGCGTGCACAGGGACCCTAGGTCCGGCCTGTGACCTCGATGACAGGGGGATGCGTTTCGACACCGATTCGCAACCTGAGCAGGCCCTCAGCACCCCTCACCCCACGGGGACGACCCGCCCGCAGGGACCCGCCCGGAGCAGGAACCGCTCAGGCGTCGATGCGGCGGCGGCCCTCGAACGCCCGGCCCAGCGTGATCTCGTCGGCGTACTCCAGGTCGCCGCCCACCGGCAGGCCGCTGGCCAGCCGGGACACGGTGAGCCCCAGCGGGCCGACCAGCCGCGCGAGGTAGGCCGCGGTGGCCTCGCCCTCGAGGTTGGGGTCGGTGGCGATGATCAGCTCGGTGACGGTGCCGTCCATGAGCCGGGTCATGAGCTCCTTGACCCTCAGGTCGTCGGGGCCGACGCCCTCGATCGGGCTGATCGCCCCGCCGAGGACGTGGTAGCGGCCGCGGAACTCCCGGGTGCGCTCGATGGCGACGACGTCCTTGGGCTCCTCGACGACGCAGATGACGTCGGCGGAGCGGCGCGGGTCGCGGCAGATGCGGCACTGCTCGCCCTCGGCGACGTTGTAGCAGGTCACGCAGAAGCGGACCTCGGCCTGCACGCGCTGCAGCGCGGCGACCAGCCGGCCGACGTCGGCGGACTCGGCGGCCAGCAGGTGGAAGGCGATGCGCTGGGCGCTCTTCGGCCCGACGCCGGGCAGGCGGCCGAGCTCGTCGATGAGGTCCTGGACGGCCCCCTCGTACACGGTGCTCCTCGGGGAAGTGGGATCGCGGGCCCGGTCAGGCGCCGGGCAGCCCCGGCATGCCGGGCAGGCCGCCGGCCAGCGGGCTCATGCGGTCGGCGGTCAGCTGGTCGACCTGGCGGGCGGCGTCGCGGACGGCGGCCACGACGAGGTCCTGGAGGGTCTCCACGTCGTCGGGGTCGACGGCGGAGGGGGCGATGGTGACGGCGGTGAGCTCACCGCTGCCCGACATCGTGGCCGTGACCAGCCCGCCGCCGGCCGAGCCGGTGACCTGCTCGTTCGCCAGCTGCTCCTGGGCGGCGGCCAGGGCCTGCTGCATCTGCTGGGCCTGCGCGAGGAGCGCCTGCAGGTCGGGCTGGCCACCACCACCGGGGAACATGCCCCGAGGGTAGGCCGAGGGGACGACATCCGGCGGGACGTGGCGGGTGGCGGGAACGGCGCCGACCGGCCCCGCGCCGCTCAGGACTCGACCGGCCGGGCCCCCAGCTCCGCGCGCAGCAGGGCGAGGGCCGCCTGCTCGGGGTCGACCGCGGGGACGTGCTCGCGCTCGCCGCCGTCCTCGGACTGCTCCGCGGCCCGCTGGGCCAGCAGCTCGCGCGCCTCGGCGGCCTCGGCGGCGCGCGCCGCCTCGCGGGCTCCCTCGGGGCCCCCACCCGCCGCCGGGGCCCGGCCCGCCGCGCCCTCGACGACCGCCTCGACCCGCCAGCGCACGCCGAGCAGCTCGTTGAGCGCCTCGCGCAGCACGTCCTTGTTGAGGTCGTCGCCGATGCGCCGGGCCAGCGCCGGGGACGTCGTGGACAGCGTCAGGACGCCGCCGGCGAGGTCGTGCACCTGCGCGTTCTTCAGCAGCGCCTCGGTGGTGCGCTTGTGCCGCTTGACCACGGCGAGCAGCTCGGGCCACACCCGGCGGACGTCGCCGGTGGTCAGCTCGCCGTCGCCACCGGTGCCGGCGCCGGGCGGGTTCGCCGACACCACGGGGGTGGGCTCGCTGCCCCGCGGGGCGGGGGCGGACTCGGCCGCGGCGCGCGGCGCGGCCGCCGGCGGGCGCGGCTCGGCCACGCGGGCCGCGGCGGCGCGGACGGCGTCCGGGCGGGGCGGGTGCGGGTGGTCCTCGTCGTCGGTGGGCTCCGGCGGGAGCGGGATGTCCGGCTCGCCCTGCGCGACGCGCGGGCCGGTCCGGGCCGGCGCCGGGGCGGCACCGGAACCCGGTGGCGTCGTCTCCGGCCAGTCGTCGGCCGCCGGGGCCGACGCGGGCGCCGGGGCCGACGCGGGCGCCGGGGCCGCCGCCGGACGGGAGCCCGAGCCGGGCGGGGTGGTCTCCGGCCAGTCGTCACCGGCCGCAGGGGCCGCGTCGGCGGCTGCCGGCCGGGACGCGGCGGGCGGTGCGGAGGCGGGGGTGGCCGCGTCCGGCGGAGCCGCGGCCTGGGTGCGCTGGGAGGGCCGGACGTACTCCCGCCGCGACGCCCCGCCCCGCTCGGCGGGCGCCGGCTCGTCGCCGGCCGGCGCCGGGCGCGGCGCCTCGCGAACGGGGACGTCGCGAACGGGGACGTCGCGAACGGGGACGTCGCGAACGGGGGTGTCGCGGACCGGGACGTCGGCGGCCGCGCCGTCGCCGGCGATCGACAGCCGCCGCTCGAGCCGCTCGAGTCGCTGCAGGGTGGCCACCGCGGAGCCGTCGGTGGCCGGCAGCAGCATGCGGGCGCAGACCAGCTCCAGCAGCAGCCGCGGCGCGGTGGTGCCGCGCATCTCGGACAGCCCGGCGTGCACGGTGTCGGCCAGCCGCGACAGCGTCGCCGACCCCAGCGCCCGCGCCTGCGAGGTCATCAGGTCCAGCCGGTCCGGCGGGCAGTCGAGCAGGCCGTTGCCGCCCGCCTCGGGCACGGCGTCGAGCACGATGAGGTCGCGCAGCCGGTCGAGCAGGTCGGTGGCGAAGCGGCGCGGGTCGTGCCCGGCCTCGACGACGCGGTCGACGGCGCGGAAGACACCCGGCGCGTCGGAGGCGGCCAGCGCGTCGATGGCCTCGTCGAGCAGGGCGTCGTCGGTGACACCGAGCAGGCCCACCGCGGAGGCGTACGTGACGCCCTCGGGCCCGGCGCCGGCCAGCAGCTGGTCGAGGATCGACAGCGAGTCGCGCACCGAGCCGCCGCCGGCGCGCACCACCAGCGGGAAGACCGTGGGCTCGACCTGCACGCCCTCGGCGGCGCAGGTCCTCTCCAGCAGCCCGCGCAGCGTCGTGGGCGGCACGAGCCGGAACGGGTAGTGGTGCGTGCGCGAGCGGATCGTCGGCAGCACCTTGTCCGGCTCCGTCGTGGCGAAGACGAAGACCAGGAACTCCGGCGGTTCCTCGACCACCTTGAGCAGGGCGTTGAAGCCCTGCGTGGTCACCATGTGCGCCTCGTCGACGATGTAGACCTTGTAGCGGCTGCTCACCGGGGCGAAGAAGGCGCGCTCGCGCAGGTCGCGGGCGTCGTCGACGCCGCCGTGGCTGGCCGCGTCGATCTCGATGACGTCGAGGGAACCGGGGCCGTCGGGCGCCAGCGCCACGCAGGAGGCGCACACGCCGCACGGCGTCGACGTCGGGCCCTGCTCGCAGTTCAGCGACCGGGCGAGGATGCGCGCCGACGAGGTCTTGCCGCAGCCGCGCGGTCCGCTGAACAGGTAGGCGTGGTTGACCCGGCCGCCGTCGACGGCGTTGACCAGCGGCGTCGTGACGTGCTCCTGGCCGACCACCTCGGCGAAGGTCGCCGGGCGGTACTTCCGGTAGAGCGCCAGAGCCACGCGGCGAGGTTACGTGGCGGGGACGACGTCCCGGGGACACCGGGACGCCGCCCGTGTCACCGGGTCAGGGCGCCACCGGGTCAGGGCGTCATCGCCAGCCGCAGCAGGAACTCGACCTGCCCGCGGTCCTCGACGCGCACGAAGCCCAGGTTGGGTGCGGTGATGCCGAAGTCGGCGAAGACCACCGGCACGGCACCGGAGACCTCCACCCCCTCGGCGGTGCGGACGACGGCGAGGTCGGCCTGCACCTGCCGGGTCTGCCCGCGCAGCGTGAGGTCGCCGGTCACCGGGACGGTCACCGGCGTGCCGGAGAGCTCGGGGAGGTCGACCGGTCCGCGGACGGTGAACGTCCCCGTCGGGTACGTGTCGACGTCCATGACGTTGCCGCGGAAGTAGGAGTCCCGCTGGCCGATGTCGGTGCGGATGCTCGCGACGTCGACCGAGACCTCCGCCGACGCCAGGTCCCCGCCCTGGATGACGACGGACCCGGTGACCTGGTCGGTGGTGCCGGCGACGGTGACGTTCGCGCCGTTGAGGACCTCGTCGACGCGGTAGCCGGCCGAGGAGCCCGGGACGACGGTCCACGTGCCGTCGGTCTCGGGCACCAGCTCGACGTCGGAGGGCTGCGCCTGCACGGTCGGCGCCGCGGCGGCGTCCTCCTGCGTCGCGGCGTAGAGCAGCGGGCCGACGCCGATCCCGAGGGCGAGGAGCGCGAGGACCCCTCCGACGATCCACCAGGTGCGACGACGACGGGCCATGGCGTCTCCTTCCCTCGACGGACCGCGGATGCTGGCCGGTCGACCTGTGAGCCGGCTGTGAGCCGGGGGAAGAAGGGACCCCCCGTGCACCCGCCAGAGCCCGCTTATCCTTGCTGCCTTCCGGCCCTGGGGAGGTTCACAGGGTGACGCCACACGAGGGGTCTGCACACCACTGTAGAGGACGGCGGTCGCTAGGCTCCCGGGGCATGACGCCCCGGCACGCCCTCGTGCTGCCCCCGCCCCGCTCCTGACCCGGAGCACCGCGGGCTGATCCGCGCGGCCGGCACGTGCCGGCCGCCACTGCGCCGTGCTCCGGACCGCCGCCCCGTCCGGAACCAGCGCCCAGGAGCGTCATGTCCACCCCCTCCCTCTCCCTCGCCTCCCGGCGCGACTCCCCGTCGTCCCGGCGGGGTTTCGCGTTCGTCGTCCTCGCGGCCCTGTGCTGGGGGACCTCCGGCCTGTCCGGCCGCGTCGTCGCCGACCGCAGCGGCCTGTCCGCGCTCGACATCGCCTGGTACCGCCTGGCGATCGGCGCAGCCGCCCTGTTCGCGGCCTGGGCGCTGACCGCCCGGCGCCGCGGGCCGGCCGTCCCGGTGACGCGGCCGGTGGCCGGCCGCCTGGTCCTCATCGGCGCCGGGCTGGCCGCCTACCAGCTCGCCTACTTCAGCGCCGTCGAGCGGGCCGGCGTGAGCATCGCCACGCTCGTCGCGCTCGGCCTCGCGCCGCTGCTCGTCGCCGTCGGCGGCACCCTGCTCGGCGCCGGCCGGCCGAACCGGGCCACCCTCGTCGCGCTGGCGGTCGCCCTCGTCGGGCTCACCCTGCTCGTGGGCGTCTCCGCCGGCGCCGACACCGGGACGACCGTGCTGCTCGGCGCGCTGACGGCGGCCGGCTCGGCGCTCGGCTACGCCGTCGTCACGCTGGCCGGCGGCGGCGTGCCGGCCGGTGTCCCGGTGACGCTGGCCGGGTTCGCCGGCGGTGCGCTGCTGCTCACCCCGGTCGTCCTCGCCGAGGGGCTGACCGTCCCGTCCGACGGCGTCGTGGTGGCGGTGCTGCTCTACCTGGGGCTGGTGCCCAGCGCGCTGGCCTACCGGCTGTTCTTCACCGGCGTGCGCACGGTGCCGGGTGCGGTGGCCTCGATCGTGACGCTGCTCGAGCCGCTGACGGCGACGGTGCTGGCCACGGCGTTCCTCGGGGAGCGGCTCGAGCCGGCCGCCGTCGCCGGCGGGGCGCTGCTGCTCGCCGCGGTCGCCGGGCTCTACGTGCGCGAGCTGGGCCGCCGGGCGGCGCCGGTCGGGGCGACCGGCGCGTGAACGACGACGGGCCCCGGCGATCTGCCGGGGCCCGTCGTCGCGGTGCGGAGGATGGGAGATTCGAACTCCCGAGGGGTTGCCCCCAACCCGCTTTCCAAGCGAGCGCCATAGGCCACTAGGCGAATCCTCCCGTGCCCCCGATGGTAGCGGGCGGCACCGCGGCGGTCAGCGGACGGTCCGCGGCGTGTGGTGCGCCACCCCGGGTGGTCGGCCGCGGCGGCACGGGGCAGGCTGTCGAGGTCGGGGGGCGCACGAGAGTCGAGGAGCAGGACGATGAGCGAGCCGGGTCAGGTCCGACCGGAGGTCGTGGACGAGATCGTGGCCGTCCTGCGTGGCGCCGACCCCGCGGGGCTGCCGCCCTCGGCCACGGCGGAGGAGAAGGCCGCGGCCAAGGACCGCTACCTCTCGGAGTTCGCCGCCGAGCGCAGCAAGCGCGACCGCCAGGCCCAGGCGTGGGAGCTGCTGCTGACCCGCAGCTACGACGAGCCGCCGACGTGGGAGCGGCTCTTCGACGACCTCCCGCCCGGCGCCGTCGAGGAGCTCGGCGGCCTCTACGACGTGCTGCCCTCGGGCGCACAGGAGGAGTACGCCCGTCGGTACGGCGTCCCCAGCACCGTCTGAGCCGGGCGTGCCGGGCGCACCCCGGCGGGGTAGGGAGCGCCGGTGACCTCGACCGTCCCCGGCCGCCTGGTGGCCGGCCGCTACCGGCTGGTGTCGCGGGTGGGCCGCGGCAGCATGGGCGCAGTGTGGCTCGGGCGTGACGAGCTGCTCGGCCGCGAGGTCGCCGTCAAGCAGGTGCTGCTGCCGGCGGGCACCGACCCCACGGTCGCCGACCAGCAGCGCCAGCGGGCGCTGCGCGAGGGCCGCATCGCCGCCCGGCTGACCCACCCGCACGCGATCTCGGTCTTCGACGTCGCCCTCGAGGACGGCGTCCCGTGGCTGGTGATGGAGTACCTGCCCTCCCGCAGCCTCGCCGAGGTGCTGCACCAGGACGGCGTGCTGCGCCCCGACCAGGTGGCGCAGGTGGGGGCGCAGCTGGCCGACGCGCTGGTGGCCGTGCACGAGGCCGGGATCGTCCACCGCGACGTCAAGCCCGGCAACGTGCTGGTCGGCCGGGGTGGGCGGGTCGACGGCCTGGTGAAGATCACCGACTTCGGCATCGCGCACGCCAGCGGTGACGTCACGCTCACCCAGACCGGCCAGATCACCGGGACGCCGGCCTTCCTCGCGCCCGAGGTCGCCCAGGGCAGCGAGATGACGGCGGCCAGCGACGTCTTCTCGCTGGCCGCGACGCTCTACACCTGCCTGGAGGGTGAGCCGCCCTTCGGCATGGACGACAACGCGCTGCGCCTGTTGCACCGGGTGGCCGGTGGGCAGGTGCGCCCCCCGCGGCGCGCGGGCTCGCTGGAGCGGCCGCTGCGGCGGATGCTGGAGGCCGACCCGGCCCGGCGGCCGTCGATGGGCGAGGTCCGCGACGAGCTGGCGCGGCTGGCCGCCGGCCGCGACGGCGACCCGACGACGGTGCTGCTGGCGCGCACCGCCCTCGGTGCGGCGCCCAGCCGCAGCCGCACCGCCCAGCTCGAGCCGGACCCGCCGCTGCCGGTGGGCCCGCCCGCAGAGGCCGTCGACCCGCCGACCCCCGTCGCGCCGGTCCCCGTCCCGCCGGACACGCTCGCGGGCCCGCCGGCCGGGGACCGCAGCGACCCGGACCCGCCCGAGCCGGCTCCCGCGGGGCCGCCGCCGCGGTCGGGGCCGCTGGTCGGCCCGAGGCGCCGGCGCCGCCGTCCGCTGCTGGTCGTGCTCGCCGTCGCCCTGGTCGCGCTGGTCGCCCTGGGGGGCACCTGGCTGGCCACCCGCGGCGGCAGCGCGGACCCTGACGGCGGGACGTCGGCCGGCGCCACCTCCTCGGCCCCGGCCGACACGACCGGGGAGCCCTCCGGCGACGGCGGGGCGCCGGCCGACGGGTCGTCCGCGGGCGAGCCGTCGGCGGAGAGCCCACCGCCGGCGACGGACAGCCCCTCCGCGGAGTCACCGCCCGCGGAGGAGGCGCCGGCCGACCCGGACACCGAGGCACGGGAGACCCTCGAGCAGTACTACGCGCTGCTGCCCGGGGACACGGCCGGCGCCTACGAGCTCACCGGGCCGACCCTGCAGTCCCGCGCCAGCTACGGGTACTACGAGGACTTCTTCGGCCGCTGGTCGGAGGTCAACCTGCTCGACGTGCGCGACGTCACCGACCGGGGCGACCGCATCACCGCCACCACACAGGTCGAGTTCCTCAACCCGGGCGAGCGGCTGGTCGAGACGCACGCGGTGACGTTCGTCCGCGCCGACGACGGCCGGCTGCTGATCGACCTCGACGTGGTCGCCTGACCCCGGAGACGACGACGGCGGCGTCCCTGGAGGGGGACGCCGCCGTCGTGGACCGCTGGCGGTGGCGGTGGGATTTGAACCCACGGAGGCTTGCACCTCACACGCTTTCGAGGCGTGCTCCTTCGGCCGCTCGGACACGCCACCGCCGAAGAGACTACAGGCCCCGTTGCCGGCGGAAGAACGCGCGTAGCAGCGCGGCGCTCTCCTCCGCCCGGACTCCCCCGGTGACCTGCGGGCGGTGGTTGAGCCGGCGGTCGCGGACGACGTCCCACAGCGACCCGGCGGCACCGGCCTTGGGGTCGTCGGCGCCGTAGACGACGTGCGCGACCCGGGCGAGCACGCTCGCGCCGGCGCACATCGTGCACGGCTCGAGGGTGACCACCAGCGTGGCGCCGGTCAGCCGCCAGCCGTCCCCGTGCACCCGCGCGGCCGCGCGCAGCGCCAGCACCTCGGCGTGCGCGGTGGGGTCGCCGAGCCGCTCGCGCTCGTTGGCCGCCTCGGCGAGCACCTGCCCGCCGGGCCCGAGGACGACGGCGCCGATCGGCGTGTCCCCCCACTCCTGCGCGGCGGCGGCGAGCTCCAGGGCGCGGGCCATCGCGGCGTCGAGAGGGTCCGGTCCCGTCACCGCACGCCGCCCCGGGGAGGTGTCCCGCCGGCAGTCGTGCTCTGCCCCCACCTGGGGGCAGAGCACGACTGTCCGCGGAGTCGATCCCGCCCGGCGGTCACGTCAGCGGGAAGCCGACCAGCGCCGACAGCTCGGCCAGCGCGGCCGCCGGGTCGGCCACCTTGACCGTGTGCATCCCCAGCGCCCGGGCGGGCTTGAGGTTGATGCCGAGGTCGTCGAGATAGGCGCAGTCGGCGAAGCCGAGGTCGCGGCCGACCGCCTCGTTCAGCCGCGCCAGCGCCCGGCGGTAGATCTCCGGCTCGGGCTTGCGCACCCCCTCGACCGACGACTCCACCACCGCGTCGAACAGGTCCAGCAGCTCGGCCAGCCGCCCGGTGCGCTCCATGGGCGCGACGTTGTTCGACAGCATCCCCAGCGGCAGGCCGGCCGACCGCAGCCGCCGCACCGCCTCGACCATCTCCGGACGGATCTCCCCCGACAGCGCGGCGAGCACCCGGCGGGCGTCCACCCGGTGCCCGGCGGCCAGCGCCTCGGCCTCGAAGGTGTCGACGAACCCCTCGACGTCGAGCTCGTTGCGCTCGAAGCGCGCCCAGGCGTTGGTGTCGGGGTTGGTGCTGTTGAGCCGGCGGATGAGGCCCTCGGGCAGGCCGGCCTCGGCCTCGTAGGCGGCGAAGGCCAGCATCGGGCTCTCGGTGAGGACGCCGCCGAGGTCGAAGACGACGGCGGAGACCGTCGCGCCCACCGGGGCGCTCACCGCGGCACCGCCGCGGCCAGCTCGTCGGCGAAGCCCAGGCGGGCGGCGACGGCCGCGACCATCTCGTCGGCCCACAGGTCGTCGGCGGTCACGATCGGCCGCAGCTGCGCGGCGGGCAGGCCGTCGTCGGCGAAGACGTCGAGGTCACCGCCGGGCCGGCCGGTCTCGTCGGGGTCGGGGGCGCCGCGCTCGTCCACGGCGATCCCGTACCGCTCCACGACCTCGGCGGCGAGCACCCACTCCTGCATCGTGGCGTCGGAGATCAGCGCCCGGACCATCCCGCCGGGGCCGTGCCGCAGCACGACGAAGTACAGCCGCGAGTCGACGACGACCACGAACGGCACCGGCCACTCGCCCGGGTCCCCCAGCGCCCGTTCCAGCACCGGCAGCTCGGCGTCGGCGTCGGCGGCCAGCAGCTCGACCCGCCACTGGCCGTCCGGGCGGCTGACCCGCACCGCCCAGCTGCCGCCTCCCGCGCCGCTCACCGGCGCCGCAGGAGGGTCAGGCCGTCGGCCAGCGGCAGCAGCACGGTCTCCCAGCGCGGGTCCGCGGCCAGGGCCGCGTTGAGCGCCACCACCGCGTGGTCGTCGTCGGACTCGGGGGCGAGCACCCGGCCACCGCGCAGCGTGTTGTCCAGCAGGACCACCCCGTTCTGCCGCACCCGCGGGTACAGCTCCTCCACGTAGTCCCGGTAGCCGGTCTTGTCGGCGTCGACGAAGGCCAGGTCGAGGACGGGCTCCTCCGGCATCGCGCGCAGGGTGTCCAGGGCGTCGCCCAGCCGCAGCTCGACCCGGTCGGCGACGCCGGCCCGCTCCCAGTACCGCCGGGCGACCGCCGTCCACTCCTCGCTGCGGTCGAGGCAGACCAGCGAGCCGTCGGCGGGCAGCCCGCGGGCGATGCACAGCGCCGAGAAGCCGGTGAACGTGCCGATCTCCAGCGCCCGCCGCACGCCGAGGGCGCGGGTGAGCAGCTGCATGAGCACGCCCTGCTCGACGGCGATCTGGAAGGTGGCCGGCGCCTCGCCGCGCTCGGCCAGGGCCGCGGTCTCGGCCACCAGGTCGGCGGCCACCTCGTCGAGCGGCTCGGAGCTCGCGCGGACGTGGTCGGCCAGCTCCGGGGTGAGGAGGAACGACCGCGGCGTCATGCCGGGCGCCGGGGACGGGGAGAGGACGGCATAGCCTCCGATCATGGCCGATCCCGCACCGGACGACGGCGCCCAGGTCGATCCCGCGCTGGCCGCCCGGCTCGCCGCCGACCCGCTCGCGGACCTGCTGGGCATCGTCCTCGAGGAGGTCCGCCCCGGGTACGCCCGCGCGGGCATGACCGTGGGCCCGCGGCTGCTCAACGCCGTCGGCACCGCGCACGGCGGGGCGACGATGGCGCTGCTCGACGTCGTCCACGCCGCGGTGAGCAACAGCCACGGCGTCGTGGCGGTCGCGCAGGACGTGCACACCGAGTTCCTCGCCCCCGGCCGGCCCGGCGAGCGGCTGGTCGCCGAGGGCACGGAATTGCACCGCAGCCGGCGCACCGCCGTCTACCGGATCGACGCCCGCGGCGAGGACGGCCGGCTGGTCGCGACCGCGCTGGCCCGGGTCTTCCGCACCGAGCGCGGCTGGGCGACGGCGGAGTGAGCCTGCCGGTCCCCACCATGCCGCGCCCGCCGGTCGGCGTCGTCGGTCTCGGCCAGCTCGGCGGGTCGCTGGCCGCCGCGCTGGTGGCGGCCGGTCGCGAGGTCCGCGGGTGGGACGTCGACCCCGCGGCCCGCGAGGCCGCCGCGGCGCGGGGGGTGCGGGTGACACGGGAGCTGGCCGGCGTCGTCGTCCTGGCCGTCCCGCTGCCGGACACCGCGGCGGCCCTCGACGGTCTCGACGTCGACCCGGCCGCCACCGTCACCGACGTCGGCTCGGTCAAGGAGCCGGTGCTGGCCACGGTGGGCGCCGCGCTGGGCGGGCGGTTCGTCGGCGGGCACCCGATGGCCGGGACCGAGCGCGCCGGGCACGCGGCCACCGACCCGGCGCTGTTCCGCGGCGCCCGCTGGGCGCTGTGCCTGGAGCCGGGCACCGAGCTGCCGCGCTGGCTGCGCGCCGCGGAGGTGGCCCTCGACGCCGGCGCGGAGGTGGTGCCGGTGACCGCCGCCGAGCACGACGCCGCCGTCGCCGCGGTCAGCCACGTGCCGCACCTGCTCGCCGCCGCGCTGGCCGCGGCCGCCGGCGAGGCCGGCCCGCTGGCCCTGGCGCTGGCCGCCGGCAGCTTCCGCGACGGCACCCGGGTGGCCGGCAGCGACCCGGCGTTCGTGACGGCGATGGTCGAGGGCAACGCCGGCCCGACGGCGGCCGCCCTCGACCGGGTGCTGGCCCAGCTCCGGCGGCCGTGGCCGGCGCTGGTGGCCGCCGGGCACGCGGTGCGCGCCACGGACCCCGGCCGGCGCACCGTGCGGGTCCCGCTGGACCGGGCGGCGCTGCTGGCGCTGGGCCGCGCCGGCGGGGCGGTGACCCGGCGGCTGGCCGCCTTCGTCGAGGGCTGGGTCCCGGAAACCTGAGCGGTTGCGCGGAAGGGGCGCAGGGCAGAGTGCGGGCATGGACGACGACGAGATCCGCCACCGCATCGACGCGCTCGCCGACGAGGAGCGCCTGCTCCGGGAGAGCGGGGAGCACACCGCCGAGCAGCGGGCCCGGCTCCGGCAGATCGAGGAGGAGCGCGACCAGCTCTGGGACCTGCGCCGGCAGCGGGACGCCAAGCGGCAGTACGACGAGGACCCCGACTCCGCGGAGGTCCGCCCGAGGTCCGAGGTCGAGGGCTACCTCCAGTAGCGCAGCAGGAGGACCCCCTCGCCCCCCACCGCTCCCAGGCTGGCGGCGGGCCCCTGCGAGGGGGCCGTTCCAGCCGCTGCTAGGCGGAGTCGCAGACCGGCCGGCGGTTGGCCGCGTCGTGGTGACCGGTGCCCAGCAGCGCCAGCTGCCAGAGCAGCCGCGCCCGCGGGTCGGTGAGCTTGCGACCGGTCACCGACTCGATGCGCCGCAGCCGGTGCATGACCGTGTTGCGGTGGCAGTACAGGAGGTCGGCGGCGCGGGTGGGCGAGCCGTCGGCGTCGAGCAGGGCCGAGAGCGTCTCCAGCAGCACCTCGCGCTCGTCCTCGGGCAGCTCCAGCAGCCGGCCGAGAGTGAGCCCGACGAGCCGCTCGGCGATCTCCGGCGAGTTGGACAGCAGCGCCTCGGGCAGCCGGTCGTCGACCGTGACCACCCGCGTGGTGCCGGCGCGCAGCGTGCGCGCGGCGGTCTCGGCCAGCCGGTAGGCACCGGCCACGGCCGCGGCGCCCTCCACGACGGCCGACACCCCGACCCGCCCGGTGGTCAGCAACCCCAGCCGGCCCAGCAGCTCCGGCAGCCGGCGGGTGCCCAGGGCCACCACGCCCACCTGCGCCTGCGCCCGGGTGCCCCACGCCGAGCGGATGCCGCGCTTGAGCAGGGCCGCCCCGGGGTCGGCCGGCAGGCCCGGCCCGTGCTCCCCGGCGGGGGCGACGACGACGGCCAGCCGGCCGGTCAACGGGACGGCGAGCTGCTCCGACGCCGTCCGGGCGAAGGCCGGGTCGCCGCCGCGGCCGTCGAGCAGGCCGTCGACGAGCCGCTGCCGCCCGGCGGCGTCGAGGCCGGTGCGGCGGCGCTCCTCGGTGCGGTAGGCCGTGGCGACGGCGGTGCACTCGCGGTCGTTGGTGCGCCACAGCGACCCGGCCACCTCCAGCAGCAGGCCGTCGTCGTGGCCGGCGACCTGCCGCGAGGCCGTGACCAGCGACTCCCAGAGCACCTGGCCGCCGAGCCGGTAGCCGCGCAGCACCGCCTCGAGCGGGATCTCCTGGCTGGCGCGCAGCCGGCCGACCTCGGCGGCGGCGGCCGCCCCGGCCTCGCGCTCGGGGACCGACCCCTCCGACAGCAGCGCGCGGACGCCGACGGCGAGGTTCCCCTTGAGGGAGGCGCGCATCGCGGCGGGGTCGGAGCGCAGCGCGTCACGGTAGGCGGGCTCGGTGCGCAGCAGGATGTCGACCATCCGGTCGGTCATGCCGTCGAGCTCGCCGAGCAGCACCGGCACCAGCTCGGCGAGCCGGTCGGCCACCGCGCGCCGCGTCTCCTGCACGTGACCACCTCCCCTCGGCACCGCCGACAGCACAACACGGGCCGGTCATCACTGTGCGGTCAGCCCATTGTGACGGCCCTCACCAGTCGGCAGGCTGTTCGGGACGGAGCCGTGACTCATTCGTCGCCCCGCGCGCCGCCGGTCGCGGCGACTCCCCGACGCAGAGGAGACGTGGGCCCCTTGGCGCAGCCGCCGGACAGCACGGGCAGCACCACGCCGCACCGCGACCGCTCGCCCGACGCCCGGTTGGAGATGACCGGGATCAGCGTGTCCTTCGGGGGCGTCGCCGCGCTCTCCGACGTGTCGCTGACCGTCGAGCCCGGCCAGGTGCACGGGCTCATCGGGCCCAACGGAGCGGGCAAGACGACCCTGTTCAACGTCGCCTGCGGCCTGGTCCGCCCCGACACCGGCCGGATCGTGTGGCGCGGCGACGAGCTGCGCCGGCTGCGGCCCAGCCAGCTCAGCCGGCTCGGCATCGCCCGCACCCTGCAGGGCGTCGGCCTCTTCCGCGGCCTGACCGTGCTGGAGAACGTCATGGTGGGCGCCCACCGGCACGCCCGGGCCGGGTTCGTCTCCGCGCTGTTCGCCATCCCGACGTCCGACCGCGACGAGGCCCGGCTGCGCGCGCGGGCCCTGGCGGCCCTCGAGGAGCTCGAGGCCACCCCCTACGCCGGCCGCTACCCCGACTCGCTGCCCTACCCGGTGCAGAAGCGGGTCGCACTGGCCCGTGCCCTGGTCAGCGACCCCGACCTGCTGCTGCTCGACGAGCCGGCCAGCGGCCTGTCCGAGGACGAGATGCACGAGCTCGGCGACCTGATCCGCACGCTGTCCGGGCGGATGAGCGTGCTGCTCGTCGAGCACCACATGGACCTCGTCATGCGGGTGTGCGACCGGATCACCGTGCTCGACTCCGGCCAGCAGATCGCCGCCGGCACGCCTGCGGAGGTGCAGGCCGACCCGGCCGTGACCGAGGCCTACCTCGGCGACGAGGTCGACGTCGCGAGCGACGCCGCGGCCCTGACCACGTCCACCGACGGACGGGAGCGCTGACGTGACCCAGCCGAACGGGGCCTCGCTGTCGAAGGGGGCCACCGCCGCGTCCGCCGCCTCCTCCCCCGCCGCCGGGACCGGGGGTGGGGCCCGCGCCGCCGCGCCGGTGCTGGAGGTCGAGGGGCTGTCGGCCGCCTACGGGCCGGTCCGGGCGCTCGACGGCGTCTCGCTGCAGGCCGAGGCCGGCCGGATCACCGCCGTCCTGGGCGCCAACGGCGCGGGCAAGACGACGCTGCTGCGCACCATCAGCGGCCTCGTGCGCCCGACCGCCGGCCGCGTCGTCCTCGGCGGCGAGGACGTCACCCGGGCGCAGGTCGAGGCCATGGTCACCAAGGGCATGTCGCACGTGCCGGAGGGCCGCGGCGTCATCGCCGAGCTGACCGTCGACGAGAACCTGCGCGTGGGGTCGCTGTTCCGCGGCAAGGTCGGCAAGGACGAGTTCGACCGGGTCTACGACTTCTTCCCCCGCCTGGTCGAACGGCGGGACAACCCGGCGCACACGCTCTCCGGCGGTGAGCGGCAGATGCTCGTCATCGGGCGGGCGCTGCTGGCCCAGCCCCGTCTGCTGCTGCTCGACGAGCCGTCGCTGGGCCTGGCGCCGCGGATCGTGGCGCAGATCTTCGCGCTGCTGCGCAACCTCGTCGACTCCGAGGGCCTGTCGGTGCTGCTGGTGGAGCAGAACGCCCGCAGCGCCCTGTCGGTCGCCGACGTGGGGGTCGTGCTCAACCTCGGGCGGGTCGTGGTCACCGACGAGGCGCACCGGCTCGCCGGGGACGAGGAACTCCGCCACGCCTACCTCGGCTTCTGAGCCGGCCGCCCGTCCAGGACACAGCAGGAAGGCGATCCGCTCGTGCAGCAGTTCGTGAACGTCACCCTCACCGGGCTGATCTCGGGGTCGGTCTACGCGGCCTTCGCGCTGGCCCTGGTGCTCATCTGGCGGTCCACCCGCATCGTCAACTTCGCGCAGGGCTCGATGGCCGCGGCGACCAGCTTCATCGCCCTGGCCCTCATCCAGGCCGGGCAGTCCTACTGGCTGGCCCTCGTCGTCGCCCTGGCCAGCGGCTTCGTCATCGGCGCGGTCATCGAGCGGGTCGTCATCCGGCCGGTCGAGGGCGGTCCCGAGCTCAACGCCGTCATCGTCACCCTGGGCCTGTTCGTCGCGATCCAGGCGCTGATCGCGATCGTGTTCGGCTCGTCGTTCGAGTCGTTCCCGGCACCGTTCGGGCTGCGCGGGTTCACCGTCGGCGAGACCACCATCGCCCTGACCCCCAACAGCATCTACGTGCTGGTCGCGGTCGTCCTGACGATGGCCGGCCTGATCGCGCTGTTCCGCTTCACCCGCCTGGGCCTGGCCATGCGCGCCTCGGCCTTCGGGCAGGAGGTGGCACGGCTGCTCGGTGTCCGCGTCGGCCGGATGCTGACCCTCGGCTGGGCGCTGGCCGCCGTCGTCGGCTCGCTGTCGGGCCTGCTCATCGCCGGCGGCGGCCTGGTCTACCCGGCCTACATGGACGCGCTCATCGTGTTCGGCTTCGTCGCCGCCGTGCTCGGCGGCCTCGACTCCCCGGTGGGCGCCGTCGTCGGCGGCCTGACCATCGGGCTCGCGCTGAGCTACGTCAGCGCCTACCTCGACCCCGCACTGGTCAACCTGGCCGCCCTCGTGATCCTCATGGTGGTGCTCCTGGTGCGGCCCGGCGGCCTGTTCGCCAGCAGCACGGCACGGAGGGCGTGAGCCAGATGACCCAGCCGCCGGACACCCCCGTCGTCTCGACCGGGGAGATCTCCTCCGAGGCCCCCGTCGAGGCCACCGCCGCCGCCAACGCGCCGTCGGCCTCCGTCGGCGGGGGACGCTCGTTCCTCCCCGCCAACACGCTGCTGCGCCACCTGCTTGTGCTGGTCGCCTGCGCCGTGGGCGCGGTCGTCCTGCTGGAGATCACCGACCCGTTCACCAACTCCCAGCTGGCCCAGCTCACCTACTACGCGATCGCGGCCGGTGGGCTGACGGTCCTGACCGGCCTCAACGGGCAGATCTCCCTCGGCCACGGCGCGCTCATGGCCGTCGGCGCCTACACCACCGCGCTGATGCTCGACGCCGACGAGCCCCTGCCGCTGCCGGTCGTCCTCCTGGCCGCGGTGGCCCTCGCCACGGTCGTCGGCGCGCTGGTAGGGGTCGCCGCGGCCCGGCTGCACGGCCCCTACCTGGCCGGGGCGACGCTGGCGCTCGCGGTCGGCCTGCCCGGCCTGGCGGTGTACTACGGCGACCTGTTCGGCGGGGAGCAGGGCCTGCGGGTGCGGGCACCGCGGGCACCGGAGAGCTTCGAGAGCTTCATCGACCTGGTGTCGGGCAACCCGCCGAGCGCCACCAAGTGGCTGGCCTACGTCGGCACCATCTGCCTGCTCATCACCTTCTTCCTGCTGGCGAACCTGGTGCGCAGCCGCATCGGCCGCACGTGGCGCGCGGTCCGCGACCAGGAGGTGGCCGCGGAGCTGGCCGGCATCAACCTGGGCGCCTGGCGGGTGCTGGCCTTCGTCGTGAGCGCCGCCTGCGCGGGCCTGGCCGGCGGGGTGCTGGCCCTGGTGGTCCGGCTGGCCGCGCCCAGCGGCTTCACGCTGGTGCTGTCGCTGGCGCTGCTGACCGCCATCGTCATCGGCGGCCTGGGCAGCCTGCTCGGCGTCCTGCTCGGCTCGGCGCTGCTGGTGTTCCTGCCGCCGTTCGTCACCGACCTCGGCGCCGACCTCGGGCTCAACAGCACCGAGGCCGCCCAGCTCGCCCCGTTCGTGTACGGGCTGGTGCTCGTCGTGGTGATGATCTTCGCCCCGGCCGGGGTGGTCGGGACCATCCGGATGCGGTGGCTGACCGCCCGGGCGCGCCGGGCGGCGCGCGGCGCCGGCAGCTGAGCGGCGGCCGCCGCGCCGCGGGCCGACGCCGGCCCTCCCCCACAGACCCCCGGCCGAACGCGTCCGGGACCGGAAGAAGGAGAACCGTTGACCAGATCCTCCCGGCGACTCACCCGGCTCCTGGCCGCGGCCACCGTCGCCACGACGCTGGCTGCCTGCGGCGGCGGAGACGACGGCGGCGGTGGCGGGGGCGGTGGCGGCGAGAACGAGGCCTCCGACATCGGCATCACCGAGGACACGATCAAGCTCGGGGCGCACTACCCGCTCACCGGCGTGGCGGCCCCCGGCTACAGCGAGATCCCGACCGGTGTGCAGGCCTACTTCGACCACGTCAACGCCAACGGCGGCGTCTACGACCGGCAGATCGAGTACGTCTACCGCGACGACGCCTACAACCCCACGAACACCAGCGCGGTGGTCAACCAGCTGGTGCTCGAGGACGAGGTCTTCGCGGTCGTCGGTGGCCTCGGGACGCCGACGCACTCCGCCGTCCTGGAGTTCCTCAACAGCGAGCGCGTGCCCGACCTGTTCGTCTCCTCGGGCTCGCGGCTGTGGGGCGAGACCCCGGAGGACTACCCGTACACCTTCGGCTGGCAGACCGACTACGTCAGCGAGGGCAAGATCCTCGGGCAGTACATCGCCGAGAACCTCCCCGACGCCAAGGTCGGCCTGTTCCTCCAGGACGACGACCTCGGTGCCGACGGCGAGAGCGGCCTGCGGGAGTACATCGACGACCAGATCGTCGAGGTGCAGAGCTACGTCCCGGGCAACACCGACGTGGGTCCGCAGATCGCCGCGCTGCAGGCCGCCGGGGCCGACGTCGTCGTCGGGTTCAACGTGCCCAGCTACACGGCGCTCTCGCAGCTGGTCTCGCTGCGCCTGGGCTACCAGCCGCAGTGGTTCTACTCGAACGTGGGCTCGGACCCGACGCTGGTCGGCAGCCTGCTGGCCAACTTCTCCCAGGGGCAGGTGACCGACGCCACGCTGCTCGACGGCGCGATCACCACCGAGTACTTCCCGGGCACCGACTCGCCCGACGACCCGTGGGTGCAGATGTTCCAGCAGATCTGGGACGAGCAGGGGCAGGAGGGCGAGCTGACCACCTTCCGCCTGTACGGCATGGCGCAGGCCTACACGACCGTGCAGGCGCTGCAGGCGGCCGGGCAGAACCCCACGCGGGACGACCTGGTCGCGGCGATCGAGGAGGTCGGCGCCGACTGGGAGGGTCCGCTGTTCGCCCCGTTCCGGTACTCCGAGGACAGCCACATGGGCACCAGCGGCATGCGCGTCGTCCAGGTGGCCGGCGCGGCTGTCGAGGAGCTGACGCCGGTCCTCACCACCGACCTCGGTGACGCCGAGATCGAGGAGGACGACAGCGAGGCCGCCACTCCCCCGGAGAACGGCATCCCCGAGGAGGAAGCCGCGAACTAGTCGAAGGGCCCCCTTCCCGGGGGCCGTTCCAGCACCTCACCGACGGGCCGTCGGTCTCCTCCGGGGACCGGCGGCCCGTCGGCGTTCCGGTCACCCGTGCGAGGAGACACTCAGCTGTCGAAGTGTCGGCCGGTGATCTCCGGGTACGAGCGCCCCGGCAGGGCACGGGCGGAAGGACGGGAGCGTCGATGGTGCAGGCGGCACGGACGATCCGGCGGGCGGTGGTGACCGGCGGCGCCGGGTTCCTCGGCTCCCACCTCTGCGAGCACCTCCTCGACCGCGGCGTCGAGGTGGTGTGCCTGGACAACTTCCTCACCGGCTCGCCGGAGAACGTCGTCCACCTGCTCGAGCACCCCGGGTTCCGGCTGGTGCGCTGCGACGTCACCGACTTCGTGCACGTGCCCGGCCCGGTCGACCTCGTCCTGCACTTCGCCTCGCCGGCCAGCCCGCTGGACTACCTGCGCATGCCGATCGAGACGCTCAAGGTCGGCAGCGTCGGCACGCTGCACACCCTGGGCCTGGCGCACGAGAAGGGCGCCCGGTACGTGCTGGCCTCGACGTCGGAGGTCTACGGCGACCCGCTGGTGCACCCGCAGCCGGAGGAGTACTGGGGCAACGTCAACCCGGTCGGTCCGCGCGGCGTCTACGACGAGGCCAAGCGGTTCAGCGAGGCCATGACGACCGCGTACCGGACGTCGAAGGGCACCGACACCGGCATCGTGCGCATCTTCAACACCTACGGCCCGCGGATGCGCGCCGACGACGGCCGGGCCATCCCCGCCTTCGTCGGCCAGGCGCTGGCCGGCCGGCCGCTCACCGTCGCCGGCGACGGCTCGCAGACCCGCTCGATCTGCTACGTCGACGACACGGTGCGCGGCATCCTCGCGCTGGCGTTCTCCGACCAGCCCGGCCCGGTCAACATCGGCAACCCCGACGAGCTGTCGATGCTCCGGCTCGCCGAGTGGGTCATCAAGCTCACCGGCTCGTCCTCGGGCATCGAGTACATCGACCTGCCCGTCGACGACCCGAAGGTCCGCCGTCCCGACACCCGCCGCGCCGAGGAGCTGCTCGGGTGGCGTCCCCGCGTCGCCTCGGAGGAGGGGCTGAGCCGCACCGTGGCGTGGTTCGCCGAGCGGCAGCGGACGCTCGCGCTGCAGGCCGGCTGACCGGCTCCCCCGGGGCCGCGGGAGCCTCCTCGACCGGCCCGCTCCCACTGTGGCCGACTTCGCATCTACATTGGTGACCGGCGGTCGTAGAGCACGCCGAGAAACCGGACACTGACGGAGAGCGAGCAATGGGCCGCCACGCCGACACGAGCACCGTGCGCCGCAGCCAGCGTCCCGCACCCGTCGCCCTGCTGGCCGGCCTCGTGGTCGTCGCGCTGGTGGCCGGCGGGCTGGTCTGGTGGCTGGCCTCCGGGTCGGGCGGGGACGACGGGTGCGAGGACACCCGCACCGTCCGGGTCACGGTCGCACCCGAGATGGGCGGCGTCGCGCAGGACCTCCTCGCCGAGCCGCAGGACCTCGGCGGCGGGAGCTGCGCCGTCGGCGAGGTGAGCGCCCAGGAGCCGCTGCAGACCGTCGGCGACCTCTCCGCCCTCGAGGACGGCGCGCTGCCGCAGGTCTGGGTGCCCGACAGCTCGCTGTGGACCGTCCGCGCCGGCGAGGTCGAGTTCGACGCCTCGGGGTCGATGGCGCGCTCCCCCGTCGTCCTCGGCACCAGCCAGGCCGCCGCCGACCAGCTCGGCTGGACCCAGACGCCGCCGGACTGGCGCGCGGCGCTGAGCGGCCAGCGCCCGATCGCGGTGCCCGACCTGGCCGCCAGCGCCGAGGGCGTCGCCGCGCTCGCCGCCGTGCAGACCTCGCTCGGCGGGGGCGAGCAGGCCGACAACGCCGTCGTCCAGGCCGTCCTGGCCGCCCGCCGGGGCCCGGCGGTCGACCCGGCCGACGCGCTCACCGCCGCCGCGGAGAACGACGTCGAGGCCGCGCTGGTGCCGGTCAGCGAGCAGGAGGTCATCACGGTCAACCGGGCGACCCCGGACTCCTCGCTCGTCGCCGTCTACCCGGCCGAGGGCTCGCCGCAGCTGGACTACCCGGTGCTGCGGGTGGGCCCCACCGCCGACGAGGACCGAGCCGCCGTCGACGCCGTCGTCCGGACGCTGACCTCCGCCGGTGCGCGCACCGCCGTGCTGGCGGCCGGGTTCCGCGACGCCGAGGGCACCCCGCCGACCGACCCCGGCCCGGGCGTGCGGGAGGAGGCGCCCCCGGTGCTCGACGTCGACCCCGAGGGGGTGCAGACCCTGCTCGGCGAGCTCAGCCGGCTGGCCGCGCCCTCCCGGCTGCTCACCGTCATCGACGTGTCGGCGTCGATGGAGGCCCCCGCCGGGGACGGCACCCGCGCCACCCTCGCCCGCGACGCGGCCAAGAGCGCGCTGACGCTCATCCCCGGGACGTCGTCGATCGGGCTGTGGGTGTTCGCCTACCAGCTGCAGGGCGAGCAGGACTGGACGGAGCTCGCGCCCATCCGCACGCTCTCCGACGAGGTCGACGGCACCACCCAGCGCGACCTGCTCGACGACGAGCTCGACACCGTCCCCGACCGGCTCGCCCCCGGGGGCACCGGCCTGTACGACACGACGCTGGGCGCCTTCCGCGCCGCGCAGGAGCAGTACGACCCCGAGGCCGTCAGCAGCGTCGTGATCGTCACCGACGGCACCAACGAAGACTCCTCGGGCATCGACCTCGACACCCTGCTGCAGACGCTGGAGGCCGAGGCCGATCCGCAGCGGCCGGTCAAGGTCATCGGCGTGGCGCTCGGCCCGGACGCCGACATCGAGGCCCTGCAGCAGATCGCCTCGGCCACCGGCGGCGCGGCCTACTCCGCCGTCGACCCCAACGACCTGCAGGACGTGCTGTTCGACGCGCTGCGGCAGCGGTAGCACCGCGGTCGCCCGGACCGCCCGGCGGTCAGCGCAGCAGGGCGAGCACGCGGGCCGGGGTCTGGTCGGCCTGCGCCAGCACGGCGTTCCCCGCCTGCGCCAGGACCTGGCTGCGGGTCAGGGCGGTGACCTCGGCGGCCACGTCGAGGTCGCGGATCCGGGACTCGGCGGCCGTCGTGCCCTCGATGGCCGCGCCGAGCACGCCGATGCGGGACGAGAGGCGGTTGTCGATCGCGCCGAGGTGGGCGCGGAGGTCCGACACCCGGGCGATGGCGCCGTCGATGGCCCGGAGCGTGCCGGCGGTGCCCGCGTCCCCGGTGTAGTACGGGGTCAGCGCCGCGGCGTCGGCCGCCGTGGAGGCCGGGCCCGGGGTCTCCCCGGTGAACAGCAGGCCGGTGGCGGTGGCGACGAACGGGGTCGACCCGGTGCCGAGAGCCGCCACGGCGCCGGCGTTGAGCCGGTCGAGGCGCTCCTGCGCCGTCCCGGCGCCGGTGTAGTCCACCGACCCCAGGTCGAAGGTCCGCCCGCCGTAGCGCACCGTGCCGGCGAGGGCGTCGAAGCTCTCCGCGTGGGCGTCCGCCGAGACGTGGTCGCCGGCCAGGAGCAGTCGTCCGGGTGCGGCGGTGGCCCGGGCGGCGGGGACGGCGGCATCGACCGTGGCGGGGACGGGCCCGGTGTAGCGCGGGGTCAGCCCGGCGGCGTCGGCCGGCAGCGAGGCCGGACCCGGGGTGGCGCCGGTGAGCACCAGTCCGGTGGCGGTCGGGGTGAGCGGACCGACGCCGAGGGTGGCCGCCACCGCGGCGTCGAGCCGGTCGAGGTGGTCCCGCGCGGTCACCGCCCCCGTGCGGTCGACCGACGCGAGGTCGAGCACCCGCCCGTCGTACTCCACGGTCCCGGTCAGCGCGGCGAGGGCGGCGGCCGAGGTGGGGTCGACCGCGAGGGTCAGCCGCCCCGGCGCGGGCGTGCTCGGCTCGACGGCGACCGCCGGGGTGAGCGTGTGCGGGAGACCCAGGCCGCCGGTCACGTCGACCCGGGACAGCCCCAGGCCGGCGGCGCTCACCGCCCGGCCGGAGACGGCGATGACGACGCGGAGGGTGTCACCGGCGTCGGCGCCGACCTGCAGCAGCCGGTCGTACGTGCCGTCCAGGAGCCGGATGCCGTGGGAGGTGGTGGTGTCCGCGACGTCGTCGATCTCGCGGCGCAGCTGGTCGAACTCGGTGCGGACGGCACCGGCCGCCGCCGCGTCGAGGGCACCGGCGTTGCCGGCCTGCACGGCCAGGTCGCGCATCCGCCGCAGGATCGCCTGCACCCCGTCGAGGGCGCCGTCGGCGGTGCGGACGACGCCGATGCCGTCCTGGGCGTTGCGGACCGCCACGGTCGCGCCGCGGGTGCGGGCGCGCAGGCCCTCGGAGACGGCCAGCCCCGCCGCGTCGTCGGCGGCGCCGGTGATCCGCAGTCCCGAGGACAGCCGCCGCAGCGACGCCGTCACCGACCGGTCCGTCCGCTCCAAGGCGGTGTGGGCGCGGACTGCCGCCACGTTCGTGGCGATCCTCATCCCCGCGCCTCCGTCGTGTCCGCGGCCCCGCTGCGCCCGTGCCGCAGGGACCACCCGTCACTTCGGCACCACCCGGGCAGCCCTTGACCCGAGAACGGATCGTCCGGAAACACCCCCCGTCAGGGGGATCCCGTCGTCCCTCGGGTGCAGGCGGCAGCAGCGGACGCCGACGTCCGGCACGGGCCCGCACCGGGCCGTCGAGCCGCCGAGGGAACGGGGACACGCATGCACACGGGGTCAGGACGCAGCCCGCACACCAGGTCCGGGCCGGCCTCCCGGGGGAAGCGGGCGATCTGCGCGGTGCTCGGCGTCGCGCTGGGCTTCGGCGGAGCGGCGGCGATCGACACCGCGCTGGCCGGGCCGACGTTCGCGGAGGCGAGCGACTTCGGACCGGCCGGCGACGGGCGCACCCGGCTCGTCGTGACGGTGCCCGGCGGCGTCACCGCCGAGGACCTCACCACGCTGCAGGCCGTGCCGGGGGTGGACTCCGCGCAGGCCGTCTTCGACGGGTCGGCGCTGGTCGCCGGCTTCGGCACCACCGCCGACCAGCTCCGCGCGGCGCTGCCCGGCGCGCAGGTGGAGCCCTCACCGACCGGCGAGGTGTTCGGTGAGGCCATCACCGACCCGTACGCGGTGCAGTACGGCTGGAACCTGGACAACACCGGCAGCAACTCCTACGGCCAGCCCGGCACCGCCGACGCCGACGTCGACGCCGACCTCGGCTGGCGGGCCGGCACCGGTCGTGGCGTCACCGTCGCCGTGGTCGACAGCGGTGTCATGACCGACCACCCCGACCTCGCCGGTGCCCTCTGGCGCAACACCGACGAGATCTGCGGCAGCCCCGTCGACAACGACGGCAACGGCTACCCCGGCGACTGTGGTGGCTGGAACTTCTACGGCAACAACGCCGACCACGTGAACGCCGCGGGCAACAGCCACGGCACCTCCGTGGCCGGCGTGGCCGGCGCGCGTGCCGGCAACGGCGTCGGCACCGCCGGGGTCGCCCCGGACGTGACGATCATGCCGTTGGTCATCGGCACCGGCAGCGGGGTCGACATGATCGCCGGCGCCCAGGCGATCCGCTACGCCGCCGACAACGGTGCCGACGTCGTCAACGCCTCGTGGGGCGGCCTCGGCGCCGCGCAGATCCTCACCGACGCCATCGACTACGCCGCGAGCAAGGGCGTGGTCGTGGTCGCCGCGGCCGGCAACGACGCCCTCGACCGGGACACCTCGCTGTACTACCCGGCCAGCCTCAACCGCCCGAACATGGTCACCGTCGGCAACAGCAACGCCTCCGACGGCGTCACCGAGTCCTCCGCCTACGGCGCGAGGACCGTCGACCTGTTCGCGCCGGGCAAGTACGTGTTCACCACCTGGAACGACGGCGACCACCGGTTCGTCTCCGGCACCTCCATCGCCGCGCCCCAGGTGGCGGCCGCGTTCGCGCTCTACCGGGCGCAGGACCGCGCCGCGGCCCCCGACCAGCTGGTGCAGCGGTTGCTGGCCGACGTAGACCCGGTGGCCGCGTTCGCCGGGAAGTCGGTCACCGGCGGCCGGCTGTCGCTGACCCAGCTCGGCCAGACCGCCGCCGGGGTGTCCTACACCTTCACCGGGATGACCGTCGACCCCGGCACGGTCGCCCCGACCGTCGTGACCAGCGGCAGCGCCCCGGGTGGGCAGTACGCCGTCCGCCTGCGCCTGGGCATGGAGCACCAGGGCCAGGTGTACGCCCTCAGCCAGCAGCAGGTCACCGTCGGCGGGGTCACCGCGACCACCGACGACACCGGCGCGGTCACCTTCGACCTGGGCAGCCGTCCCGGCCCGTCGGCGACGGTCACCCCGAGCCTCGAGCTGGGCCAGGGCCGGTACGTGCTCACCGCGCAGCTGGTCCGCGACGGGGCCGACGTGGGGCTGGCCTCCGCCGCGCCGCTGCTGGTCGGCGTGGCCTACCAGGCGCCGGCCACCGGCCCCCGGCCCGGCACCCCGGCGCCGTCGCCGGCGCCCGGTGGCGGCACCCCGGCCCCGGCCGGCTCGACGCCGCCGTCGACCACCCAGCCGGGCACGAGCACCCCGAGCACGCCGAGCACGCCGAGCACGCCGGCACCGGGCGGCTCGACCCCGCCGTCGACCACCCAGCCGGGCACCAGCACGCCGGGCGGCACCCCGGCACCCGGTGGTGGCCAGCCCGGCACCCCGGCGCCCGGGGGCTCGACCCCGCCGTCGACCACGCAGCCCGGCACCAGCACGCCGAGCACGCCGGCGCCCGGCGGCTCGACCCCGGCGCCCGGCAGCCCGGCGCCCGGCGGTGGCACCCCCGCCCCGGGCGGCAGCCAGCCCGGCACCCCGGCGCCCGGCGGCAGCACGCCGACGACCGGTGCGCCGGCGCCCGGCGGGTCGACCCCGGCGCCCGGCGGCAGCACGCCGGGGCCGGGTGGGCAGCAGACCTACCCGGGCGTGGGGCCGTTCGGCCTGACGTCGATCAACCCGACCCGGGTGGGCACCGCCGGTGGCACGAGCGTGACCATCACCGGCACGGCGGTCCCGGCCGGGGCGCGGGTCCGCGTCGGGTCCACCGCGCAGGCCACGGTGACCGCGGTGTCGGCCACCAGCGTCACCTTCACCACGCCCGCCCGCGCGGCCGGCACCTACGACGTGTACGTGTTCGCCCCCGACGGCACCTCCTCGGTGCTGGCCGGCGGCCTCACCTACCTCGACGGCACGGGCGGCGTCTCGCCGATCCCGACCCCGAGCCCGGCACCCGGCACGCCGCAGCCCGGCACCCAGCAGCCGGGCGCCGGCGGTGGCACGCGACCCACGGGCGGCGGTCCGCTCACGGGACCGCGGGGTGAGCGGCTGGTGCCCTCGGCGCTGTTCACCACGCTGGGCACCTCGATCTGGCGCCTGGACTGCTCCCGGTCCTGCTCGGGACTGGCCGTCTAGCGCGGAACGGTGAGCGGCCCCGTCGTGCACGGCACGGCGGGGCCGCTCCCGTCGGGTCGGAGCAGCCCGGCCAGCGCCGCGGTCACCTCGTCGACGGTGATCCGGGCCAGCGCCGGGTCGAGCTCGGTGCCCCAGGGGTCGCCGGTGCCGTCGCCGTGCCAGAGCACCACGTGCTGCGGCCGCGGCGGCGGACCCCACAGCGCCGGGGACACCGGCCCGAACAGCACGACCGAGGGACGGCGGTAGGCCGTCGCCAGGTGCGCCACGCCGGTGTCGCCGCTGACCACCACCCGGGCCGCGGCGACGGTGGCGGCGAGCTCGAGGGTCGACGTCGTCCCGGCGAGCACGGCGTCGTCGGGCAGTCCCGCGCCGCGGGCGACCGCCTGCGCGAGGTCGCGCTCGGCCGGGCCGCCGGTGACGCGGACGTCGTGCCCGGCGTCGGCCAGCCACCGCGCGACGGCGGCGAACCGTTCCGCCGGCCACCGCCGGCCGGGGAAGGCGGCGCCCGGGTGGAGCAGCGCCGCCCCGGTGACCGGCGGGGGCACGGCGGGGACGGCGAGGTCGAGCGCGTCGGGGTCGGCGGGCACGCCCAGGCCCTCGGACACCAGCCGGCACCAGCGGGCGACCTCGTGCTCGTCGGGGTACCACGCCGGGCCGGGATAACCGGGGCTGTCGAAGGTCAGCAGCCGCCGCGGGTGCAGGTCGGCGACGACGACGTGCGACGCCGGTCCCCTGCCGTGCAGGTCGACGGCGAGGTCGGGCGGCGGCCCGGACCAGTCCAGCGGCTCGAGCTCGCGGGCGGGCAGCACCTCGTCCACGGCGTCGACGAGCCCGGCGAGCGGGGCCAGCGCGGTCGTCGTCGCCAGGACCAGCCGGTGGTCGGGCGCGGCGGCGCGGACCGCGCGGATCGCCGGGACGCCGGTGAGCAGGTCACCGAGCCCCAGCGGCCGCAGCACGACCGCCACCGGCCGCCCGTCCCGTGCACATCCGCGGCAGTGGACGGAGGGACGAGGGGCAGTTCCGCGGAAGTGCACGGGAGGAGGACCGCTCACACCCGGGAGCGCTCGACCAGGGCGGTGGTCGAGTGGCCGTCGAGGTAGGGCAGGACGACGGCCTGCCCGCCCCACTGCCGCAGCACCGCGGCCTCGGGCAGGTCGGCGCCGGCGTAGTCGCCGCCCTTGGCCCAGACGTCGGGCCGCAGCCGGTCGATGACCTGCGCGGGGGTGTCCTCGTCGAACACCACGACGGCGTCGACGAACTCCAGCGCCTCGAGCACCCGCGCGCGGTCGGCGGCGGTGACCAGCGGCCGGGAGGGGCCCTTGAGCCGGCGGACCGAGTCGTCGGAGTTGATGCACACGACCAGGCAGTCGCCGAGGCCGCGGGCGGCGCGCAGCGTGGCCACGTGACCGGCGTGCAGCAGGTCGAAGCACCCGCCGGTGGCCACCACCGTGCCGCCGGTCGCGCGCACGCGGGCCAGCAGCGCCGAGACGCCGTCCTCGGCGGCCACGTTCGGCTGGGGCACGGCGGAGGAGTCCCAGGCCGAGGCGCCGCCGGCCGCGACGAACCGGCCGGCGAACGCGACCGCCGCGGCCACCGCCTCGCCGGTCACCGCGCCGCCGGCGAGGGCCAGCGCGGCCGCGGCGGCGAAGGAGTCGCCGGCGCCGCACGGGTCGCCGCCGGTCACCGGCACCGCGGGCACGACCATCGGCGCGCCCTCGCCGTAGGACAGCAGCGCGCCGCGGGCGCCGAGGGTGACCGCGACCGCGCCCACGCCCCAGTGCCGGATGAGCGCCTCGGCCCGCGCGCCGACGGCGGCCAGCCCACCGCCGTCGATCCCGGCCGCGACCCGGGCGGCCTCGGCGGCGTTGGGTGTCACCAGCCGGACCGAGGGCACCGGGTCGGCGCCGCGGGGGTGCGGGTCCCACACGACCGGCCCGCCGGCCTCGGCCAGCAGCGCCCGGACGCCCGCGTCGGCGGTGGTGCCGCGCCCGTAGTCGGCGACCAGGACCGCGGCGGCGTCGCGGACGGCCGCGCGCGCCTCCGCGGGCAGCTCGCCGAGGGTGACGGTGGGCGCGCCGCTGTCGAGCCGGACCACCGAGTGGTCGCCCACCCGCACCCGCCGCTTGACCGCGGTGCCGCCGGTGGCCGGGATCGCAACCAGCCGGACCCGCCCGCCCAGCAGCGCGCGCAGCCGGGCCGCGCCGTCGTCGTCGGCCAGCGGGGCGACCAGCACGACCTCGCGGTCCGTGGCCCGCGCCGCGATGACCGCGGCCAGCGCCGCACCCCCCGGGCGCTCGCGGGTCTCCAGGTCCTCGACCACGGGCACCGGCGCGTCGGGGGTCAGCCGGGACGCCGTGCCGACCAGGTCGACGTCGAGCAGCGCGTCGCCGACGACGACGAGCGGCCTCACTGCACGACCCCGATGCGGCTGACCGGCACCCGCGCCGGCTCGGCCAGCACCGCGGCGTCGAAGGCCGCGCACAGCAGGTGCAGTGCGACCAGGTGGCACTCCTGCACGGTCGCCGTCCACGGGGAGTCGACGCACACCGCCTCGTCGGAGGCCGCGGCCAGCGGGTTGGGCGCCGGGCCGGTGATCGACAGCACGGTGATGCCGCACTCGCGGGCCCGCCGGGCGGCGGCGACGGCGTTGGGGCTGCGGCCGGAGGTGGACAGGAGCACCAGGACGTCGCCGGCGCGGCCGTGCGCCTCGACCTGGCGGGCGAACAGCTCGTCGGCCGGGTAGTCGTTGGCGATCGCGGTCAGCGACGAGGTCTCGGCGGTCAGGCAGATCGCGGAGAACGGCGGGCGGTCGGCGCGGTAGCGGCCCACCAGCTCGGCGGTGAGGTGCTGGGCCTGCGCGGCGCTGCCCCCGTTGCCGGCCGCCAGCAGTCGCCCGCGGGACTCCCCGCAGAGCACGTCGGCCAGCAGGTGCCCCCAGCGGTCGAGGGTGTCGACCGCGGCGTCGAGGCTGCGCAGCGCGGCGGTCAGCGACGCGACGTGGTCGCGGCCGGTGAGGTGGGTGCAGGAGTCGGGCGAGACGACCTCGGCCTCCGAGTGGGGAGCGACACTCACGGGGCGACCTCCAGGGGCGCTCATCGGACGGCCTCGACGGGACGCCGGGTGGACAGGACCTGCCGGTAGACGGCCTCGGTGTCGGCGGCCACGCGGGCCCACCGGTAGCGGGCGCGGGCCCGCCGGACCCCGGCCGCGCCGTAGGCGGCGCGCCGGGCGTCGTCGGCCAGCAGCGCGGCGAGCACCGCGCCGAGCCGGGCCGGGTCGCGGGGCGGCACGAGGTCGCCGGTGACGCCGTCGACGACGGAGTCCTGCAGCCCGCCGACGGCGGTGGCGACCACCGGGCGGCCGCAGGCCATGGCCTCCAGCGGGGTGATGCCGAACGGCTCGTACCAGGGCACGGCCAGCACGACGTCGGCCGAGCGGACCCAGGCGGGGACGTCGGCCCGGGCGACCGACCCGGCGAAGCGGAGCCGGTCGGCCACGCCCACCTCGGCGGCGACCGCGCGCAGCCGGCGCACCTCGGGATCGGCCTCGATCGCCCCGGCCGGCGGGCCGCCCACCACGACGAGCTCGGCGTCGGGGACGGCGGCCAGCGCGCGGACGGCGTCCTCCTGGCCCTTGCGCTCGACCAGCCGGCCGAGCACCAGCAGCCGCGGCCGGCCGGTGCGCGGCGCGACCGGCCCGCGCGGGGCGAACACGGTGGTGTCGACGCCGCAGGGCACGATCGAGACGCGGTCGCGGGGCAGGTCCAGGCGGCGCAGCTCGAACACCTCGTCGCTGCAGGTGGCCACCACGTGGTCGACCGCCCGGCACAGCCCGCGCTCGAGCTCGACGCGCTGCGCCGGTGAGGTGTCGGCGTCGCCCTGGTGGCGGCGCTTGACCGAGCCCAGCGCGTGGAAGGTCTGCAGCACCGGCACGGGGGTGAGCAGGCTGCCGGCGGCCTCGACGCAGGCCAGCCCGCTCATCCAGAAGTGCGCGTGGACGACGTCGGGGAGCGCGACCGACCAGCGGGCGCGCAGCGCCGCGGCCAGCGCCGGCACGTGGCCGAGCAGGTCGTCCTTGGGCAGCGGCTCGGGCGGGCCGGCGGTGAGGTGGCTGACCACGTAGCCGTCGGGGGTGGGCACCTCGTCGGGCAGGTGGGGGTCGTCGCGGCGGGTGTGCACGGTGACCTCGTGGCCGCGCGCGGCCAGCCCGGCGGCGAGGGCGGCGACGTGCACGTTCTGCCCGCCGGCGTCCACCCCGCCGATGGCGGCCAGCGGCGAGGCGTGCTCGCTGACCAGGTCGACGCGCAGCGGCCCGCCGGCGATCCTCGGGGTCCTCATCGGGTGACCTCCTCGAGCAGCGCGTCCCAGTCGCGCAGGAAGCGGGCGAGCCCGTAGCGCTCCAGCGCGGCGGCGCGGGCCGCCTTGCCGGCCAGCCGGGCGGCGTCCTCGTCGTGCAGGTAGCCGGCGACGGCGTCCCACAGCACCTCGGGCCGGGTGGACAGGACCCCGGCGTCGGCGGGCACCGCCTCGACCACCTCGGTGGTGGCCAGGGCGACCACCGGCATGCCCAGGTGCATCGCCTCGAGCAGTGACAGCCCCAGCGACGTCCAGCGCACCGGGTGGACGTAGACCCGGCGGCGGGCGAGCTCGGCGTGCATGGCCGCCTGCGGCGGGTCGTCGTGCAGGGTCACCCGGCCGGGGTCGAGGCCGTGCCGCGCGTGCAGCCCGGCCAGGCCCATCCCGAAGACGTCGACCGGCGCGACCGCCGCCAGCCCGGGCAGCAGGTCCGCGCCCACCGTGCGGCCGCGGCGCACCGGCTCGTTGGTGACGACGGCGGCCCGCGCCAGCTCGCCGGTGTAGCGCTCACCGGGGTCGACGATGCCGTGCTCGATGACCGTCGTCGGCGCCCGGCCGTTGTCGTAGAAGAGCCGGTTGAAGTGGGTGACGTGCGCGACGGGGACGTCGTCGCGGTCGGCCAGCGGGTGCCGGGTGTGCGGCACCGGCCCGTCACCGGGCTCCAGTCCGGGCGCGTTGTGCTCGAGGAAGACGGCGGGCAGGTCGCGGCCGGGCTCCCGGCCCAGCCACGCGCGGACCAGCTCCAGGTCGCGCACCCGCTGCAGCACGACGACGTCGACGTGCTCCTCGCGCAGCTGCTCCGGCGTCACCTCGCGGGCCGAGGTCGGCCAGTCCCAGGTGCGGGCGCGGCCCAGCCCGTCGGGACCCCGGTCGGGGGTGACGGGGACGAGGTACTCGTGCGGGCCCTGCACGAACGCCGTCGTCCACGAGCCGTGCACGTGCCAGAGCAGGACCTTCACGCGCTCACCAGCTTCTCCACGGCCGCGACGACGTCCGCCGCGGTCACCGACGTGAGGCAGGGGTGGCCGGGGACCGGGCACTCGCGGGCCCGGGTCAGCCGGCAGGGGGCGTCCTGGTCGCCGAGCAGCACGGTGGGGACGCCGTGGGGCGCCCACCGGGCCGCGGGGACGACGGGGCTGAACAGCGAGACGACCGGGGTGCCGACGGCGGCGGCGAGGTGCGCGGGCCCGGTGTTGCCGGCGACGACCGCCGCGGCGCCGTCGAGGACCGCCGCCAGCTCCGCCAGGCGGAGCGCGCCGCCGAGGTCGACGCCGCGGCGGCCGGCGACGGCGGCGGTCAGCTCCCGCTCCCCCGGCCCGCCGGTGACCAGCACCCGGCGCCCGGCGTCGGCCAGCGCCTCGACGGCCTCGGCGCAGCGCTCCGCGGGCCAGGCCCGGGCGGGGACGGAGGCGCCGGGGTGCAGGACGACGTACCCGGGCTCGTGGTCGGTCGGCGGCAGCGGGCGACGGACGGCGAGGCGGCCGTCGTCGCCGTCGGGCAGGTCGAAGCCGGCGGCGCGGGCCAGCGACAGCGCGCGCTCGGGCTCGGGCAGGTCCACCTCGTCGTCCTGGCCGACCCGGTGCCGGACGTCGAGCAGCGCGCCCGGGTAGTCGACGCTGGTGGCGCTGATCCGCGGCACGCCCGCGGCGCGCAGCAGCAGCGCCAGCGGCAGCGGCGACTGGTGGAACGAGGTGCTGACCACGGCCTCGTCGGGCGCGAGCGCGCGGACCCGGTCGGTCAGCGCCGCGAGGTCGGCCGCGTCGACCGGCGGCGGGTCGCCGAGGATCCACGGGCAGGCCCAGGTCCAGACCTCGTCGACGCCGGGCAGCAGCGCGGCGGCCTCGGCGCCGGCCGGGCCGGCGAGGAACACCACCCGCTCGGCGCCGTGGGCGACGGCGCGGACCAGCGGGCCCTGCAGGAGGACGTCGCCGGCGTTGTCGAGGCGGGCGACGAGCACGGTTCCCCGGCGGCCGGTCACCACCGGCCGGCCAGGACGTCGTCGACCGCGGCGGGGAGCGTCGCCGCGCGGCGGGGCGCGGCCGCCACCTCCTGATTCCGCGTCACCGGCGTGGGCACCAGGATCCCGACGGCGCCGGCGGCCGCGGCGGCCTCGACGTCGGCGCCGATGTCACCGACGACGACCGTGCGCGCGGGGTCGACGCCGAGCTCGGCGCAGGCGGCCTTGACCATGCCGGGTGCGGGCTTGCGGCAGCTGCAGCCGTCGTCGGGGCCGTGCGGGCAGACCTGCACGGTGTCGAAGGGGCCGAGCAGCTCGTCGAGGCGGGCCGTGCAGGCGTCGACCTGCTCGCGGGTGACGAGCCCGCGGGCGACGCCGGACTGGTTGGTCACCACCCCGACGCGGACGCCGCGGGCGCGGAGGGCGTCCAGGGCCTCGCGGGCGCCGTCGACCGGGCGCACCCACTCGGGGTCGCCGTTGTAGGGGTAGTCGTGCACGAGCGTGCCGTCGCGGTCGAACAGCACCAGGTCGGGCAGGCCGCGCCACGGCGTCACCCGGCGGTGCCGCACGACCCCGCGCAGCCAGTGCCAGGTGGCCAGCGGCGGGATGGCGGCGCTGGTCAGGGCCATGGTGCCCACCTCGGCCCGGTCGCGCGGGCCGGGGGCGATCCGCGCCCAGGCGAACTCGGCGGTGCCGGCCGCCCAGGCGAGGGCGGCGCC
This sequence comes from Geodermatophilus sp. SYSU D00766, assembly GCF_054049915.1. Taxonomy (NCBI): domain Bacteria; kingdom Bacillati; phylum Actinomycetota; class Actinomycetes; order Geodermatophilales; family Geodermatophilaceae; genus Geodermatophilus; species Geodermatophilus sp. SYSU D00766. The sequence goes on from NZ_JBJGYI010000002.1 coordinate 218,329, forward strand.
GAGCGCGGCGCGGGGCCGGCGCGCGGCGGCCAGGCCGACCGCGGCGAGCCCGGCCGCGGTGACGGCCAGGTGCTGGGGGCGGCGGCCCAGCGGGGCTTGCGCCCGGTCGCGCCAGCCCGGCCCGTGCAGCCGGCGCATGAGGACGTCGTCGGCGTTGCCGGCCTGCACGCGCACGCTGACCCAGCGGTCGACCGGCCGGACCGGGTGGGTGATCCAGCGCTGCCCGCGGACCAGCCGGGCGCCGGTGTCCATCACCCGCAGCGCGAGGTCGGAGTCCTCGCGGAAGGCGCGCGGGAAGCGCTCGTCGAACCCGCCGACGGCGGCCAGCGCGGCGCGCCGGTAGGCGAGGTCGGCGGTGATCCAGGCGCTGGTGGCGAGGCCCGCGGTGCCGCGCTCCCAGTCGGTGGGCCGGCGGTCCTCCGGCAGCGGCACCCGCACCCGCCCCTGGCTGCCGGCGACGTCGGCGGGCAGGCCGTCGAGGTCGGCGGCCAGCCGCTGGTACCAGTCGGCGTCGGGGACGACGTCGTCGTCGAGGAAGGCGATCCACTCCGTGCGGGCGGTGCGCCAGCCCAGGTTGCGCGCGCGGGCCGGGCCGCCACCGCCGGTGCGGACCACGCGTACCGGCGGCAGGCCGGGCCGCTCGACCGCCAGCGGCGGGCCCGCGGGACGGTCGTCGACCACCACCAGCTCGGCCGGTCGGGGGCCCGGGTCGGCGGCCAGCGCGTCGAGCAGCACGTCGAGCGACGGCCGGCCGATGGTCGGCACGACGACGGTGCAGCTCACGGGCATGATCGCGACCTGCCCGGTCTCGCTCGCCCGCAAACACTACGGGCTTGAAGTTCCCCTGCAGGGCTGCGTCCCCGCCCGTGGAGACCGTCCCCGCACCCCGTCCTCGCAGTTCGAGTGGGCGGTCGCGGTCGGCGACACCCGCGGACACGCCGTGGCGAGGAGCACCGACTGCGCACCCGGCAGCGTGGGGCCTAGCGGCGGACGCGGGTCGCCGCGGACACCCGGGCGAGCGCGTCGGTGACGACGGCGGCGTCGTCACCCAGCAGGGCGAGCAGGCGGGCGACGAGCTCGTCGTGGGTGCTCGCCGCGGCCCGCACCCGCTCGCGGCCGGCGTCGGTCAGCCGGGCGTGCAGCAGCCGCCGGTCCCCCGGGCGCCGCTCGCGCACGACCAGCCCCTGCGCGACCAGCCGGCCCACGGTGCTGGTGACGCCGGCCCGCGACAGCCCGAGCGCCTCGGCGACCTCGCCCATCGTGGCCCGCTCGCCCGGCGCGTCGGCGATGCGCCGCAGCGCCTCGAACCCGGTGAGGGACAGGCCGTGCTCGCGGTGCAGCGCGGAGTCGACCCGGTGGGTGATCCGGTCGTGCACCTGCACGATCCGCAGCCACGTCTCCGCGGCGCGGGGCGCGGCGCCGGCCAGCGCCGCGGTGTGGGACGGGACCCCGGGAGCCAGCACGTCCTCGGAGCCCATCGCACCATCGTGGCCGAAGTCGGCGTCAGGCGCTCCCGGTCGGCCCGGCCGACCAGGTCGGCCACGCCGGCTCCCCCGGCTCGGGCCGGCGACAGCCGCCGGCGCTCAGCACGAGGGCGGTGGCGGTGACGACCAGCGCCAGCCCGGCCGCGACCAGCGGGACGGGCAGCGGGTCGGGGTCGACCGGGGTCGCGGCGGAGGCCACGCGCAGCTGCACCGCCGCGGTGACCGCCGAGTCGCTGCCGACCAGCTCGAGCGTCGTCGTCCCGGCGGCGGCGCCCGGGACGACCACCGTGGCCTCGACCTCCCCGTCGGGCCCGGCCGCCACGGAGGCCAGCACCCCGCCGTCGGCCACCTGCACGGTGACCACCTCGCCGGGCGCGAAGCCCGAGCCGGTCAGCGTCACCGGGTCGCCGGCCGCGACCCGGGAGGCCGAGGCCACGACGGCGCTGCCGGGCGAGTCCCCGCCCTCGGCCGGCGGCGCGGGCGGGAGCGGGTCGGGGACCGGCAGGGGGGCGACCTCGGGGGCGGGCGCCCCGTCGGCCGGCGGGGCCGCCTCGGGCAGCGGGGCCCCGGGGGACGGTGGGGACGCCGGCGGCGGGACGGCGCCGACCGGCGGGACCTCGGCGGCGCCGGTCGGCGGGGCGATCGCGGCGCAGTCCTCCTCGGCGGGACGGGTGAAGACGAAGCCGTCGAGCTCGTCGACGTAGGCGGTGCCCGAGCCGTCGAGGGCGGTGTACTCCAGGCGGCTGTCGACGGTCTCGCCCCAGGCGACCTCCGCGGTGCGCAGCACGGCGACCTGCCCCGGCTGCAGCTCGGCGGAGTCCTCCCCGGCGGGCGCGCGGGTCGTCGCGAGCGTGACGGCGTAGGGGACCGTCCCGGCGGTCACCTCGACCACGACGCCGCCGGGGCGGCAGCTCGGTCCGTGGGTGACGCGGGAGTCCGGGCGCGCGGGGTCGTCGGCGGCGAGCGCGGGGGCGGCCAGCACGACGGCGCCGGCGAGCAGCCCGGCGACGGCGGTCAGCACGGAGAGCCCCGTCCTCAGGACGGGGCGGGGAGCGCGCCGCGGCTTGGGCCTGGGCAGGGTCCCGACCGGCACGGTGTCCCCCTCGAGCGGTCGTGCACGCCGGTCCGGTGGTTCCGGGGACGACGCCTCCCCATTGTGCCGCCGGTGACCCCGTGTCGACGACGCGCGGACTGCGCGTCGTCGGGTTCGCGCGGCGTGTCGTCGCCCGGGCGTGTCGGGAGGCCGCGGCCGGTGGAGTGGCCCGGGTCACTACGGTGGCCGGGTGGACTCCGCCGCCGGGACCGGCCGCCGCCGACAGAACGAGGTCTACCGCGCCGGGGTGTACGGGCGGACGCCGCTGGTGCCGACGACGGCCCGGCCGCTGCAGCGCCGCGCCCGCCGGCGGCTGACCGCGCGCGCCTACGCCTACGTCGCGGGGGGCGCGGGCGAGGAGCACACCCAGCGGGCCAACCGCGCCGCCTTCGACCGCTGGGCCGTCGTCCCGCGGGTGCTGCGCGACGTGAGCGCCCGGGACACCTCCGTGGAGCTGTTCGGCCGGCGCATCCCGGCGCCGCTGCTGCTCGGCCCGGTCGGTGCGCTCGAGCTGGTGCACCGGGAGGCCGACCTCGCCGTGGCCCGCGCCGCGGCGTCGCTGGGCGTGCCGTTCGTCTTCTCCAACCAGGCGTCGGTGCCGATGGAGGAGTGCGCCGCGGCGATGGGGGACGCGCCGCGCTGGTCCCAGCTGTACTGGTCCACCTCCGACGAGCTGGTGGAGAGCCTCGTCGGCCGCGCCGAGGCGGCCGGCTGCGAGGCCCTGGTGGTCACCCTCGACACCACGATGCTCGGCTGGCGCCCGCGCGACCTCGACCTCGGCCACCTGCCCTTCGCCCTCGGGAAGGGGATCGCGCAGTACACCTCCGACCCGGTGTTCCGGCGGCTGGTGCAGGCCCGCGTCACCGAGGTCGGGGACGCCGCGCCCGCGCAGCCCGCCGACGCCGCCGGGCGCGACCGCCAGCCGCGGCCCACCCTCGCGGCGGTGCTCGCCATGGTCGGCATGGCCCGCGCCTGGCCCGGGCCGCTGCGGGAGAACCTGCGCTCACCGCTGCCGCGCGCCGCCGTCGAGACCTTCCAGGCCATCTACTCGCGGCCCTCGATCACCTGGGCCGACCTGGCCTGGCTGCGCTCCCGCACCCGGCTGCCGGTCCTGCTCAAGGGCGTCCTGCACCCCGACGACGCCCGGCGGGCGCTGGACGAGGGCGTCGACGGCATCGTGGTGAGCACCCACGGGGGACGGCAGGTGGACCGCTCGATCTCCGCCCTCCACGCGCTGCCCGACGTCGTCGCCGCGGTCGGGGACCGGGTGCCGGTGCTGCTCGACAGCGGCGTCCGCAGCGGCGCCGACGTGCTGGTCGCGGTCGCCCTGGGCGCGCGGGCGGTGCTGCTGGGCCGCCCCTACGCGTGGGGTCTGGGCCTGGCCGGCGAGGCCGGGGTGCGGCAGGTGGTCTCCGACGTCCTCGGCGAGTTCGACCTCACCCTCGGGCTGACCGGGCACACCTCGGTCGCCGAGCTCTCCCCGGAGGTCCTCCGCCGGGTCGGCTGAGCCGGCCCCGGAATGGCCGATCCGGCCGTCAGCGGGCACGGTGGGCGCGACCCACGCCGAGCACGACGACGCCGAGGAGGCCCGGGTGAGCGCCCCGTCCGTGCGCAGCCAGCTGTTCCGGCGCAAGCCGGTCACCGAGATGGTCGAGGAGACCGGCGCCGGCCGGCCCGAGGGCGGGACGCTGGCCCGCCGCATGGGCGTCGGCCAGCTCATGGGCCTGGGCATCGGCGCGACGATCGGCACCGGGATCTTCTTCGTGCTCACCTCGGCGGTGCCCGAGGCCGGCCCGGCCGTGATCGTCTCCTTCGTCCTCGCCGCGATCACCGCCGGGTTCACCGCGCTCTGCTACGCCGAGCTGGCCTCGACGATCCCGGTGGCCGGGTCCTCCTACTCCTACGCCTACGCCACGCTGGGCGAGGTCGTCGCCTACGTCGTCGGCTGGTGCCTGGTGCTGGAGTACGCGGTCAGCTCCGCGGCGGTGTCGGTGGGCTGGAGCGAGTACCTCAACGAGCTGCTCGACGACACCATCGGCCTGCGCATCCCCGACGCCCTGTCGTTCGCCCCCGGCGCCGGCGGGGCGGTCAACCTCCCGGCGATCGTCCTGGTGACGCTGTGCGCCCTGCTGCTGGTGCGCGGGGCCAGCGAGTCGGCCCGGGCGAACGCGGTGATGGTGGTCCTCAAGATCCTCGTGCTGCTCTTCTTCGCCGCCGTCGCGTTCACCGCCTTCGACGCGGGCAACCTGACACCGTTCGCGCCGCTGGGCGCCGCGGGCATCGGCGCCGCGGCGTCGTCGATCTTCTTCAGCTTCATCGGCCTCGACGCCGTCTCCACCGCCGGCGAGGAGGTGCGTGACCCGCGTCGCACGCTGCCCCGCGCCATCATCGGCTCGCTGGTCGTGGTGACGACGGTGTACCTGCTGGTGGCCGTGGCCGCGGTGGGCGCCCAGGCGGCCGGCCTGTTCGAGGGCCAGGAGGCCGGCCTCGCGGTGATCCTCGAGGACGTCACCGGGTCGCGCTGGCCGGCCATCGTGCTCGCCGCCGGCGCCGTCATCTCCATCTTCTCCGTGACGCTGGTGACGATGTACGGCCAGACCCGGATCCTGTTCGCGATGAGCCGGGACGGCATGGTGCCGTCGCTGTTCAGCCGGGTCGACCCGCGCACGCTGACCCCGGTGCGCGGCACGGTCGCCGTCGCGCTGTTCGTGGGGGCGCTGGCCGGGTTCGTGCCGCTGGACTTCCTCGTCGACCTGACCAGCATGGGCACGCTCGTGGCGTTCCTCGTCGTGTCGGTGGGGGTGATGGTGCTGCGGTCCACCCGACCGGACCTGCCCCGTGGCTTCCGGGTGCCCGGCTACCCCGTGGTGCCGGTGCTGTCGGTGCTGTTCTGCCTCTACCTGCTGTACGGGCTGCCGCCGGTCACCTGGGGGCTGTTCGCCCTCTGGTTGACGCTGGCGGCCGTCCTCTACGTGACCTACGCCCGCACCCACTCCCGGCTGCGGGACCCGCGGTGACCGTCGTCGTCGGCCACCCCGCCGACGCCGAGGAGCGCGGCGCCGACGGGCACCTGCGCCTCACCGCGACGCTCGCGCGCACGACCGGCGAGGACGTCGTCGTCACCACCGTGACCCCGCGCGGCTTCCCCGACCCCCGCGCCGACCGGGAGTACCGGGGCTGGGTGGCCGACCAGGTGCGCGCGCGGCTGGCCCGGGCGGTGCACGCGCTGCACGCGGCGGGGGTCGGCGAGGTGCGCCCGGTCGCCGTCGAGGCGCCGTCGGTGCCGGCCGGGCTGGTCACCGTGACCGGCCAGGTCGGCGGGTCGCTGCTGGTGCTCGGGCGGGAGGGGCCGGTGCCCGAGCACCTGCTCCGCTCCTCCCCGGTGCCGGTGGCGCTGTCGGCCCGCGCGGGCTCCCCGGGGGAGCGGGTCACACGGGTGACCTGCGCGTGGGCCGGCACCGACCGGTCCCGCGCCGCGCTGGCCTGGGCCCGGCGCACGGCGGCGGCCTGGCGGGTGCCCCTGCGGCTGGTGACCTTCGCGCCCGAGCGGGACCCGCTGCTGCCGTCGGAGACGGGCCTGTACGCCGAGCGGGAGGTCGCCGTCGCCTGGGCCCGGCAGGCGCAGCGCGAGCTCGACGCGGTCGCCGCGGGCCTGCCGGAACGGCCGGAGGCGACGGTGGCGCGGGGTCGGGGGTGGCCGGGTGCGGTGCCGGCGGCGGGGTGGTCCGACGGCGACCTGCTGGTGGTGGGCTCGTCACGGCTGGGCCCGCTCGCCCGGGTGTTCCTGGGGTCGACGGCGACGCGCATCCTGCGGGCCGCGCCGGTGCCGGTGGTCGTCGTCCCGAGGGGGACGGAGGACACGCCCGACACGCCGGACCGGGGTTGACGACGCCTGTGACGGCGCTCACAGTGGAGGTCGGGCGGGGGCAACCGGTAGACGATTGGCCCCCCACTGCTGGGGGGATCGACCCACGCGGCCAGACCGCCAGCACCGGCCCCCCGCCCCACGACTCGACGCCGGCCCCGGAACCCCCGGGAGCCGGCGTCGTCGTCGTTCAGTCGCGGGTGCCCGCCAGGGCCGGCGACTCCTCCCCGGTCGCGCGCGGCACGGCCGGCACGGCGCCGGGCACCGGTTCGTGCTGCAGCTGCGGCAGCCGGCGCAGCCACCGGGGCAGGTACCAGTTGGCGTCGCCCAGCAGCCGCATCACCGCCGGCAGCAGCACCGCCCGGACCACCGTCGCGTCGAGCAGCACGGCGACGGCCAGGCCCAGCCCGATCTGCTTCATGCTCGTCATCGACAGGGTGACGAAGGTCAGGAAGACGAAGACCATGATCACCGCGGCGCTGGTGACCACGCCGGCCGACGAGGTGATGCCCCGCGCGACCGCCGTCCGGGTGGGCAGGCCACGGTCGTGGCCCTCGCGGATCCGGCTGAGGATGAACACGTGGTAGTCCATCGACAGGCCGAACAGGACCACGAACAGGAACAGCGGGATCCAGTTCACGATCGCCCCGGTGGAGTCCAGGCCGATGAGCCTGCCGCCGACGCCCTCCTGGAAGACCAGCACCATCGCGCCGTAGGCGGCGGCGACGCTGAGCAGGTTGAGCACGATCGCGGTCACCGCCACGGTGACCGAGCGGAACGAGACCAGCAGCAGTCCGAAGGCGAGCACCAGCACGAAGCCGAACACCCACGGCGTGCGCTCGGCCACGAGTTCGTCGAAGGCCACCGAGGAGGCGGTGCTGCCCGAGACGACGGCGCGCACGCCGTCGAGCCCGCCCACCGTCGCGGGGACGACGTCGTCGGCGAGGGTCGCCAGCGCGTCGCGTGAGGCCTGCTCCTCGCCGTCGCCCACCAGCGGCACGGAGATGACGGCGACCGTGCCGGCCTCGTCGGTCTCCACCCCGATCGGCTCGTTGGCCTGCCCGGTGGCCAGTGCCCGCTCGCGCAGCTCGGCGATCGCGGCCTGCACCTCGGGGGCGGTGACGTCGGGCGCCTCGACCACCACCTGCGCGGGCGCCGGGCCGCCGGGGAAGGCCTCGGTGATGCGGTCGTACGTCGCGATGACGGCGAGGTCCTGGGGCAGGTCCTCGACGCCCTCGCTGCGCAGGTCCATCGCCAGCGCCGGGACGGCGAGGGCGACCAGCGCGGCGCCGGCGGTGAGCGCGGCGACCAGCGGGCGGCGCAGCACGGCGCCGAGGACGGCCGGCCAGAACCGGCCCGGGCCGGCGTCACGGCGGCGCAGGAACGGGATCCGCCCCCGCTCCACCCGGTCGCCGAGCCAGGCCATCGTCGCCGGCAGCACGGTCAGCGAGCCGAGCACCGAGACGGCGACGACGAGGATGGTGGCCGAGGCGACGCCGGTGAAGACGGAGAACCCGGTCAGGAACATGCCTGCCATCGCGACCACCACGGTGATGCCCGAGATCAGCACCGAGCGGCCCGAGGTGGCGGCGGCGACGTCGAGGGCGTCGACCGGGCCGGCGCCCCGCGCCCGCTCCTCGCGCTCGCGTTTGAGGTAGAAGAGCGAGTAGTCCACGCCGACGGCCAGCCCGATGAGCAGCATGACGATCTGCGCGGTCTGGTCGACGTGCCACACCTGGCTGGTCAGGCTCAGCAGGCCCAGCGCCGCCAGGAACGCGGTGAGCGCGAACACGAGCGGCACGAGCGCGGCGACCACGGCGCCGAAGGTCACCAGCAGCACCACGAGGGTGATCGGGATCGACAGCAGCTCGGCCCGCCGGAAGTCGGCGTCGAGGGTCTCGTCGAGCGCGAGGTCGGCGCTGGTGTCGCCGAACTGCTCGACGCGGACGCCGTCGTGCCGGTCGGCGACGGCGGCGAGGGCCGCGGCGATCGCCGGGATCCGCTCGCCGGCGTCCTCGCGGTCCCCGGTGACGTCGAAGGTGACCAGCGCCGAGCGCCCGTCGGCCGACCGCAGCGGCGCGCCGTCGAGCGGGCTGAGGACGTCGGTGGCCTCCGGGGTGCGCCGCAGCGTCTCGACGACGTCGGTGAGCGCGGCGGTGGCGGCGGCCTCGTCGACGCCGGGCTCCCGCTGCACGAGGACCATCTCCGCGGCCGGCTCCTCCCAGCCGGAGGCGTCGAGGATCTGCCGGGCCTCGGCGGGCGCCCCGACGCTCTGCTCGGCCGGGGTCAGCTCCCCCTGCGGCACCAGCTGGCCGACCAGCAGGGCCAGGGCCACGAAGGCCAGCCAGCCGAGCACCGCCGTCCTGCGGTGCCGGGCGCTCCACCGCCCCACCCTGCCCGCCAGGTTGCCGGACACGTCCACGTCGGTCTCCCGTCTGCTCGCTCGGACGGGGCCGACTCTGCTGGCCCGGGACCGGCCGGCCGATCCCGCCAGCCGGTCGGTCCGGTGTCGGGCTGGCCCGACACCGGACGGCGGCGGGCGGGCAGACGCACACCGGGTCCGCCCTCTCGCGGGAGAGGGCGGACCCGGTGTGCGGTGGAGCGGGCTCAGCCGGCGGCGGGGGCCTCCGGGCGGCCGGCGATGTAGCGGGCGATCGCCGCCACGGCGCGCCGGTTGTCGTACTCGGGCTTCCAGCCCAGCGCCAGCGAGGTGTCGATCGACAGCACGTGGGCCTGCCCCAGCATGAGCAGCTGCTCGGCCGCGATGACCCGGTACCGGGTGGCCACCGCGCCGGCCTTGATCAGCGGGTAGGGGACGTGCACCCGGCGCACCCGCGGCAGCTCGAGGGTCTCCTCGATGACGTCGACCCACTGGTCGATGGTCAGCGGGCCGGGGCTCGCGGCGTTGTACAGCCCGGTCGCCTGCTCCTTCACGATGAGCGCGAGCAGGCCGGCGGCGTCCTCGACGTGGACCATGTTGGTCGCGTGGCCGCCGGTGCCGGGGACGATCGCCAGGCGCCGCTGGGTCATCGACTGGACGAAGCCGCGGAACAGGCCCTCGCGGCCGACGCCGCCGATGATGCACGGCACCATCGTCGCGGTCGGGTTGTCCATGGCCTCGACCAGGCGGTACGCCTCCAGCTTGGACCGGCTGTAGACGCCCGTGCCCCGCATCGGCGAGGTGGTCTCGTACACGGGCAGCCCGGTCTGGTCGTACATCATGCTGGTGCCGACGTTGAGGAAGTGCCCGACCCGGCCGGAGTAGCGGCCGACGAGGTTCTCGGTGGCGACGACGTTGTTGCGGCGGAAGTACTCCCGCTGCGCGAAGCGGGGGAGGTCGGCCGACACGTACTGCACGGCGGCGGCGTGCACGACGGCGTCGACGTCGGGCAGCCCGGCGGTGAACGCGGGGTCGGCCAGGTCACCGACGTGGTCGACGGCGCCGACCCGGTCGGTGGTGACCACGGTGTGGCCGTCGTCGCGCAGCCGGCCGAGCAGCGGACGGGCGAGGAAGCCGGCGGCGCCGGTGACCAGGACCCTCACTGCACGACCGCGGCGCTGGTGGGACGGGCGACGAGGATGACGCCGAGGATGATGACGAGGATCCCCACGATCTTGAGCACGCCCAGTTCCTCCCGGAAGAGCAGGTAGCCGAGGACGGCGTTGACGACGTAGCCGATGGAGAGCATCGGGTAGGCGACGCTGACCGGCACGCGGGAGAGGACCACGATCCACACCGCGACGCTGACCACGTAGGAGAGCAGCCCGCCGAGGATGTAGGGCTGGAAGACGATCCGGAAGACCGTCTGCACCGGACCGTCGGGGGACACCAGGGTCCCCAGGGCGTTGGTGCCGGCCTTGATGAGGAGTTGCGCTCCCGCGTTGAGCAGGACGCCGATCAGCACGAGACCGAAGCTCGCTGGAGTCATGTCACACCTTCCGTTGAACGCGCCCACGATAGGCAGGTGGGACGGACGGGTCCGGACCCCCGCGTCGGCACGCCGGGCCGCGGTCCCCACCGGTCACACGTGGCCACACGCACCCCTCCGCCCCCGGGGGCGGGTGTGGCGGGGCGCTGCTCGCCCCGGGGCCTGCGGCGCACCCGGGTCCGGACACACCGCGGCCCCGCTCTCACGGGGAGAGCGGGGCCGCGGTGCTGTCTCAACCAGACGTGCACCCGAAGGGATTCGAACCCCTAACCTTCTGATCCGTAGTCAGATGCTCTATCCGTTGAGCTACGGGTGCTCCGCGCCGGGCGACCGGCGCCCCACCAGTGTAGCCGGTGACCTGGGGCCGCCGTCGGCGGCCTCTCCCTAGCGGTCGTGCCGTACGAAGCTGCACGGACGCAACCTGGACTGCCGGCTGCAGCGTCCCCGCGGCTCCGCCGGGAAGGTCCTCGGCCGCCGGTGAGCACCACCGCTCCACGCGTCTCAGGGGCGACATGTGGCTGACGTCCCCGCACGATCATGACCAGGCGCCGGCCTGTGGCCAGCACGCCGATCCCAGGGGAGATCCTGCTCCGACACGACCCCTCGGCCATCCCGTGTTCGTCGCAGTCGACGCCAGGTTCGCCGCGCCGTCGGGCAGCACGGGATCTCCGCACGTGCCAGTAGGCGCTCCACCTCGGTGGGAGCGGCCAGCAGAGTGAGCCGGTGTCTTGCAGGATGCGCCTCAGGCAACCCGGTCCTCCGCTGCTGCGGATGGACTGGACCGCGCCACGTCCGGAGGGCAACGGAGCGCCGCCTCGCGCTGCCATCATGTCCCGATGGCGGATCGAGCCGATCCGGTTGCGCACGCCAGCCCTGCACTCGTCCGGGAGGTGTGGCGCGGCTTCCCGCGGGTCACGCTGACCGGCCACACCGCCCCCGTCGGGCAGATCGCCTGGGGTCGAGTCAGGGGCCGGCCGGTACTGGCCTCCGCCAGCGCGGACTCGACGGTCCGGCTCTGGGATCCGGAGACCGGCCGCCTGCGGGCCACCCTTGCCGGTCACGAGCGCTACGTGAGCCACGTGGCGTGGGGCCGGGTCGGCGATCGGCCGCTACTCGCCTCCTGCGGCGGGGACCCGACCGTGCGGCTGTGGGATCCCGAGACGGGTCGCCTGCGGGCCGCCCTCGCCGACCATGACGGTCACGTGTGGCATGTGGTGTGGGGTCGAGTCGACAGTCGCCCCGTGTTGGCCTCCGCCAGCGCCGACGCGGTCGTGCGGCTGTGGGATCCCGAGACGGGCGAGTTGCTGGCCAGCCTGCTCGGCCACGAGGGACCCGTGGTCCACCTCGCATGGAGTCGGCGGGGCAGTCCTCCGGTGCTCGCCTCCGCCGGCGCGGACAGGACCGTGCGGCTGTGGAATCCCGAGACCGGTGACCTGCTGGTGACCCTGTCTGGCCACACCGCCGATGTGAGACACGTGACCTGGGGCTGGGACGGGGAGGACCTGGTGTTCGCCTCCGCCAGTGCGGACGGAACTGTGCGGCTGTGGAATCAGGACGGCGGTGCCCCGCTGGCCACCTTGACTGGCCACGCCGGCGCCGTACGTCGGGTCGCCTGGGGATCGGTCGGCAGCCAACCGGTGCTGGCCTCCGTCGGCGACGACTCGACCGTGCGTCTGTGGGCACCGTTCAGCGGCCGGCTCTTGACCACCCTCACGGACCCTGTCGGCATGCGGGATGCGGCGTGGGGCAGGGTCGGCGACCGGCCGATGATCGCCTCCGCCGGCATGGACGGGACTGTGCGGCTGTGGGATCCCGACGGGGGGCGCCCACTCGGCACCTTGACCGAGTCCAGCGGCACGGTGGCGTGCGTGGCCTGGGGCCGGATCGGCGACGTGCCGGTGCTCGCCTCTGCCGGCGAGGACCCCACCGTCCGGCTGTGGGAGATCGACGTCCACCGCTATACCGGCATCGTTCCTACTTATCGCTCCGACGATGCCCGCGACCGCGGCAAGGCCGGAGCGATGCAGGGCGCCGGACCGGATCCTCTCGACCGCGATCGGGAGGCGGCCGCGCTCGCGGAGCTGCTCTGCACCCGTTCGGCCCGGCCGCCGCTCGCCATCGGGCTGTTCGGCGACTGGGGTGAGGGCAAGTCCTTCTTCATGCACCGCGTCAACGCCCACGTCCGCCGGCTCAGCGGTCTCGCCACCGGGGACGAGACCGGAGATGGTCTGCTGCACGGGGCCGTTAGGCAGGTGCTGTTCAACGCCTGGCACTATGCCGAGACTGACCTGTGGGCCAGCCTGGTCACCGAGTTGTTCGAGCAGCTCAACCGCCAGGACACCGATCCGGGTGATGCACAGCGCCGCCAATCCCGACTGGCCAGTCAGCTCGTGGCGCGCCGCCAGATCCGTGAGCGGCTTGCCGCCGCTCGACAGCGGCGACAGGAGTTGGACGCGAAACTCGAGCAGGCGAGGAGCGGCAGTTCGACACCGCCGCAGGTGGCGGTGCTCGGCGCCGAGGCCGCGAAGGCGTACGAGGAGACAACAGCGACCGCTGGCGCCGCCGGCCGCGCACTGCGGACCGCCTGGTTCGCGGTGTGGGACGTCGGCAGGGCCGCGCGTCAGAGGTGGCAGCTGGTGTTGCTGGCGGCCGTGATCGTAGCCAGCATGGCCGCGCTGGCCGTGTATGGCTGGGTGCCGACCATCGTCGGCTGGCTTGCCGCCGCCGTCGGCGCTGTGACCGCTTTCATCGGCCCAGCTCGAGAGGCTTGGACGAACACCGCGCTCTTCCGCAGACGAGTCATGACGGCGGCGGCCCGGCTCCGGCAGTGGGACGAGCAGCGGCTCGCTCCACTACTGACTGCTCGTGATGTCGCCGCCGCGGAAGTTGCCACCCTCGAGGCAGAGTTGCGTGATCTCACCGCCGCCGGGCAACTGGCCGGGCTCGCCGCCCGCCGCGCCGGCGATGCCGACTACCGGGCGCAGCTGGGGCTCATGACGCGCATCCGGGAGGACTTCGAGGAGATGGCCCGGCTGCTACTGGCCGCGGAAACCGATCTAGTCCGGCAGACCGTCGGCTTCACGGATCCGGACCCGCTGCCGGAGATCGACCGCATCATCCTCTACATCGACGACTTGGATCGGTGCCCCCCAGAGCGGGTAGTCGCCGTCCTGGAGGCCGTGCAGCTACTGCTGGCCGTGGAACTGTTCGCCGTTGTGGTGGCAGTCGACCCGCGCTGGTTGCTGCGGTCGTTGACTGTTCACTACCGGGACCTGCTTGACCCGCTGCCTGGAGCCCCCGAGGCTCCGCCGGACGCAGCGCCGAGCATCAGCTCCGGACAGGCAATCGGTGCAGGTCACCTCGGCGACGACCAGGACGACATCTGGGAGTCAACCCCGACGCAGTACCTGGAGAAGATCTTCCAGGTACCGCTGACCTTGCCACCAGTCACCGCCGAGGGGTACCGGGCGATGGTCGCCAGTCTGACCGTCACCCCAGATGCACCTTCCCAGCAGTCGGGCTCGGGGTCCCCCGGCGGCGAGTCCTCGACGCCGACGCCCGAGGACAAGCGCGGCCAGCGGACCGGGCAGCTGATCCAACCGGTGACTCCCGGTGACGAGGACGACCCATCCCTCAGCATGCCCGAGCTACCGGCACCGCGAATCGTCGATCGGGCCGATCCGCTAGCACTGTCCGATGACGAACGCCGCCTCCTCGGGCTGCTCGGGCCGGGACTGGTCTCGACGCCGCGAGGCGTCAAGCGGCTGGTCAACAGTTACGGCTTGCTCAACGCCATCCGGCGTGAGCAACGGGAGCGCGACCTCGGCGTGTACACCGACATGGACTCCGGGGAGCAGTGGCATCCCTACCGCGCCGCGATGGTGTTGCTGGCCGCACTGATCGGCTTCCCCGGTGAGTCCCCCGCCCTGTTCGAGCACCTACACCACACCGCCGCCAGCAGCCCCCAGATGTCCTGGCACAGCTTCGTGCAGACACTGCGCCCGAACCGCAGTGCGCGGCCGGGGCGATGGCAGAACGGCTGCGCGGGGTGCCTGACCGGACCACAGGCACGCCGATGGGCGGCGTTGGCTGATGCCCTGGAGCACGTGACCGCTGGAGCCGCGGCCACCGACGAGACGACCGACCCTCTAGACCTTCCGGAACCGCTGAAGGCATGGGCGGAATGGGTTGTTCCGGTTGGTCGACTGTCCTTTCAGACCGGCCAGGTTGTCACGGAACTGCACAGACGACCCAAGCTGCCGTCTGCCGAGCCGCGGCCGAGTCCACAGGCACACCACCTCGACAGGAGCAGTCCAGGCACCCTCGCTTGAACCACAGGTGGAGGACGGACGGCCCCAACGGAGCGGGCGGCGGTGCGTCCTCAGCAGGATTGTCCCGCGGCACCGAACAGACCGACGGCCGCGGCGAGACCGGACAGGGAAGGTCACCAGGCCCGGACACGGAAGGTCACCAGGCCGCGGATGAGAGCGACCGTCGCGAGTGAGCTGCGGGAACGCCGCCGTGGCGCCACTTGGACGCAGAAACGCCCGGTCGGGGACCGGGCGCTGCGACGCACGTGATCCGTAGTCAGATGCTCTATCCGCTGAGCTACGGGTGCGGACTGTGCAGTTGTCGTGCGCGGAGGCTCCGGGATTTGAACCCGGGATGGGGGTGAACCCAAACCGCATTAGCAGTGCGGCGCCATAGACCGGACTAGGCGAAGCCTCCCGGGGTCCGAGTTCCCCCGGTACCACCGACGAAGAGACTACCAGCGGCCGCGGCGGGGCTCCCAGCCCGGGGGGTCCCCCGGGCCGGGAGCGCAGGTCAGACCGCCACCCGCCCGGCCAGGCGTACCGGCACGGGACGGCCGGGCACCAGGGTGACCAGCACGGCCGCGGCGGCGCCGGCCACGGCGAGCAGGAGGCTGCCGGTGACGCCGGAAGGGCCGTCGATGAGCGCGCCACCGAGGGCCGCACCCAGCGCCGAGGCGCCGGTGGCCATGGTCGACAGCCAGGTGAACGCCTCGGTGGTGGCCGAGGCCGGCGCCAGCGCGCCGACCAGCGAGCTCTGCACCGTCAGCGTCGGGGCGATCGCCGTCCCGCCGAGGAACAGCAGCGCCCCGAGCACCCACGGGCTCGACGCCGCGGCGAGCGGCGCCAGGCCGATGGTGACGCCGAGCAGCAGCCACCGGTACTGGCGCGGCAGCGAGGCGCTGACCACGCGGGCGCCGAACCACAGGCCGCCGGCCACCGAGCCGAGCGACCACAGCGCCAGCAGCAGGCCCGACATGCCCGGGGAGCCGGCCTCGTCGGCGAAGGCGGGGATGGCCACCTCCAGGGCGCCGAAGCCGAGCATCAGGGCCGAGCCGCTCACCAGGACCCGCGGCATCCCGGGCGTGAGCACGGTGGCGAATGCGCTGGTGCGCTCCGCCGCCGGGACCGGCACCCAGCCGCGCATCGCCGTCGACGTGGCGATGGCCAGCGCGCCGGTGGTCGCCAGCGTCCCGGCGACGGCCAGCGCCCACGCGGGGGCGGCCAGCACGGCCAGGGTGGCGACGACGGTCGGCCCGGCCACGAACACCAGCTCGGTGGCGGTGGCGTCGAGGGCGAACGCGGTGGTGCGCACCCGCGGGTCGACCCGCGACCACAGCGCGCGGACGGTGCCGGAGACCAGCGGCGTCCCCGCGCCGGCGGCCGCGGACGCGGCGAGGACGGCGGGCGTGGACGCGCCGCCGAGGACGGTGAGCACCAGCAGCGCCAGCAGCAGCGGGTAGGCCGCGGCCTGCGCCAGCAGGACCGGACGGGGGGTGCGGCGGTCGGCCAGCCGGCCGAGGACGGGGGCCATGGCGGCCATCGCCAGGCCGTAGGTGGCCGAGGCGAGACCGGCGACGGCGTAGGAACCCGTCTGCTGCTGCACCATGAGCAGCAGCGCCAGCGGGACCATCGCCGACGGCAGCCGGCCGGCGAAGCCGGCGAGCAGCAGGACGGGGGCGGAGGGCAGACGCCAGACGGACAGGTACGCACGCACGACAGAACTCGTTTCGACTTGCAGGCTGAGAGCGGAACAGTAGGGAGTCAAACGCCGTTGACCCCCTACGAAGTCCCGAGGTTAGCAACCGGTCACCGACCGGGCGGTAGGGAGTCATATGAACTACGACACCTACGGGTCGAACGCGGTGGAGCTGGCGATCGACCTCGCCAACACCGACCGCGACGGCGACCCGGACTGGGCCGGCGCCTTCCTGCGCGCCCACGGGGAGTGGTTCACGCCCGAGACCGGCCTGGACCTCTCCCCCGCGGAGTCCCGCCGGGCCGCGGCCACGGCCGACCTGGTCCGCGCCGTCGCCGTCGCCGAGTCGCAGGAGGCGGTCCTCGCCGGGCTCAACGAGCTCCTCGCGCTGGCCCGCCCGCGTCCCTACGCCACCGACCACGACGGCGAGCTGCACCTGCACTACGCCCGTCCCGACGCCCCGGCGCTCGAGCAGCTGACCACGACGGTGGCGATGGGCCTCTCGCAGGTCGTGGTGCAGCACGGCTGGCAGCGGCTGGGCGTGTGCTCGGCCGAGGGCTGCGACGACGTCTACGTCGACACCTCGCGCAACGCCAGCCGGCGGTACTGCTCCAACACCTGCGCCAGCCGGTCGTCGGTCGCGGCGTACCGGGCCCGCCGCAGGGCCTAGGCCCGCGCGCCGCGGCGGGACCGTAACGTCCGGCGGGTGACCCCGCTGCGGCTGCGGTACTGGGACGCCCGGCTCCACGCGGCGATCGGCGCGCTGCCGGAGTCCCCGGCCGACCGGTGGCTGCGGCGGCTGAGCACGGCCGCCGACCACGGGCGGCTGTGGTTCGTCCTGGCGCTGCTGCTCGGCATGCGGCGCGGGCCGCTGCGGCGCGGCGCCGTCCGCGGGGTCGGTTCGCTGTCGATCGCCAGCACCGTGGTCAACGCCGTCCTCAAGCGGCTGTTCGGGCGGGTGCGGCCCGATCTCGCCAACATGGCCAGCCACCGCCGGCTGCGGCGGGCGCCGCACACCTTCTCCTTCCCCAGCGGCCACTCCGCCTCCGCGGGCGCCTTCGCCACCGGCGTGGCCCTGGAGAGCCCGCTGGCTGGGGCGGCCCTCGGGCCCCTGGCCCTGGCGGTCGGCTACTCGCGGGTGCACGTGGGCGTGCACTACCCCGGCGACGTCGTCTCGGGGCTGGCCATCGGGGCCGGGGTGGCGCTGGCCGGGCGCCGGTGGTGGCCGGTGCGGCCGACCGAGCCGGCGCGGGTGCGGCCCGCGCGGTCGGCCCCCGCGCTCCCGGGCGGCGAGGGGCTGGTCGTGGTGGTCAACCCGCGGTCGGGACCCGAGGGCCACGACCCCGTGGCGGAGGTCCGCCGGCTGCTGCCGGCCGCCGAGGTGCACAGCGCGACACCGGGCGGCGACCTCGCCGCGGTGCTCCGGGAGGCGGCCCGCTCCGGGCGGGCGCGCGCCCTGGGCGTGGCCGGCGGCGACGGCAGCGTGGCGGCCGCCGCGGCGGTGGCGCTCGAGCACGGCCTGCCGCTGGCCGTCGTCCCGTCCGGGACGCTCAACCACTTCGCCCGCGACCTCGGCGTCGAGACGCCGCGCGAGGCGGCCCGGGCGGTGGAGGACGGGCGGGCGGTGTCCGTCGACGTCGCCGAGGTCAACGGCACCCCGTTCCTCAACACCGCGAGCATCGGCCTCTACCCCGACGTGGTGCGGCGGCGCGACGCGCTGTCCGGCCGGCTGGGCCGGTGGCTGGCCACGGCGGTCGCGGCCGCGCAGGTGCTGCGGGCCGGGACGCCGGTGTCGATGGTGCTCGCCGGCCGCCCGGTCGACGTCTGGATCCTCTTCGTCGGCAACTGCCGGTACACCCCGCGCGGACTGGCGCCGGCGTGGCGCCCGCGCCTGGAGGACGGCGTGCTCGACGTCCAGTACCTGCGCGCCGACGTCCCGTTCAGCCGCACCCGCGCGGTGCTCGGCGCGCTGCTGGGCGTCAGCGACCACAGCTCCGGCTACGCCTCCTCCGCCACCCGCGAGATCACCGTGCACCTGTGGTCGGGTGCGCAGCCGGTGGCCTACGACGGGGAGACCGGCGCGGCGTCGTCCACGTTCGTCTTCCGCAAGCGGGCGCCGCTGACGGTGTACTGCCACCGCACGTCCTGACCGGCGCCGACGGCGGGCGGCCACCGAGCGCGCGGTGGACGTGGTCACTAGGTTCCGGAGCAGGGTGTCCTCGCTCGCTGGCGGGCGGGGGGCACGCAGCCAGTCCCGTCGACGGAAGAGGTCCTCCATGTTGGTCCGCCGGATCGCCCGGCCCCTGCTCGCCGCGTCGTTCGTCTACGGCGGTATCGACACGCTGCGCAACCCGCAGACCCGCGTCCCGGGTGCGGCGCCGGTGGTCGAGACGATCACCAGGACCGCCGACGAGCAGCTGCCGGTGCAGGTGCCGCGCGACGTCGAGCAGTGGGTGCGGATCGACGCCGGCGTCAAGGTGGGCGCCGGCTCGCTGCTGGCCCTCGGCAAGCTCCCCCGGCTGAGCGCCCTCGCACTGGCCGGCAGCATCGTGCCGACGACGCTGGCCGGGCACCGCTTCTGGGAGCACGAGGACCCCGAGGAGCGCTTCGGCCAGATCTCCAACTTCCTCAAGAACCTCGGGCTGCTCGGCGGGCTGCTGATCGCCGCCGTCGACACCGAGGGCCGCCCGTCGGTGGGCTACCGCGCCCGCCGCGCGGCCAAGCGGGCCGCCGACAGCACCGAGCGCGGGTACGAGAAGGCCGCCCGGCGCGCCGCCAAGGCGCAGCGGAAGGCCGAGAAGAAGGCGAGGAAGGCGACCAGCTGAGCACTCCCCTCCCGCCCGCGGCCGCGCTCCGGAGGATCGCCTTCCTCCTGGAGCGCGCCCGCGAGCCCACGCACCGGGTCGCGGCGTTCCGCACCGCGGCCGCCGTCGTCGACGCGCTGCCCGAGGGCGAGCTCGACCGGCGGATCCGCACGCGGACGCTGACCGACCTGCGGGGCATCGGCCCGAAGACCGGCGCCGCGATCGTGCAGGCGCACGCCGGTGAGGTCCCCGAGTACCTGGCCCGGCTCGAGGAGGCCTCCGCCGAGCTGGTACCCCTGGCCGACGACGTCGCCGAGTTCTGCCGGGCGCTGCGCGGGGACCTGCACACCCACTCGGACTGGTCCGACGGCGGCAGCCCGATCCGCGAGATGGCCGAGGCCGCGATCGCGCTCGGCCACGAGTACGTGGCGCTGACCGACCACTCGCCCCGGCTGACCGTGGCCAACGGGCTGACCGCCGAGCGGCTCGAGCGCCAGCTCGACGTCGTCGCCGCGCTCAACGAGGAGCTCGCCCCGTTCCGGATCCTCACCGGCATCGAGTGCGACATCCACCTCGACGGCAGCCTCGACCAGACCGACGAGCTGCTCGGCCGCCTCGACGTCGTGGTCGCGAGCGTGCACTCCGACCTGCGCGCGGACTCCGCCGCGATGACCGAGCGGATGCTCGCCGCCGTCGCCAACCCGCACACCGACGTGCTCGGCCACTGCACCGGGCGGCTGCTCATCCCGCGCGAGCAGCGCGAGGGACGGCGGCAGCGGCCGCGGCCGGAGAGCGCCTTCGACGCCGAGGCCGTGTTCACCGCCTGCGTCGAGCACGGCACCGCCGTCGAGATCAACTCCCGGCCCGAGCGCCTGGACCCGCCGCTGCGGCTGCTCGCGCTCGCCGTCGAGCTGGGGTGTGAGTTCGCCATCGACACCGACGCGCACGCCCCCGGCCAGCTCGACTGGCAGGGCAACGGCTGCGAGCGCGCCGTCGAGACCGGCGTCGACGTCGACCGGGTGGTCAACACCTGGACCGCCGACGAGCTGCTCGAGTGGACGGGCTAGCGCGGGACCACCACGGCGGGGTCGAGGTCGGCCGGTGACGTCGCCCCGGCCAGCGCCAGCACGTGCCGCAGGTCGGCGGCCAGCTCCTCGAGCACCGCGGTGACGGCGGCGGCTCCCCCGGCGGCCAGCGCCCACAGCACCGGCCGGCCGACCAGCACCGCGGTCGCGCCCAACGCGAGGGCGACCAGCGCGTCGGTGCCGCTGCGGACACCGCCGTCGACCAGCACCGGCACCCGGCCCCCGACCGCGGCGACGACGTCGGCCAGGGCGTGCGCGCTGGGCAGCGCCCGGTCGAGCTGGCGCCCGCCGTGGGTGGAGACCACGACCCCCGCGGCGCCGGCCTCCACGCAGCGCAGCGCCTCGTCACCGCGGAGCACGCCCTTGACCACGACCGGCAGGCCGCCGACCTCGGCCAGCCGGCCGACGACGTCCGGCGTCAGGGAGGGGTCCTGCTCGGCCGCCTCGCGCCCGACCGTGCCGGGGACCAGGTGGCGGGCCAGGTTGACCAGGTACTCGTCGTCGGGGATGCCGATCCGCACGCCGCCGACGCGCTGCTTGCGGCCGACGTGCGGGGTGTCGACGGTGAGCACCACGGCGCCGGCGCCGGCCGCCGCGGCCCGCTGGACCAGCGCCTCGGTGAGGCCGCGGTCGCGCATGACGTAGGCCTGGAACCACCAGGGGCCGGGTGCCGCCGCGGCGACGTCCTCCAGCGGGCGGGAGGCGCGGGTGGAGACGACGGTCAGGCAGCCGGCGTCGCCGGCGCCCCGGACGGTGGCGCACTCGCCGTCGGGGTCGGCGAGGGCGTGGAACGCCATCGGCGCGACGGCGAACGGCGAGGCCAGGTCGGCGCCGAGGACGCGGGTCCGGAGGTCGACGCAGGAGACGTCGCGCAGCACGCGGGGGCGCAGCCGGAAGTCGCGCCAGGCGGCCTCGGCCTCCCCGACGGTGACCTCGTCGCCGGCGCCGGCCTCGTAGTACTCCCAGGCGTCGGGCCGCAGTGCGGTGCGCGCCCGCTCCCGGAGGTCGGCGAGCAGCGCGAGCACCGGGCGAGCCTAGGGCCGGCCCCGGTCCTGCGGGGCCGGCAGCCGCACGACCGGCGCCTCGAGCGACAGCTCGTCGTCCCGGCGGCGCAGCCACGCGGCGGGCAGCACCAGGCGCGGGGCGACACCGACGAGGACCGCGACGAGCACGGCGACGCCGGCCAGCGCCTCACCGCTCTCCTCCACGAACGTGGCCATCGCCGCCCACTGCTGGCCGACCAGCCCCGACACCGCCGACAGCCCGACCGCGGCGACCGCGTAGACGCCGAGGCCGGTCAGCACCCGGCGCCGGTCACGACGGTCGGCGCGGCTGAGCACGGCCAGCACGGCCAGCACGGCGACGGCGAGGAGCGCGCTGAGGGCGACCGCCCCCGCGGTCGACGTGCGCGCGGTCAGCTCCGCCATGACGGTCACGTGCACGGTGCTGCCGGCCTTGACCGCCGCGATGCCTGCGGTCACCACCCCGACGGCCAGCCACCAGGTGCGCCGACCGGGGTTGCGCGCCGCACCCGCGACGGCGGCCAGCGCCGCGGCGGCGAACAGCGCGGCGACGTAGACGCGCGGCAGCGACCACGGGGCGTCCATGGACAGCGCGTTCGCGAGCTCGCCGCCGGTGCGGCGCAGGCGCAGCACGTAGCCGACCGCCTCGAGGGCGACGGCGAGGAAGGCGAGCGCGATCCCGACCGGGGGCAGCGGCACCCGGCGGCGCCCCGCTCGGGCGGCCCCCGCGGTCAGCGGCCGCTCGACCCCGGTGCCCGGCGACCGCTCGTCGGCCAGCCGGATCCCCCGTCCCAGGACGACGCCGAAGACGACGGCGACGACCACCCACGCGGCGAACCCGCCGACGATCCACGTCCACACGCGGGCATCATCGGCACGGAGCGGCCCGGACGTGACCGTCCGGTCACACCACCGGGTCAGGTGGGACGGCTGTGCCGGCTGGTATCGGACGCCGGCCCGACGGCGGGCCCCGTCAGCAGCCGGTCACTCACCGTCACCAGACGTGACGTGCGTCGCCCGCGCTCGCGGACGGCCCAGGGCCGTCCGTCCCGTCGCGCCGTGTGAGCTTGACCACCAGGTCCGTCATGGGTGAGCGCGCCGGACACCCTCCGCAGGGAGGCGGTGGCGGAGCGTCTACAGGTCGTGTCGCGGTCACTCTCCGGCACCGACCGCCTTGGCAGACTCCCCTCCGCCGCCCCTCAGCGCCGAGAGGCGAGGACCGGCGACAGCTACACCCATGGGGGAACCACCGTGCTCGACACCACACCCGCGCGCCCGCACACCCGGCACGACCGACTCCCCGAGCGCCGGTGGATGACCCCGGCCGGCGGGGTCCTCGTCGTCGCGGCGCTGCTGGGCACCACCCTGCTGCTGCCCTCCCTGTCCGACCGCGGTGCCGTCGCGGGCATCTCCACCGTCGTCGCCGTCCTGCTGCTGGGAGCCGTGGCGCTCGTCTGGCCGAGCACCAGCCGCCGGGGACCGCTGTACACGGCCGGCCAGCTGGTCCTCCACCTGACGCCGGTGCTCCTGCTGACCACGGTCTTCCCGCTGGTCGACACCGAGATCAGCAGCGCCCGCATCGGCGGCGTCGGCCTGACCAGCGTGGTGCTGGCGTCGTCGATGACCGTGCCGTGGCTGAGCCAGTCGGTGTGCATGCCGCTCTACCGGGGCATCGGCGACACGCTGCACCGCGAGGACAGCGACGCCCTGCTGGCCAGCTTCTGCCGGGCGTGGCCGCTGATCGCGCTGCGCTCGCTGTCGGTGGTCGCGCTGTTCGCCGTCCCCGTGCAGCTGGTGCTGGACTGGCCGCTGCAGGTCCTCGGCGCCTACCTCGTGCTCACCGTCCTGCACCTGCTGTTCGTGCAGCTGCTGGTGATCACCAACCGGCCCGACCACCGGGGGCTGTGGGCCGCGGCCTGGGCCGCCTACGCCGTCGCCCTGTTCCTCGCGCCCACGGTCTGGGCACTGCCGCCCCTGGCCGGCATCCTCGTGCTGCTCGTCCCGCTGCGCCGCCACGTGCGGCAGCTGGCCGACCCGCTGGTCCTCGACCGCCGCGACGTCGCCGCCGACCTGGTGCGCGGCCTGCTGCTGGGTGCGGTCCTGTGGGCGGACAAGTTCGTCTTCCTGCTCGCCGCGGGCCGCGACTTCGCCGTCGACGTCGTCTTCCTCGCCCTGCTGCCGGCGATCCTGGCCTACAACGCCTACTTCGTCCTCTTCGCGCCGCGCTTCGACCGGGAGGTCGCCACCATGCGGTCGGCGATGGAGGACGAGCCGCTGGAGCGGCTGCACCGCCACTCGTCCCGGCTGACCCTCACGATCCTGTCCGGGGTGGTGAAGACCGGCGTCGTCGGCGCCGCGCTCGCCCTGGTGGTCACCGGCGGCGTCGTGCTGTGGGACCGCGGGTCGGCCCCGCTCGCGGCCGCGGTCGCCGTGGCCTCCTGGGCCTTCATGATGACGACGGTCGTCTCCTACAAGCTCGACTACGTCGGCCAGCAGCGGGTCGCCCAGGTCATCGGCGCCGCGCACCTGACCGCCGTCGTCGCGGCGTTCTCGCTGCTGCCGTCCGGCACGACGGTCTACCTGGCCCTGGCCGGCGTCGAGCTGCTGCTGCTGGCCCTCGCGGTGCGCGACTGCACCCGGCACTGGGGCCGGCCCGAGTACAGCCTCTTCTGGCGGCACGCCACCTCCTGGTGAGCCGGGGCGCCCCGCGCGCCCGCTCCCTCCCCCCGCCCCTCCGCGCACCGAGCCCGAGCACGAGGAGACCCGTCCGGATGGACACCCAGCAGGCCCACGAAGACGTCGACGTCGCGATCGTCATGGAGTCGACCTACCCGTACCTCAAGGGCGGGGTCTCCGCGGTCGTGCACGACATCGTGGTGGAGAACCCGGACCTGACCTTCGGGATCATCCACATCACCTGGGACTCCAGCAGCCCCACCGAGGACCTCTACGGCGTCCCGTCCAACGTGCGCTGGGTGCACCCGCTCCACCTGAGCATGGACGAGCACAAGGAGGACTTCCGCGACCTCAAGCCGGGCGACCTGCGGATGCGCAGCCGGGCCAGGACCGCGCTCGCCCACCGGGTGTTCGACGCGCTGGAGGGCATCGTCGCCGGTGAGACCGAGCCGGTGTGGTCGCTCTACGACGAGGGGATGAACCCCCGCACGCGGCGGTACCCGCTCTGGGCCCTGCTCGGCACCCAGGAGTTCATGCAGGTGCTCCAGCAGCGCTGCACCGGCCTGGGGCTGTCACTGGTGGACACCTTCTGGCTCCTGCGGGAGTTCTTCTCCCTCGCCTGCGCCGTGCTCGGCAACGACCTGCCGCGCGCCCGGGTCTACCACGCCCACACCACCGGGTACGCCTCGCTCATGGGCGCGGCGGCGGCCCGGCAGAACGGCGGCCGCTTCCTGCTGACCGAGCACAACCTCTACGTCCGCGACACGGTCAACCTGATGCTCGACCGGGACATGGCGCTGCCGGTCACCGCCACCGACTGGCGCACCTTCGACGTCCCGGCCCGGGAGCGGGCGTGGATGACGTGGTGGATCGAGATGGGGCGGTTCTGCTACCCCAGCGCGGAGGTCATCACCTACCTCTACCCCAAGGCGATCACCGAGGCCGCCGACCTCGGCGCGCCGGTGGAGAAGAGCGTGGTCATCCCCAACGGGATGGTGCCGGCGGCGGTCGAGCCGGCCTACCAGCAGCGGCTGCGGGCGCTCGAGGAGATCGTCACCGGCCCGGCCGAGCGCACCTGGCGGCTGGCCTACATCGCCCGCCTGGTCCCCATCAAGGGCATGCTCGACCTGCTCGACACCGTGCACATGCTGCTGCAGCGCGGGATCACGGACTTCCACCTCGACGCCCTCGGGCCCACCGACCACTTCCCGGAGTACTACGCCCAGTGCCTGGAGAAGGTGGAGCGGCTGGGCCTGTCGGAGCACGTGACCTTCCGAGGCGTGGTGAACGTGCGCGAGGAGATCGGCAGCTACGACCTGCTCGTCCTGCCCAGTTACAACGAGGGCCAGCCGATCGTGGTGCTCGAGGCGATGACCGCCGGCATCCCGACCGTCGGCACCGAGGTCGGTGGCATGGCCCAGCTCATCGACGACCCGCTCACCACGGAGGCCGGGCACACCTGGGGGCCGGCCGGCATCCTCGTCGACCCGCTGCACAAGTCGCCCAACATGGCCGAGCAGCTGGCCGAGGGCCTCACCCGGGTCATGCGGGACCCCGCCCTGTACGCGGAGTACGCCCGCAACGCCCGGGGCCGGGTCGAGGACTTCTTCCAGCTGAGCGACGCGATGCGGGCCTACAACGACCTCTACCGCGAGCTCGGCGGCCTCCCCGCGCGCGAGGACGCCGCGGTCCGCGGTCCCGGTGCCGGCGTCGCGCCGGTCCTCGAGGCGGTCCTCGAGCCCGCCGTGGCCGAGGCGCCGGTGCACGCCGACGTCGTCCCGCGCGCCCGCCGGCCGCGCACCGGGTTCCCCCGGCTGCGCCCGGCGACCTAGGATCCGCGCACCCGTCAGCGCCGACGGGTGCGTGGTCAAGGACCGCGCAGGACGTGCCGATGGAGTCGCCGTGGCCTCCCTGTCCCTGCTCGCCGCCCTGCTGGTCCTCCCCTGGCTGCTGACTGCCCGCCGCCGCCCCGCCGCGCCGCCCTCGAGCCGGGTGCCGGCCTGGACGCCGCCCGCCCCCCGGCAGCCGGAGCGGCCGTGGACCGACCCCGACGACTGGTGGCGCGAGGCCTCGGCGCTGCCCTCCCGCGCCCCGCGACCGGTGCCGCACCGGGCCGCCGCCCCGCTCGAGGTCTGAGGACCACGCCGCGGTCCCCGTCCCCGTGTGACGGGTGTGACAGCTGCGCCCGATCGATGGACGCAGCGCTTCGTGGTTGCTTGACTACTCCTCGCACACGGACGTGCCCGGACCCGTTCCGCTCCCCAGGGAGGGTGGCCGGTCGTCCCCTGGTGAGCCGCGGTCCCCGCGGCGGGAGAGGCCCAGCGTGGGCAGGCACACGTCCCCGGACTCCTCGGCACCGACCCGCACCGCGCGGCCCCCGCGGGAGCGCGGCCGGCACCTCCGCTGGCCCGCGCTGGTCCTCGGCGCCCTCCTCCTGGCCGGGCTGGTGACCGTGGTTCCCTCCGGCACCCCGGCCGACGGCGCGACGACACCGGCGGCCGCCCGCGCGGCCGCCGCCCGCTGCACCGACTGGTCGAGCTGCGCCCGCACCGCGGCCCGCACCGCCGGCGTCGTCCTCACCGCCGGGCGCGTCCGCCCCGCCGCCCCCACCAGCACCGCACCGACCAGCACCGCACCGACCACCAGCCTGCCGAGGACCACCGCGCCGGTGAGCAGCACGCCGACGACGGCACCGGCACCGTCCACGACGAGCAGCACGACCGCCGGAGGCACGACGACCGGCACCGCGACCGCGACCCCGTCGGTCCCGCTGACCGCCGTCTCGTACGCGGCCAGCGACGAGATCGTCGCCAACCCCGAGCGCGGCTTCACCCACTACACCGAGTCCCGCTGGTCCCCCGACGGCGGCGCGCACACCCCGCTGGACGTCACCACGCTGCGGACGTGGCGGACCGCCGAGGCCGTCACCGTCGTCTACCGCGTCTACTACCTGGGCGGGCTGGTCGACCGGGACGCGATCGACCAACGGTTCCTCGACCAGGTCGCCGCCGACCTCGCCACCGCCCGCGCGGCCGGCGTCAAGCTCGTCGTCCGGTTCGCCTACTCCCCCGACGACGGCCGCGACGCCCCGCCGGCCCGGGCGGTGGGCCACGTCCGCCAGCTGGCGCCGGTGCTCAACGCCGCCTCCGACGTCGTCCTGGTGCTGCAGGCCGGCTTCGTGGGCCGCTGGGGCGAGTGGTACTACTCCGACTCCTACGCCTCCGACCCCGCCCGGCCGTGGGCGCTCACCGACGCCGACTGGGCCCGCCGCGGGCAGGTCCTCGACGCGCTCCTCGACGCCACGTCGCCCGACATCTGGGTGCAGGTGCGCTACCCCTCGATCGTCGCGCGGCTGGTGGACGGCGCCGACGCCCGCCGGGTGGGCGTCCACAACGACTGCTTCCTCGCCAGCGACACCGACATGGGCACCTTCGCCACGGCGGAGGAGCGCACCTGGCTGGCCGCCGCGTCGGCCACGGTCCCCGTGGGCGGCGAGACCTGCGGCACCAACGGGACCCGGTCGCAGTGGAGCACCGCCGCGGCCGAGCTGGCCCGCTACCACTGGAGCTTCCTCAACGCCGACTTCCACCGCGCCGTCCTCGACTCGTGGGGCCAGGCCGGACTGGACACGGCCGCGCGGTCGCTGGGTTACCGGCTGCGGCTGGTGTCGGGCGCCTTCCCCGCCACGGCGCGCCCGGGCCAGACGGTGCGGGTCGAGCTCACGCTCACCAACGACGGCTACGCCGCCCCGCTGTCCGGCCGGCCGGTGCGCCTGGTGTTCGGCACGGGCCCGGCGGCGGTGGGCGTCCCCCTCGCCGTAGACGTCCGGTCGTTGGCGCCGGGGACGACGCGGACCTTCCGCGTCGACGTGCCCGTGCCCGCCGCGGCGGGCGCCTGGCCGCTCGCGCTGGTCCTGCCCGACGACGCGCCGTCGCTGGCCGGGGACCCGGCCTACGCCGTCCGGCTGGCCAACCAGGGGCTGTGGGACCCGGCCACCGGCCGCAACGACCTGCGGCACACCGTCACCGTCGGCTGACCCCGGCCGGGGCGTCGCGGGCCCGTGACAGGCTGGGGGCCATGGTCACCCGCCGTGGCGCCTGGATCCGCTACCAGGACCCCCTGTCGGACGAGCAGCTCGACTTCGCCGTCGCGCACTACCAGGCCGCGATTCTGCAGCCCTGGGAGGCCGAGGCCGCCGGCCGGCTCAAGGAGCAGCGACCGGACATGACGGTGCTGGCCTACAAGTGCCTGTCCTCGGTCCGCGACTTCGAGCAGGGACCGGTCTTCACCTCCGGGGTCAGCCTCGAGGAGGCCGAGGAGGCCGGCGAGGAGTGGTTCGCCCACCGCGAGGACGGCAGCCGCATCCAGTGGGCCACCTACCCGGGGCACTGGCAGATGGCGGTGTGGGAGCCGGACTACCGCGAGCGGTGGTGCGACAACGTCGCCGACTTCCTCGAGGACACCCCGTGGGACGGCGTCATGGCCGACAACGACGTCTTCGACGACTACTACGGGCTGCGGCCGCCGCTGGAGGGCGGCCGGACGATGGCCGACCTGCGCCGCACGATGGATCAGTTCGTGCCCGAGGCGGGCAAGCGCCTCAACGGGATGGGCAAGGTCCTGGTGCCCAACATCGCCGAGTCACGGCGCGACCCGGGCCGCTGGGCCCGGCACGCGGCCTACGGCGGCGGCTTCGAGGAGGTCTTCCTCGCCTGGGGACCCGACCGGTACCTCGACCCCGCCAGCGCGCTGGCCCAGATGGAGGAGCTCAGCGGCCCGGGGATCAGCATCGTGCGGACGGCGACCGACGGCCGCGACGACCACCCGAACTTCCTCTACGGGCTGGCCGCGGTGGTCGTCTTCGGCGCCGGCGAGCAGGTCTGCTTCTCGGCCACCGACCACGACGGGTACAGCGGGACGCCGTTCCGCCCGGAGCTGGAGTGGGACCTCGGCACCCCCGTCGAGGGCCCGCAGCAGAAGGGCAACGCCTGGTCACGGGAGTTCACCGACGGCTGGGCCGGTGTGAACCTCAACGAGAGCAAGCGGCGCAAGGTCACCCTGTCCGTGCCGCCGGGGCTGCGGGGCGCCGACGGGGAGCCCGCGCCGGCGAAGGTGACCCTGCAGCCGCACGAGGGCGTGGTCTACCGGCGCTGAGCGCGGCTCAGACCGCCGCGGCGCGGGTCGACGTCCAGCCGGCCCACGCCGAGGCGACCATGTCGTGCAGGTCGTGGCGGGCCTCCCACCCGAGGACGTCGCGGATGGTGTCGGCCGAGGCGACCACCCGCGCCGGGTCGCCGGCGCGCGGCGGGACGACGACGGGCTCGGCCCACGCCTCCTCCGCCGTCCCGGTGACCGCGCGGACGGTGTCGACCACCTGCCGCACCGAGACGCCCTCCCCGCGGCCGATGTTCGCCGTCAGCGCGCGCACACTCCCCCCGGCGAGCGCCCGGGCGGCGGCGACGTGCGCGGTGGCGATGTCGGCGACGTGCACGAAGTCGCGGATGCAGGTGCCGTCCGGCGTCGGGTAGGAGTCGCCGAACACGAGCGGGGCCTGCCGGCCGGCCAGCCGCTGGAAGACCATCGGCACCAGGTTGGACACGCCGCGGTCGGTGAGCGCGGGGTCGGCGGTGCCGGCGACGTTGAAGTAGCGCAGGTTGGCGTAGCGCAGACCGGTGGCCGCGGCGACCTCGGCGATCATCCGCTCGCCGACGAGCTTGGTGGTGCCGTAGGGGTTCAGCGGCCGGCACTCGGTGTCCTCGCCGAGCAGGTCCGCGTCGGGCATCCCGTAGACCGCCGCGCTCGAGGAGAACACGAGGTCGGCCACGCCGGCCGCCACGGCCTGCTCGAGGAGCACACGCAGGCCCTCGACGTTCTCCCGGTAGTACAGCAGCGGCAGGCGTACCGACTCCTCGACCTGCTTCTTGGCCGCGACGTGCACCACCCCGGTGACGCCGTGCTCGCGCAGGGTCCGCGCCACCAGGTCGCCGTCGAGCACGCTGCCGACGACGAGCGGGGTGCCGGGCACACGGGCGGCGTCGCCGGTGGAGAGGTCGTCGAGGACGACGACGGACTCCCCCGCCGTCCGCATGGCCGCGACGACGTGGGAACCGATGTAGCCGGCACCGCCGGTCACGAGCCAGGTCACCGACCGAGCCTAGGTGCCGTGACGCCCGCGTCCGGGGTCGATCCCGTCACACGCCGGCCGCGGTGGGTTGGTGAGGTGCCCGCCGTCACCGTCGGGCCGGGGGCGCGCACCGGCACTACGCGGGGACCACCGCGACCCTCGTCACGTCCGGCGTGGTCGGTGTGAGCTCGTCGTACGGACGCTCGGTCCCGACCCGGTCCGCGACACGGATGCTCCTGCCGAGCAGCACGCCGAAGGCGACGGCGACGACCACCCAGGTCAGGAGCCCGGCGACGATCCACAGCAACGCATCCACACCGGTAGTCCACCGCACGAACGGGACCAGACCGTCACAGCACGGGTGTGCCTGGGGCGCGCGGAGACGTCGGGTCGAACGGGGCGAGTGAGACGACCACGACCGTCCCGGGAGCCCCTCGGGCCGCGGCTCCACCACGCTGCGGCGGCCCGGCGGCCCTCAGCTCGCGCGGCGGCCCAGGGCGCGGTAGGTCCAGCCGGCGGCGGTCCAGGCCTCCCGGTCCAGGGCGTTGCGGCCGTCGAGCACCCGCTTCTGGCGCACCACCGCGCCGAAGGCGACGGGGTCGAGCTCGCGGTAGGCCCGCCACTCGGTGAGCACCAGCACGGCGTCGGCCCGCTCGGCGGCCTCCTCCGGCGTCGCGGCGAAGTCCAGGTGCGGCCACTCCCGGCGGCTGTTGTCGATCGCCGCGGGGTCGGTCACGCACACCACCGCGCCCTGCAGCTGCAGCTGGGCGGCGACGTTGAGCGCCGGGGAGTCGCGGATGTCGTCGGAGTCGGGCTTGAACGCCGCCCCCAGCACGGCCACCCGCTTGCCCAGCAGCGAGCCGTCGAGCACCTCGCGGGCCAGCTCGACCATGCGGATGCGGCGGCGCATGTTGATGTTGTCGACCTCGCGCAGGAACGTCAGCGCCTGGTCGGCGCCCAGCTCGCCGGCGCGGGCCATGAACGCGCGGATGTCCTTGGGCAGGCACCCGCCGCCGAAGCCCAGCCCGGCGTTGAGGAACCGCCGCCCGATCCGCTCGTCGTAGCCGATCGCGTCGGCCAGCTGCTTGACGTCGGCGCCGGTGGCCTCGCACAGCTCCGCCATCGCGTTGATGAAGGAGATCTTGGTGGCCAGGAAGGAGTTGGCGGCGGTCTTCACCATCTCGGCGGTGGCGTGGTCGGTGGTCACCTTCGGCGTCCCGCGGGCCACGATCGGCGCGTAGACCTCGTCGAGGAGGGCCTCGGCGGTGGCCGCGTCGGCGGGGTCGGCGGGCAGGCCGTAGACCAGCCGGTCGGGGTGCAGCGTGTCGCGGACGGCGAACCCCTCCCGGAGGAACTCCGGGTTCCAGGCCACCAGCGCGCCGGGGACCTTGCCGCCGACCACCTCGGCCAGCCGCGTCGCGGTCCCGACCGGCACCGTGGACTTCCCGACCACCAGCTCCCCGGGCTCCACGATCCCGAGCAGCGACTCGACGGCGGCCTCGACGTAGCGCATGTCGGCGGCGTACTCGCCGTGCTTCTGCGGGGTCCCGACGCACACGAAGTGCACCTGCGACCCCGCCGCGTCGGCGACGTCGGTCGAGAACCGGAGCCGTCCGGTGCCCAGCGTCCGCGCCAGCAGCTCCTCGAAGCCCGGCTCGTAGAACGGGGCCCGCGCGTCGCACAGCGCGGCGATCCTGCGCGCGTCGACGTCGACGCCGACCACCTCGTGCCCGAGCTCGACCATGGACGCCGCATGGACCGCGCCCAGGTAGCCGCAGCCGATGACCGAGATGCGCATCCCCGCTCCTCCCCGTCGGACACTTCGACACCGAAGTGCACCACCCCGGCGTGCTCCGCGCGCGCCGAGCTCCTGGTCAGGTGACCGCGGTCAGGGCGCGGGCCGCACCACACCGCACCGGCAGGCGTAGAGGCTGGCGCCGCTGAAGGCGTCCTCCCCGACCCAGCGGAACCGGTGCCGGTGCGAGCGCCGCCGCGCGCCCGGGCCCGGGGGCTCGGCCGGCGGGACCAGGGACACGCGGTGCATGGTGCCCGACCGGAGGGCCGGGCGGAACGCCTCTCAGCGGGGCAGCGAGGACAGGTGTGCGTCGAGGGCGGTCCGCCAGTCGCGGGGCCGGAAGCCGGTGGCCTCGAGCCGGGCGAGGTCGAGGACGCTGTTGCGGGGCCGCGGCGCGAGGCCGGCCTTGCCGGCGGTGTACTCGGCGGTGCTGACCCGGCGGATGTCGCGGGGGTCGCGCCCGCGGGCCGCGAAGACCACCTCGGCGACGTCGGCCCAGGACGCCGGCTCCCCGCCGCAGGTGCAGTTGTAGGTGCCCGTCTCCCCGCGCTCCAGGAGGTGCCCGACGGTGGCGGCGAGGTCCTCGGCGAAGGTGAGCCGGCCGACCTGGTCGTCGACGACGGCCGGGCTGACGCCGCGGTCGGCGAGGTCGGCCATCGTGCGCACGAAGTTGCGCCCCTCCCCCACGACCCACGTGGTGCGCAGCAGCAGGTGCCGGTCGAGCGCGGTGACGAACCGGTCGCCGTCGGCCTTGCTCTGCCCGTAGACGCTCAGCGGGCGGACCGGGGCGTCCTCGGGGATCGGGCCGCCGGCGCTCCCGTCGAAGACGTACTCGCTGGAGAAGTGCACGAGCGTGGCCCCGCGGTCGCGGGCGACGCCGGCGAGCGCGCCCACGGCGTCGACGTTCACCGCCTGCACCAGGTGCCGGTTGGCGGGGTCCTCCGCGGCGTCGACCTGCGTGTACGCCGCGGCGTTGAGCAGCAGGTCGACCCCGGTCCAGTCGTGGCCGGCGACCGCGGCCGGGTCGCTGAGGTCCAGCGCCGTCCGGTCGAGGGCGCGCGCGTCGGGGAAGCGGCGCGCCAGCGCCCGGCCGACCTGCCCCCGGGCACCGACGACGACGGCCGTCACTGGCCGCGCGCGGCGTAGGCCGCCTCGACCCGGTCCTTCAGCGGCCGCCACCAGTCCTCGTTGTCGCGGTACCAGGCGATGGTGGCGGCCAGCCCCTCGCGGAAGTCGGTGTAGCGGGGCCGCCAGCCCAGCTCCTCACGCAGCTTGGTCGCGTCGATGGCGTAGCGCAGGTCGTGCCCGGCGCGGTCGGTGACGGAGTCGAAGGCGTCGGCCGCTTGCCCCATGAGCTCGAGGATCGTGGCGAGCACCGTGCGGTTGTCCACCTCGCCGTCGGCACCGATGAGGTACGTGTGCCCGGTGCGGCCGCGGGCGAGGACGTCGTGCACCGCGGTGTTGTGGTCGTCGACGTGGATCCAGTCGCGCACGTTGTGACCGGCGCCGTAGAGCCGGGGCCGCCGGCCGTCGAGCACGTTGGTGACCTGCCGCGGGATGAACTTCTCCACGTGCTGGTAGGGCCCGTAGTTGTTCGAGCAGTTGGAGATGGTGGCCCGCACGCCGTAGGACCGCACCCACGCGCGCACCAGCAGGTCCGAGGCGGCCTTGGTCGAGGAGTAGGGGCTCGAGGGGTTGTACGGCGTCTCGGGGGTGAACCGGTGCGGGTCGTCGAGCTCGAGGTCGCCGTAGACCTCGTCGGTGGAGACGTGGTGGTAGCGGACGTCGTGCCGGCGCACCGCCTCCAGCAGCGTGTAGGTGCCGACGACGTTGGTCTGCAGGAACGGCGCGGGGTCGGCGAGGGAGTTGTCGTTGTGGCTCTCGGCGGCGAAGTGGACGACGGCGTCGCTGCCGCGGACCAGGTCGTCGACGAGCGCGGCGTCGGTGACCGAGCCGTGGACGAAGGTGATCGCCTCCCGGACGCCGGCCAGCGAGGCCTCGTTGCCCGCGTAGGTGAGCGCGTCGAGGACGGTCACCTCGTACTGCGGGAAGCGCTCGACGGTCTGGTGGACGAAGTTGGCACCGATGAAGCCGGCCCCACCGGTCACCAGCAGACGACGGCTCTCGCTCACGGACGCCAGGGTGCCAGAACCCCCGATCGATCCCGGTGTGCCGCTCACCCCCAGGGATGAGGCCGGTGGCGGCCGGGCGCCCCGCCCGGACACCCTGGGACGACGAGGCGGGTGGACGGGGGCGCCATGACCAGGCACGACGTCGGGCTCGAGGGCCCGCCGGCCGACGCGGACGCCGCGCCGGGTCCACCGGCCGGCCGGGACCACCCTCGCGCGGGCCGGCGTCGCGGCCTGCGCCGGTTCCTCACCGCGCTGGCCGTGCTGCTCGCCGTCGGGGTGGCGGTGGTCGGCGGGGGCCTGTGGTACCTCACCGACCGCTACGCCGGGAACATCGACCGCGTCACCGACGTGTTCGCCGACCTCGACGAGGAGGCCCGGCCCGCTCCGGCCACGCCCGCGCAGGCCGCCGGCGCGGCACCGGTCACCTTCCTGCTCGTGGGCACCGACAGCCGCGGTTCCGCGGACGAGGGCATCGCCCAGGGCGGCCGGTCGGACGCGATCATGCTCGCGCGGTTCTCCGGCGACCGGCGGCACGCGCAGCTGGTGTCCATCCCGCGCGACTCGTGGGTCGAGATCCCCGGCCACGGCATGGACAAGATCAACGCCGCCTACGCCTACGGCGGCCCGTCGCTGCTGATCGCGACCGTCGAGCAGGTGACCGGGGTCCGCATCGACCACTACGTCGCCATCGACTTCGAGGGCGTCGTCGAGGTCACCGACGCCCTCGGCGGGGTCGACGTCGTCGTCGCCGAGACCACCACGAGGGGTCCGTACACCTTCGAGGCCGGCGTCAACCACCTCGACGGCGACCAGGCGCGCTGGTACCTGGGGCAGCGCTACGGCCTGCAGGGCGGCGACTTCGACCGCGTCCGCCGCCAGCAGCAGTACCTCGAGGCGGTCTTCGGCCAGCTGTCCGCCTCCGGCGCGCTCAGCGACCCCGGCCGGCTCGACGCCGCGCTGCTCGCGGTCACCCGCGCCGTCGCCGTCGACGACACCCTCGGCAACGCCGACCTGCTGGGCCTGGCGTACTCCCTGCGCGACCTGCGGCCGGAGGACGTCGACTCCTTCACCGCGCCGGTGCTGGGCACCGGCACCGAGGGCTCGGCGAGCGTCGTCTACCTCGACGAGGTCACCGGCGAGCGGATGTGGTCCTACCTGCGCAACGACTCGCTGTCGCAGAACGCCGACGAGTTCGGCGGCCAGGCCCTCCCCGACGTGCCTCGCTGAGGCCCGTCCTGCCGGGACCGCTCCGCCGCGTCAGGACCGCGCCGAGGGGACTGCTGACGGGTCGGGCACGACCAGCCGGTCGAGCAGCGGCAGCAGCGCCTCGGCGACGAGCGCGCCCACCCGGTCGTGCACCTCGAGCGGCCGGCCGATGGGGTCCGGCACGTCGTCGCCCGGGTCGGCGGGCCGCCGCCCCCGGGCACCGGCCATGGCGCCGACGAGCCGGCGGGCCCTCGCGGCCGGGTCGCGCTCGTTGCCGGGGACGTCCGCGGGGAGGGTGGTCACGAGGTCTCCGGCCTCGCGGAGCAGGAACGTGCGGCGCAGGGCCGCCGGTGCCTGCGCCAGGACCGCCTCGCGGTGGCGCGCGGTCATGGCGAGCACGAGGTCTGCCTGCTGGACCAGGTCAGGCCGCAGCTGCCGCGCCCGGAAGCCGTCCGGGTCCCCGCCCAGGCCGCGGAGGACCAGCGCGCTGTCGGGGTGCATCGCCGATCCCACGACCGCGCGTGTGCCCGCGCTGGCCACGCGGATCGCGGGCGCGTCCGTCCCCACCACCTCGTCGAGGTAGGCCCGCGCCAGGCGCTCCGCGAGGGCCGAGCGGCAGATGTTGCCCGTGCAGACCACGAGCACGGTGAACGGCGGGCTCAGGGACGCGGGCACGTCCCCCAGTCTGCGCGGGCGGGCCCGGACGCACGTCCGGGGCCGCCCGGCTCAAGCCGGGGCGGCGGTCCGCCGATCAGGCAGCCATGGGGCTGCTGCTGGTGTGCACGGGCAACATCTGCCGGTCGGCGGCTGCCGAGCTGCTGGTCTCGTCCTGGGCGGCCGGTTCCCGCGGCGCCCCGCTGCGGGTCCGCAGCGCCGGCACCCGCGCGGTCGCCGGCCGGCCGGTGCACCCGTGGACGGCGGCCGCGCTCGAGCGGCGGGGCGTGCCGACCGCCGGCTTCTCGTCGTCCCGGCTGGCCGGGGACGACGTCGACGGCGCCGACCTCGTGCTGTCGATGGCGGCGCACCACCGCGACGAGCTGCTCGCCGTCCGCCCGGGGGCGCTGCGGCGCACCTTCACGCTCCGCGAGGCGTCGCGGCTGGCCGCGTCGTTGCCGCCCGGCGTCCTCGACGCCGCACCGCCGGCCGACCGGCTCGCCCGCCTGGCCGACGCGCTCGCCGAGGCGCGGGCGGTCCACCGGTCGGCCGGCCGGGACGCCGACGTCGCCGACCCGATCGACGGGCCGGCCCGTGCGCACGCCGTGGCGGTCGACGACCTCGCCGAGGCGCTGGCGCCCCTGCTCCGGCTCCTGGAGAGCCGGGCCACGGCCTACGACACGGTGCGCATCCACCGGCTGCCGCCCGTGCCCGCGCCCGCCTAGTTCGGCGCGGCCGGCAGGGTGTCGAGGCCGAACTCGTCGACGTGCGCGCCGAGGGAGTCGATGCGCAGGTACTCCCACAGCCGGTCGGCGCGGTTCCGGTCGAGGTAGACGACGCTCTGGCTGCCCTCGCGGCCGGTCCCGGCCACCGGGGCGGTCAGGAAGGTGAGCCCGTCGGGGCGCAGCGACCGCAGGTCGTACGCCATGCCC
Organism: Geodermatophilus sp. SYSU D00766; assembly: GCF_054049915.1. Classification (NCBI taxonomy): domain Bacteria; kingdom Bacillati; phylum Actinomycetota; class Actinomycetes; order Geodermatophilales; family Geodermatophilaceae; genus Geodermatophilus; species Geodermatophilus sp. SYSU D00766. The sequence goes on from NZ_JBJGYI010000002.1 coordinate 255,139, forward strand.
AGCAGCCCGGTGTTCGACAGCCCGTCGTCCACGGTCATGGCGCCGGTGAGCGCCACCAGGAACTCGTCGAGGGCGCCGGCGTCGGCGAGCACGTCCTGCTCGGAGAGCTGGGCGAAGACCGACCGCAGGTACTGCTGCTGGCGCTTGACCCGGTCGAAGTCGCCGCCGGGGAGGCCGTAGCGCTGGCGGACGTAGGCGAGCGCCGCCTCGCCGTCGAGGTGGTTGGTGCCGGCCGCGTAGGTGTAGGGACCGTTGGTCACGGCCTCGGCGACCTGGACGTCGACGCCGCCGAGCGCGTCGGTCATCTGCACGAAGCCCTGGAAGTCGATGGCCGAGTAGTGGTCGATGCGCACGCCCGTGAGCTGCTCGACCGTCTGCACCAGGAGGCTGGGTCCCCCGTAGGCGTAGGCGGCGTTGAGCTTGGCCGGCCCGTGACCGGGGATGTCGACCCACGTGTCCCGCGGCAGGGAGACCACCTGCGCGCGCTGCCGGTCGGCGGCGACCCGGACGAGCATCATCACGTCGGACCGGCCGTCGGGGTCCTCGCCCTCGGGGACGTCGGCACGGGTGTCGGACCCGACGACGAGGAACGTGAGCGGCGCACCCCCGGCGGCGCTGGTGGCCGGCGCCGGCCGCTGGGACTCGTCGAGCCCCTGGAACGCGTCGACCCGGTCGAGGTTCCCCGCGTAGCGGTTCGTCAGGTACCAGGCCCCACCGGCCACCGCCAGCAGGACGACGACCAGCGCGACGCCCAGGGCGAGAAGCGCCAGGCGCAACCGCCTCCTCCGTGGCCAACCGCGCACGTCACCATCTGGGGTGTCGCTCAGGACGTCGTCAGCATCGTCTTGACGCTCGACGTCCCGCCCGACTTCGTGCCTACTCAAGCGCCCCCCACTCAGCGACTTCGGACGTTACGGACGGTAGACCTCGCAGTGAGAAGCAACGGGATCTCCTGACCGACACCCTCGGCCGCAGCCTCACCCGCCACAGAGGCGAATCCCCTGCTCAGCCGGCGCGGCGGCCGAGGGCGCGGTAGGTCCAGCCGGCGGCGGTCCAGGCCTCGCGGTCGAGGGCGTCGCGACCGTCGAGCACCCGCTGCTGCGCGACACCTTCCCGAAACGAGACCGGGTCCACGTCCTAGCACTACTTCCACTTAGAAGACGTTGCGAAAGTAGGTCGTCGGGCTCTGTCGGGTCCTGATGGACCGGCCCAGGCTGCGGCGCATGTCGTCACCGGCATCGTCCCCGCCGCCGCGGCTGATCGGTGACGAGCTGTGGGCGCTGGCCGAGCCGCTGATCCCACCGCAGAAGCCGGCGGTGCACGGCCGCACCGGATGGCCCCGCACCTCGGATCGGGACGTTCTCGAGGGCATCGCCTTCGTGCTGTCCACCGGCATCGGCTGGGCCAAGCTCCCGGCCGAGCTCGGCTACGGCTCGGGCTGGACCTGCTGTCGCCGGATGCACGAATGGGCCGACGCCAGTGTCTTCGACCGGCTGCACCAGGCGGTGCTCGACCGACTCGGCCAGCACGGCCGGCTGGACTGGTCGCGGGCCAGCCTGGACTCGGTCAGCGTCCGCGCGAAAACGGGGGTGCGCTGACCGGCCCGAACCCCACCGACCGGGGTAAGGCCGGCAGCAAGTACCACCTGCTCGTCGACGCCGCCGGGCTGCCGCTGAACGTGCTGGTCTCGGCCGCGAACCGGCACGACAGCCTCTTCGTCGAACCGATCCTCGACTCGATGCCGGCGATCAAGCGCGGCGGCCGCGGCCACCCGCGCCGGCGGCCGGTCAAGCTGCACGGCGACAAGGGCTACGACAACCCGCGCGTGCGCCGCTACCTACGCCGCCGCGGGATCACCGCCCGCATCGCCCGCATCGGCCGGGACCCCAGCACCCGACTCGGCCGGCACCGCTGGGTCGTCGAACGCACCCTCGGCTGGCTGCTGGCCTACAAACGCCTGGGCCTGCGCTACGACCGCACCGCCACCACCATCACCGCGCTGGCCCGCCTGGCCGTCACGCTGATCTGCGCCCGCCGGCTACCAACCAACTAATGCAACGTCTTCTTAGAGAGCCCCAGCACGGCGTCGGCCCGCTCGGCCGCTTCCTCAGCGGTACCCGAGCAGTCGAGCTGCGGTTACAGCCGCCGGATGGTCTCCACCGGACTGATTAATGGGATCGAGCACCGCATCCTCGCGAGTCATCGGCCGACTGGACCGAGCATCGCCGTCGCCGCGACGAGGCTGCTTCCCGCCCTGCCCAGCATCCTTGCTGAAGCCAATCCGCCCATCAGTGAGCTTGTCTAGCCCTTTCGCGCAGGGTGGAGATTCAAGCAAGTCCTCGGGGCGCTGAGGCCAATACGTCACTGCGGCGGACCCACGTCATGGTCAGCACGAGGTCAGCGTTGGCGAGGAGATCAGATGTGGGCTGCGGGGTATGGAAGTCACGTGCTGCCGCCCCATAGCCCTGAGGGCGCCCGGAGTGTCCGCGTGCGGGCATACCGTGGCTCATGACGGCGCGAATGCCTGCATTCTCTCGGGCAGCCTTCGCGCTGTAGGCAACGGCGACGAACACTACGGCAAGCCTAGCCACGGCCCAACGCGGGGACGACCAAGCCCATCGCCGCGGCCTGCAGCAATCTCGTCACCCTGGCGGAGCTGGACGGGACCATTTCGCGTCTCAACTTGAGTGAGAACATAGACGACAAGCGCACCGAACAGCGCCTGGATCCACACATCAACGTTTGCGAACCGCAGGCTTAGCGGCGTGGCAAGAAGGACAGATGCAAGGACAGATACAACCCAGGCAGCGGGAAGGCTGCCACGCATCGCCCGCCGCCAAGCGTATGCGATCACCGCACCTACAACGAAGAAGATGACCACTACGCCGGGTAGGCCCGCATCGAAGTAGGCATCTCCAAAAGCCGAATATACATTGAACGGCGTCGGGATGCTGACATAGCTTGCGAACGGCGCCGGCGCGTCCGCCTTGACGCCGAAGAGAGACAACACCCGCATAACAACATAGACGGACCGACCCGGCGAACCATAAGGATTGCCAGCGACGGGCGCGTCGGCCAGCACTGAGAAGGCACTCAGGCCCCCCAGCTCGTAGAGCAGCGGAGGACCCATGCCGGGCGGCACCCACCCGCTCATCGCGAGCCCGGATGGCAGGTCCGACTTATCCAACTGGCTGCCAATGTATGAGAAGTAAGTAGCGCCGACTACAAGACAAGTCGCCGCAACAGCCCCCAAACGCCCAACCTTGATGACCGAACCTCTGATTAGATGCACTAGCACGCCGAAGGTGACGGTCGATACGAGCAAACTGAGAGTTGCGGTTCTTGAGGGTGACTGCGTCACCAACATGAGAGTTGGTACGAGCAATAGCAGCCAGACCCTCCGGTGAAAGACCGCGCCCAAGACAGCCACCGCCCCGAGAATAGGGGACATTGCCATAGCTAACCCCACGGCGCCCCCAAGATCGACGCCGCCATACAATTGCGCCCACCTCACCTGCTGCGCGGTCAAACTGTCGAACGACGCGCCAGCCGCGGATGCCACGGCCCCTCTGAAGCCAACTACCCCCCAGGCGACAACGCCCAGAAACACGACAGCAACGGCTATCGATGCGGGTACATGAACTGCATACTCAGCCTGCCCCTCTTCTTCAGGCTCCCCGCGAGCACGAACCCGAACAGACTGCCGGCCCGTCGCTACCGGCACCGCAGCCAGAGCGCAGAGACCGAGCAGTACCGCCGTCACGGCCGTTCCAGTGGGATCGAGCAGGTTCAGGGGTCGCACGCTAACCAAGATGGAGAGCGCCAGCCATAGGAGTACGGTCAAGGTCACGGGGTGATGCCTACCGGCACGCACCCAGCAAACGAGACCTAGCAGCGCACAGCCGACTACCAATGCCGCTACAGCCACCTCGGAATCCCCCCCGATTTGCGGTCAGGCGCAGTATCGCCCACATCGCTCGCTATCCGACTCACGGCGTCACGCCGACTGCGAGCTTCCACGCGTCCGCCCAAGAAGTATACGAGTAATAGCGCTGCACTCCCGCAATAGCCTCCCGACCAATGCGTTCCCGCTCTCTCACGGAAGCCTCGAGAGAGCTCGCGAGTGCAGCGACCCACTCCGCTTCCGTCTCAGCAGCATACCCTTGCAAACGCTCTAACGCCATCTGATTTGCACCAACGGGGCTCCCGACAATCGGAAGACCAGCGGCGCCGTACTGCAACAGCTTGTAGGCGCATTTTCCTCGCTCGAACGGATTATTGATCAAAGGCGCCACCCCCACGTCAGCGTTCGCTAGTTCAATCTTCGTGACTGCAGGCGACCAATCCACGCGGTCGACGACGGTGGACAATTCACCAAGGTCGCCAAACCCTGAGCTCACAACCCGAACCCGGGCTCCGAACGCCTCACAGGTCTCGAGCAAGGGCCTGCTGATGCTGCGAAGCTGGCGCTCAGTACTCGGTGAACCGACCCAAAGGATTCTCGGCGATTCAGACACCTCGTACGTGGACTTCTGTTTGTAGTCAAGGGGCTCCACGCAACTGGGAATAACCACTACATTGCGCGAATGCTCGGCCGCCCAGTTGCCGAGCACATCGCTGCCGGCCATCACCACATCAGCCGCACCGACAGCCATCCTGCATGTCCGCGCCTTGCTGAACAGTCGACTCCTAAGAACTCCCCCGGAGGTATCCCACTGCAGCGCATCGTCGAAGTCGTACGCCGCAAAAGGCGCGCGGCGCATCAATCGCTGCTCCAGGCCGCCACGACTGAACGGGGAGGCCTCACGGTGAAGTACTAGCGGTCCCGCACTGAGGTCCAGTTGTCGAAGCGCCACTTCAGCCGAGAGCACCCCGAGCGGATGCCTAAGCAAAGTCGCTGGCCGATTATCACGGGCGCCCGCATAGTCCACTACGATCGGACTCAGTCGCAGGTGCCGAACCCAACCCATCACCCGCACGTCAAAGCTTGCACCACCCCGGCCGTATGGTGACACGAAAGACAGCCGACTCGGCGACGTTGGGCCCCCACCGGATCCCGAACCGCTCACCGCAGCACCGTGACCGACTGGGGAATATTCAGCTCTCGTACCACTAGCCGGAACGCCGTTCGGCGAGTCTTACCGCCCTCGCCTTGCCGCGTGACCCCTCTCACGACACTCTCGATGATGGTGATCATGCAAACGATAAGCGCTCCCGTCAAGCCGAATCGCTTGCGCGCGTATCGTAGGCGTGAGACGCGAAACACACAGTACGCGACCTCTGATACTTGACTCGAGCTCCCACCTCCCTCGTGGACGCCGTACGCGCGCCGATCTAGCAGCACCCGCCCCGAGGCTCGAGCACGCTCACAAAAATCCACATCCTCGAAATACAGCTCAAATCGCTGATCGAAACCGCCCAAACGCTGATAGTGATTGCGCGCGACCATGAGGAACGCCCCGTCCACCTGGGCTACCTCATCAATCGAATCGGCAACTGCTAGACGGTTCAAGGAGACGCTTGAGCCCAATGTTGCACGTTTTGTCTCCAGCCACAGCGTGACCCGGTGGCGCGCATTCGATAGGTGCGACGCGTCTGGCGATCGGCGGAGTCCTCCACTGGCAACCACGCCGCCGTTGGCGCAGAGCGCAACGAGTGGCGCAATGCCCCGAGTTAGCACCACGTCAGCGTTCAAGAAGGTCACCACGGGATCCGACGTGGACTGGAGACCGAACTCGCACGCCCCTGCAAATCCCAGGTTTCGCGGGGGCGCAACGTAAGCGACCCGTCCTGCAGTCCCGTGCACTATCCGCTCCGCCTCTCGTTCGGCAGAATTGTCTACGACAATTATCTCGCCCACCGCATTGTCGTGCAGCAGGGGCTCTAGAGCAGCGGACAAAGACCCAGCGCTTCTGTACGCGACGATGACTACCGAAGTCTTTTCCGCCACATGCGTCACTTGAGTTGTCCGATCTGTCGCGACAGGTAGGCGCCCGTAAGCAGGCATGCAAATGTGGACATGCAGGCGATCCCTACGGCCCCACCAGCGGCGCCAGCGGCAAAGTACCCGAGAGATAGGGCGGCAGCTAGCATGCCGTATCGATACACGCGTCTATTTTCGTTGCGGGATTGCAGGGCTGCGACGGCCACTCGAGCGTATCCGGCTCCGAGCCCCCCTGGAAGCAGGACGCAAACGAGGAAGGTCAGGTCGCCATACGCCGCTAAGATAGACCGCTCGAGCAGCAGGCTCGAAAGGAGGATGAGAGCTGCCACGGCAAGGCCAATCAGCGCGTTGATGCGAAGCGTCTTGATCAAGTCTGCCCACCAAGACCACTCGAGGCTCGCGTTACGCCGTGCGAACACCGAAAGCGCTAGGATCTCGGGAATTACCAGCATGGTTTCCACGAGCGTGAGCGCAATGCCGTAGACGCCAGCGGTTCCCGCTCCCAACATGATTCCAACGATCAAGACATCCGCCCGCAACATCAGCATTTGCCCGACACTGCCAGCATGATTCGCCAAAGCTGCCTTATAGAAGGCCAGAGGCTTAGACGAGCGCCTGTGCGGCGCAAACTGCTTCACTCGACGTCGCATCAAGACTAAGGCGATTACGAGACTCGAGGCAATGGAGGCTAGCCAAGCCGCGAAGTAGGCCACAGGATGCCGCGCAACTAGCAGAAGGCCGGCAACGGCGCAGGCGTAAACCGAGACTTGCAAGACGAGCGTCCGACGATAGCCCTGATCGTCGTTGAGACCCTGTAGCACGCGAACGACAAATAGCTGCATCACCAATAGCCCGCCGCCGATACATGCCCAACCAGCTTGCCCGACGCTTGACCCTGCGGCCACGGAGTTGGCGCCCGCGCGCGCGATGAGGATCCCGATGCCGCAGGCGAGCAGGATCCCACCAAGCGCCGAAGCCGTCGCACCCCCGTGGCGGAGTGCACTTCCGTCACCCGCAGCAAGCCCGTTCACGACCGGGACATGCAGGCTGCCAAAGGCGACGGCCCCTAGCAGGAGCGCCCCAGTCGTCATCAAAGTTAACGCGCCACGCCCTTCGGGGGCCAAGACAGCGGCCGTAGCAAGTGAGAGCACGAAGGTTGCACCGCGCGGCGCAGCTTGAGCGACAATCAAATCACCGAAACTTGCCCTCAGGGAACTCAGCCGGTGATCAAGCACCCTCATACAGCGGCGCCCAGTGTTGCATCCTGGACAAGCGACTTCACTGCGACACCAGGGCCTTGGCGACCGCGCCGGCGACTAGATCGCCCGCGAGCTGAGCGCTCAGTTCACGGCGCACGTCGGGAACTTCGCGAATCTGTCCAACGGCGTAATCTCCCGCGATCAGTCGAGCCAGTGCACGGACATCAGGATCTCTTGCAGTGCGGACAAGCGGAGCGTCCCTGACCCCCTTGACGTCGAACCCGTAAGTCCAACGCCCAACTGCGGCCGCTTCCAAAGCGACACGCGGCAGCCCCTCCCAGGCCGCCGTATGCAGTAGCGCGGTTGCTTTTGATATCGCCGGGTACATTGGCCCCCGTCCGTCCGCGGAAGTGGTTCCGAGCGGCTTCAGTGTCTGGATACGGTCCTGGATGGAAGCGCGCAGCCCTCCGTCGCCCAGCATCTGCAGGTTGACGGGCCTCTTGATCAGGTCACGGACCTCTGCGACAACGTCGAGTGCAAGGTCTGGACGTTTCCGCGGAGAAAACTCTCCTACCCAAAGCAGGTTCAAGGGTTCAACCGGGACGGGCGAGGGCGGATAGTCCGTCAGGGGAAGCCCGACACCGTAGGGCAGCCGCGTCACCGGAACGTCCGTGTGCGCTCGAAACCATTGTTCATCCGCATGATTGAGGCATACGACGCTGATCGTACGACGCAGCAACCGCCCCTCCAGCAAGCGCCAGACCGCGGCATCCCTACCCGCGGCCTCACGCCAGTGCAGTCCATGACAGAAGTACACGATCGGCTTGCCAAGGCCAGCAAGTCGGACGATCGCCGATGCGGTGGCCGTGCTGGTCATGACGATATCGAGGTTTGTGCGCGACGCCCACCGACGAACCTCCCGCACCGCCAGCGGAGTTGCGACCTGTGGCCGTTGGCTGAAACTCGGCAGATGCGTCCAGTTGTCACCTCGGGACCATTCGCCGCTTGCCGTCGCCACCGAAAACCCGATGCTAGAAAGGGACTCGATTATCGGAGGAAAGAACGCGTCCAGGGTGCGCCCCACGCTCGTCACGATACCTACCGTCGCGCCGCGCGGTTGATGCAGCAGAGGGGTCACGAAGACTCCCCACTCGACCCTGAACCAAGGCATACGATGCTCGGATGCTTCGCGCCATAGACGCCGGGAGCAGGTCGGAGCCATTCCTCCGAAATCGGTAGGCCAGCCGCCCACGCAACCAAGCACGCTGGAGCGTCCGCTCCGGCCAGATGAGAGAAGGGATAGCCTCCTCCAAATCGCGGGTTGAGATCAATAGGACGCGGCACGCCACTCTCATCGAGGATTACATCCATGTCCATCAAGCCCCTCGCGCGAACGACGCTGTGCACGGCGACAGCCAACGGCAAAAAGGGGCTATTGTCGACTGTGACCGCCTGGTCGGTCTCTCCCGCTCGCATGCGGAGCTTCCGACGCGCGAAGCAAGTCTTGAACTGTCCGGTTAGGTCAGACAGGATGTCGATGCCGAACTCCGCTCCGCTCAGCCGTTCTTGAACTATGACAAGCTCCGGACGGGGAGTTGCAGTCAACACCTCGCCGAACTCGTTAGGCGCCGTCTTAGCGGACGCCAGAACCAACTCGCGAAGGTCTGCTGCGTCGCCAAACAGCAAACCAGAGGATGAGCTGCCGAAGCGATGCTTCACCACAATCTCGCGGCAACGGATGAGATCAGCGCCGGAAGGGGTCAGGGCGCTCGTCCCCAGTGCACTTCGGGGCACGGCAATGTCACTTGCCGCGAACGCGCCGACCGCAGCCCACTTGTCCGCAGCCAGCCGAGCCGTCTCCGCGTCGAGTATGGGAACCTGAGTGCCTCGAGCCAGAAGCGTCGACATTACTGTTTGCGCGATTAGTAAGGCTTCGTAATCATTGAGCGAGATGAGGAGGCCTACATTCCTGTCCTGACACAGGTCAAGCAAGCTCTGCGCGTAGGCCGGATCAGAGTAGACGGGCAACCTCACCGCGGCGTCCCCGGCTGCCAGGGCAGCCGCAAGCGGGTCTTGGTCGGCGACGATGACATCGCCTGCTACTCCGAGCTGGTCCATCGCGGACCTGAACCATTCAACAAGGTACAGCCGGCGGCCGGCAGACGAGATGACGATGTTCAACGCTATCGCAGCCTTTCTCTCGCATCGTCCGTGCGCTTCGGCGCATGTGGCGCGCGGCTTCCGCGGGCTCGGCCCGTCGCAGGCAATGAGACTGTCCCTGCAAAGGTGTCGCGGGTAAGCCTGAGTAGTAACCTCTCGGGTGTCGACTCATTCTCGATCAACCGGAAACCGAGGGATTCGTAGATCTTCATAGCGGGGCGGTTTGCAACGGCGACGCTCAGAGTTATAGACCGAAGACCCAGCTGATAAAATGCATACTCGCAGGCAAGCCTGGTCGCAGTTTTGCCGTGCCCGCTCCCCTGCTTGTCGGGGTCGACGAACAAGTAGAATGTCGCGTCCCACTCTGGGTCCGAGATGTGCGTCAAGCCGACCATCGCAAGCGCCTGACCCTGAGGGGGGGCGTACACGAGGTCGTGTCGGGCAGGGTTCCGGGAAATCGACTCGAACCAAGCCTCTGTACTCTCTTTTGTTATCTGCCCCAGTATTTGCATGTGACGGGCCACGCTGGGGTTTGTCATCCAAGCAACTCGTGTCGCTAGATCCGCTTTTAGGAGCGGCCTAAGGCGCGGAGTCTCTGATCTAGCGACATCCAGCGGCGTACCCGTGGGCACCACTTGGAGGTCAGCGCTCGTCAGCACCTTTTGAGCCGTACGGCGAAGAATGCCAGCGTCCGCTCGGACACTATGGTTGAGGACGTATTCTACGTCGTGCGCAAGTCGCTCCTCCCACTGCAAGCGGTTTCGCCCCCTCACCTGAGCCGAGCCGGTGAGGCCGGGGCGCACCCAGTGCCTCGACGCTTCACGAGGCGTGTAGAACTCAATATAACGAACAAATAGGGGGCGGGGTCCCACGAAGGACATATGCCCGAACGCTATGTTCAGAAGTTGAGGCAATTCGTCCAAGCTCGTTGCTCGCAGTATGCGCCCGACGGGCGTGACCCTCTCAGCTTGGGAGCGCATCTCGTCACGAGGATCAGCCGACACAGTCATGGTCCGAAATTTGAGTACATGGAACTTGCGTCCACCCAGTCCGATGCGCTCCTGCCTAAAAATTACTGGGGCACCCATGCTTAGGCGGACCGCTGCAGCAACTATCAGAGCGGCCGCGCCTGCTAGTGGGGAAATCAGCGTGAGCAGGATCAGGTCAGCAATACGCTTCGTTTGATTAAAGCGGCGAAGCGCCCGCGCCTGCTCCCTTCCAGTACTTAAGAGATGCGGAACGTGTTGTGCGGTCACCTTGAAGAACCTCGGGTTGGTTCAGCTAGAGGGCGGTGCAACGGCTCAACGCTGCCCATGCAGGAACGCCCGAATCGTCGCCAACACGACGCGGTGGTCCTGCGCCGTGATGGCTGAACCACTAGGCAAGGTGAGGCCTTCAGCGAAGAGTCCATCCGCGGCCCCACTAAGTAGCGACCTTGTCCCCTTGAACACTGGCTGGCGATGCATCGGCTTCCACAGCGGGCGCGACTCGATGTTCGACGCGTCTAAAGCACGACGCAGGTCGTCGGTCGACCAACCGGCCCGTGCCGGGTCGACGACGACCGCGGTGAGCCAGCAGTTGTCCGCCTCGTCCCCCGTTCGCTGGAAGACCCGCACCCCTGGACGGCCGGCGAAGAGGAGCGCGTACAGCTCCCGGAGCCGGCGGCGCCGCGCGATCATCTCGTCCAGCCGCTCGAGCTGGGCGAGCCCCAGCGCGGCGAGGACGTTGCTGAGTCGGTAGTTGTAGCCGACCTCCGTGTGCTCGTAGTGCACGGCCGGCTGGCGGGCCTGGGTGCTCAGGTAGCGGACGCGGGCAGCGAGGTCGGCGTCGTCGGTCAGGAGCATGCCACCACCACTGGTGGTCATGATCTTGTTGCCGTTGAAGGACACGGCGGCCACGTGGCCGAAGGAGCCGGCCGGCCGGCCGTCGTGGGAGGCGCCGAGTGACTCCGCGGCATCCGAGAGCACCGGGACGCCGAAGCGCTCGCAGACCGGCACGATGGCGGCGTAGTCGGCGCACCTCCCCAGCAGGTCCACCGCGATCACGGCGGCCACCGTCTCACCCTGCTCGGCCAGTTCCTCGAGCGCCGTCTCGAGCAGGCCGGGGTGCAGGTTGCCGTTCTCGTCGCAGTCGACGAAGACGGGCGTGGCCCCGGTGTAGACGACGGCGTTCGCCGTGGCCGCGAACGTCATCGTCGGGACGACGACCACGGTGCCGGGCCGGGCGCCGAGCTCGAGCAGCCCCAGGTGGAGTGCGGCGGTACCGGAGGAGAGCGCAACGGCGTGCGCACGGCCGCAGCGCTCGGCGATCCGCTCCTCGAAGGCGTCCACCATGGGTCCGAGGGGCGCGATCCAGCCCGACCGCACGGCCTCGAGCACCAGCTCCTCCTCCCGCGGTCCCACGTCCGGTGAGGACAGGAGGATCCGTGAGGGAGCACGGGTCGGCGTGATGGTCACCGGGTCACCTCCTCGTCGGCCCACAGGACCGCGGCCGACGCGTCCGTCGTGGCCCAGACGTCGGACGCACGGCGGCCCATGCGGCTGAGCTGCCAGTCCTCGAGCGGCGGGACCGGCACGTGGCTGATCAGCGGGTGCGCGTCCCTGGACGCGGCCTCGGCAGCACCGAAGAGCTCCTCGTGGAGCTTCTCCCCCGGACGCAGCCCCGTGTAGACGATCTCCAGGTCGCGCCCCGACATCTCGACGAGCTGGCGGGCGACGTCCGCGATCCGCACGGGCTCGCCCATGTCCAGCACGAGCGCCTCGCCGCCGCGACCGATGACGCCGGCCTGGATGACCAGCTGGACGGCCTCGGGGATGGTCATGAAGTAGCGCGTGGCCTCGGGGTCGGTCACGGTGATGGGACCACCCCGGGCGATCTGCGCGGCGAACGTGGTGAGCACCGAGCCGCGGCTGCCCAGCACGTTGCCGAAGCGCACCGAGAGGTACCTGCCCTCGTTGAGGGCCGCGTAGGCCGCGGTGAGCTGCTCGGCCAGCCGCTTGGTGCGGCCCAGCACGTTGACCGGGTCCGCGGCCTTGTCCGTGGAGACGTTGATGAAGTGGCCGACCCCGATGGCCGTGGCCGCCGCCAGCACGTTGCGCGTCCCGAGGACGTTCGTCTTCCATGCCTCGTCGGGGTACTGCTCGAGCATGTTCACGTGCTTGAGCGCCGCCGCGTGGAAGACCACGTGCGGCCGCCGCGCGAGGAACAGGTCGTAGACCGTCTCCGAGTCGCGGATGTCGGCCAGCACGACCTCGGGCAGGTCCAGGCGCGCCTCGCCGTGGATGCTGAGCTGCACGGCGTGCAGCGCCGACTCGTCGCGGTCCAGCATGATCAGCTCCGCGGGAGCGAAGCGGGAGATCTGTCGGCACAGCTCCGCCCCGATGGAGCCGCCGGCGCCGGTGACGAGCACGCGCCTGCCCCGGAGGTAGTCGGCGATCTCCTCGACGTCGGTGTCGATCTGCCGCCGGCCGAGCAGGTCGGCGATGTCGATGTCCCGCACGTCGCGGATGCCGACGTCGCCCCGGTCCAGCAGCTGGGCGAGGGGCGGGACGACCTTGACCGTCAGGCCGGCGGCCACCGCGCGGCCGGAGAGGTCGCGGATCGTCGAGCTGTCGGCCAGCGGCAGCGCGATCACCAGCGTCGTCGCGGCCGTGGCGACGGCTGCTTCGGCGACGTCGTCCCGCCCGCCCAGCAGCTCGACGTCGCGGATGCGGGTGTGCCGCTTGCGGGGGTCGTCATCGAGCAGCCCGACGGGGAGGTAGGTGCTCGCCGGGTTGGTCAGCATTGAGCGCACGAGCTGGTGGCCGGCGTCGCCGGCGCCGAAGACGAGGGTGCGCTCCCCGGCCGTCGGGCGGGCGGCGCCCTCGCGCTGGCGGCGCACGGCCAGGCGCACCGCCGCCGTGCAGACCAGGGCGACGGCGGCGGCCACCGGAACGGCCGAGAGGGGGACCAGCCGCGGCGCCCCACCGGCGACGTCCACGCCCATCTCCACCGTGGTCACGAAGGCCACGGCGACCGCGATGGCGGAGAGCTCGTCCGCGCTCCCCACCGGGTACCGGCCGTGGTGCAGCCGGAGCAGCGACGACAGCAGCACGTAGGTGACCGCGCCGGTGGCGCCGACGAGGAGGAGTCCACGGCCGTCGATGTGCTCGACGGCGCCCTCGTAGCGGGCCGCGCAGGCGAGCCACAGCGCGCCGACGAGCAGCGCCGTGTCCATGCCCAGCAGACCCCAGCGCCGCATGCGCCAGCGCCAGGCCGCGCGCCTGTCCGTCATCCCGACCCCCGTCCCGTGAGCGCGCCAGAGCAACGCAATTCGTGAAGTACCGTTCCGTATCAGTTCGGGGGCAGTCCTCCCCCCGGGTGCGACCACGGGCCGCTCGTGTGCCTGGTCAGCGCCTGGTCGGCACCGGGGGGAGCGGGCCGGTCACCTCGAACCGCCGGCGTGAGCGCCCGCGCAGCGGCCGGGGGATGGCCATGTTGCCGGTGTCGGCGGTCAGCTCCCGGCCGGGGTCGGCCTCGTAGCTGTAGCCGTAGCCGTAGCCGCGCGCCGTGCCGGTCGACTGCGGCACCCGGTTGAGCACCACGCCGAGGAGCTTGGCGTCGATGCGCTGCAGGACGGCGGCGGACTCGGCGAGCTCCTCGCGCCGGGTCACCCCGTGGCGGGTCGAGATGACGCAGCCGTCGGAGAGCACCGACAGCACGGCGGCGTCGGTGACCGGGAGGAGCGGCGGGGCGTCGATGACGACGAAGTCGTGGGTGTCCCGCAGCTCGTCGAGGAGCACGCGCATCTGCGCCGATCCGAGCATCTCGCTCGGGTTCGGCGGCATCGGCCCGGCGCCGAGCACGGTGAGCTTGCCGTCGCCCCAGGGCTGCGCCACCTCGTGCAGAGCCGCGGTGCCGGCCAGCACGTTGGTCAGTCCTGCCCCGCTGATGAGACCCATGTACCGGGTGACCCGGGGACGGCGGAGGTCGGCCTCGATGAGCATGACCCGGCTGCCCTGCTGGGCGAGCACCGTGGACAGGTTCACCGCGAGCGTCGACTTGCCCTCACCGGGGATGGAGCTGGAGATGACGATGACGCGCGGCGGGTGATCGACGTTGAGGAACTGCAGGTTGGTGCGGACCGCCCGGTAGGCCTCGGCGCTGACCGAGTGCTCGTCGAGGTCGGCGACCAGGTGCTCCTCGGCGAGGCGCGGGTCCTCCAGCACCGTGCCGATGACGCCGACACCGGCCAGCTCCCGGACCTCCTCCGCCGACTTGACCGTGTTGTCCAGGCGCGACCGGAGGAGCGCGAGACCCAGCCCGAGCAGGAGGCCGAGGACCCCTCCCAGCGCCAGGTTGCGGACGGCGTCGGGGCTGACGGGCGCCTCGTTCAGGTCGGCGGCCTCGACGATCGTCACCTTGACGGTGGAAGCCGTCCCGCCCTCCGGCGTCTCGAGCTCGAGCACCTGCTGGGTGAACTGGCGGCCCAGCGACGTGGCGATGTCCTGCGCCCGCTGCGGGGAGACGTCCGTGACCGTGACGTCCAGGATAACCGTCTCCGGGACGGCGGTGGCGGTCACCTTGGCCGCCACCTCGGCCGGGGTGAGGTCCAGGCCCAGCTCCTCGACGACCCGGGCGGCGAGCTGCTCGCCGGTCAGGAGCTGGGCGTACGAGGTGACCCGCTGCTGGGAGAAGAGGTTGCCCTGGTAGGCGGTGGAGGTGTCGGTGGACGACGACGTCGACACGAACAGCTGGGTGGACGAGGCGTACAGCGGCGTGGCCATCCAGGTGAGGGCACCGGCCGCGGCCACGGCGAGGAGCACGGCCGCGACCAGCAGCCACCACCCCGACCGGACCGCCTGCAGCACGTCCTTCAGGTCCACGCGTCTCCCCGCTCGTGAGCCGGACACCGACCGGCGGGTCCGCGTCCCGTCCCCCAGACGAGTGAGGGAGCGGTTCGGACGATACCGGTCAGTCCGGTTTCGTGTAACCCCTCTGTGCTCGTGCTCGCACACACTGTTACGGGCGGGGCGGGAGGTTCAGCCGACCGGTCGTGCGAGCGACGCCCCCTGTGGCCTCCCGCACGTGCGGTCGTGTCGGCTGTTCACTGCCTCCGTGCGGATCCTCTTCGTGTGCACGGGCAACATCTGCCGCTCCCCCATGGGGGAGCGGCTGACACGGGCGTTCCTCGACGACGCGCTGGGGGCGTCCGCGGCGGCCGTGGGCACGAGCAGCGCCGGGACGCACGCCGTCGTCGGCAAGGGCATGGAGCCGTCCTCCGCCCTGGTGCTGGCCGGACTCGGCGGGGATCCGTCGGGTTTCTCCGCCCAGCAGCTCACCGGCGAGATGATCGAGTCGGCCGACCTGGTCCTGACCATGACCCGGCGCCACCGCCGCGAGGTCCTCAAGCTGGCGCCGCGCGTGATGTTCCGCGCCTACACGCTGCGGGAGGCCGGCGACCTGCTCCAGCGCGTCGACGTCTCGGCCCTGCCGCCGGTGTCCCGCCTCGACGAGCGGGCACGGGCGCTGGTGGCCGCCCTCGGTGCGCAGCGAGCCACCCGCCGTCGCGCGGACCGCGACGCCGACGACGTCCGCGACCCGATCGGCCAGCGGCCGTCGGTCCACCAGGAGGTCGGCGAGCAGGTCTTCGCCTCGCTGATCCCGCTGCTGCAGGCCCTGTGCGACACGCGCGCCGGCGTCCGGGCGGGCACCCCGGCGCCCGTGCCCGCGCCCCGGGCCGACGCCCCGCTGCCGACCGCCGGCCCGGCCACGGCGAGGATCGACCTCGCCGTCGGCGCCCCGCCCGCGGCCCGTCGCCGCCCGCCGCTGAGCCGCCGGCGCTGATGCCGCTAGCCGGCCGCCGGCGTCAGGCGGTCGGGCCGGAGGTCCCGGCGAGTGCCGCCTCCACCGCGGGAGCGATCCGCTCCGCGAGGTAGGCGTGCCCCTGGTCGGTGGGCGAGACGCCGTCCGTCGCGATCAGCCCGGTGACGTCGGCGAACCATCCCTCGGCGACGGGGTCGACGAACTCCGCGCCGGCGGCCTCGGCGGCGGACCGGACGGCGTCGCGCGCGGCCACCACCCCGGCCGGGACGTCCCCGTCGCTCCAGACCGGCCCGACGACGAGCAGCACCGTGTCGGGTGCCTGCTGGCGCACCGCCGCGATGGCCGCCGAGGCGTTGGCCTCCACCGCGGGGGTGGACTCGTCGCCGTCGTTGCGGCTGCCGAAGAGGACGGTCACCGCCGCGTCCGGGACCGGGTTCGCGCGCACCACCGCCGGCAGGTCCTCTCCGGTCACCCCCAGTGCGGCGTAACCGGCCCGCGCGACTGCGTGCAGCGACAGTTCGGCCCCGACCGACGCGGCGACCTGGGCCGGCCAGCCCGCCGGCCCGAGGCCGCCCGACGGGTTGCCGGCGGCGTACCCGTCGCCGTAGACGGCGAGGACGGGCGTCGACGCGGGCTCCGGCGAGGTCGCCGCATCCACCGGAGCAGGGGTACCCGCCGCCGGAGCCGGGGTCGGGGCGGATGCGGCGGCCAGACGCGTGGGCCCGTAGGGGTCCTCGGCCGCGGGGCGCAGCGCCATCCCGGCGAAGACGGCCGCGTTGACCAGCACGAGTGCGAGGAGAGCGACGATCCCCCACCGCGGTGGGCGTTCCAGGTCCAGTCCCCGCATGCGCACGAGGGTAGACAACCCGTGTGCGTTGCGTGATGACGCCGGGACGTATCGCTACTGTTTCGTTGTCGCCTGGCGCCGCGCTCGGCGCCGCGACACGACCACGACCCCGAGGACGGCCACCACGACCACCGACGCGGCTGCGACCTCGGGCGACCCGGCCCGCGCGGCCCACTGCGTCAGTTGGGGCACCGAAGCCCCCACCCCCACCTGCAGCACCGTGCTCGGCAGCAGGCCCAGCGCCGTTGCGGCGACGTAGGGCGCGAGCGGCACCGCGCTCAACCCCGCCGCGTGACTCAGCACGCTGAACGGCACCACCGGCAGCAGCCGGCCGGCCAGGACCGCCGCGAACCCCCGGTCGGCCAGCACCCGATCGACGGTGGCCAGCCGAGGGCCGACCAGTCGGGTCACGGCCTGGCGACCGAGCGCCCGGGACAGCGCGAAGGCGGCCAGCGCACCGACCATCCCCCCGGCCAGGGCGACCGTGAGGCCGCCCCAGAACCCCAGGACGACGCCGAGCAGCACCGACAGCGCCGTCCGCGGCACCGGCCCGACCAGCGCCAGGCCCACCCCCACCGCGAGCAGGACCAGCCCGAGCACGCCGGCGCGGTCGACCCACCCGCGCACCGTGGTCACTTCCGGCAGGTCTACGGTCACCGCCACGACCGTGACGATGCCGAGGACGACGGCCAGCGCGCCGGCCCGCACCCACGTCCCCCGCACCCGACCATGGTCGCCCACCGTCACCGCGAGGCCGCAGGGCACACCGCCGAGACCCCCCGGGCTGTGGACGACGGACTCAGCAGGCCCCACCGCGCTGCAGGCTCCCGTCGCGCTCCGGTCGCCGGTGCGTCCGCGTCAGGACGAGCAGCAACGCCAGGGCCACCGCCCACCCGGCGAGGATGAACACGTCCCCCACGTGCAGCCCGTGATCCGGCACGACCGGCACCAGGACGGGGCCCTCGTTCACGTACTCGCCGGTCAGGAGCAGGAAGGCGAAGCCGGACAGCACCGAGCTCACGACCAGGGCACAGGTCCAGCGGATCACCCGCAGGACGGTAGCCGCGTCATCGCCGGACGCCCCACACGACCACCCCCACCAGGTGACCCGCATCGGTGCCGACCTCTTCACGAGGCCTGGCGGTCGTGGGGTGAGTCCTGCTGGCGCCACCGGTCGCGAGACTCCATGCGCTCCGCTGTCCGGATCATCCGGCCGAGGACCACGCCGAGCACCAGCGCGAGGGAGACCCACGCCAGGAGCGCCCATCCCCACCACGGCACGTCTCCCCCAGCCGCCGGCCCGGCCCCCGTGGTGATCGACCGGTACCCAGGACGCGGGTTCTAGTCACGCACCGTCCCCGGACGAGGACGTCCGACTTAGAGTCGAGCCGGTGATCGTCGTGACCGCTGCAGGTGGCCCCACCGGCACCGCGGTCGTGGGCGCGCTGCGGGCGCGTGGCGAGCGGGTGCGCGCCGTCGTCGCCACCGCGCGTCCCCGCCCGGAGCTCGACGCGCTGGGCGCGGAGGTCGTCGTCGCCGACCTCACCGGCGACCTCTCCCCCGCGCTGGCCGGTGCCGATGCGCTGTACCTCGTCTGGCCGAACTTCGACCCGCGGGAGGCGACCGGCGCGCCGGCCGTGCTGCGCGCCGCGGCCCGCGCCGGGGTCGGCCGGCTGGTCTACCACTCCGTGCTGCGCCCGCAGGCGCGCTCGATGCCGCACCACGCCGCCAAGGACCGCGTCGAGGAGGCGCTCGACGCCGTCGTTGCCGGCACCGGTGCCCGCTGGCGGGTGCTGCAGCCGTGCGCCTACGCCGACAACCTCGACGCCGCCGTCCCCGCCGCCGCGGACACCGGACAGCTGCCCAGCCCGTGGGGCCTGCAGGCGGCGCAGTCCTTCGTCGACCTGCGCGACGTCGCCGAGGCCGCCGCCGTGCTGCTCACCGAGGACGGCCTCGACAGCGGCACGTTCGAGGCGGCCGGCCCGCGGGAACTCACCGCCCCCGACGTCGCCGCGCTGCTCACCACCCACCTCGGGCGCGACGTGACCGCCGTCGACGCCGGCCTCCCGGACGACGACGGCAGCTACGCCCGGCGCTGCCTGCGGGCGATGTTCGCCGAGTACCGCGCCCACGGGTTCACCGGCAGCCCGCGAGTGCTCACCGCACTGCTCGGCCGCCCGCTGCGCACCGTCGCCGAGCACCTCGCGGCAGGCTGACCCCACGCCGCTCAGGCGGCGCCCTCCTCCTCCGTGTCGTCCCGCTGGGGCGGCGCCTGGCCGACCGGGACCTCGGTCGTGTGGGCGTCCTCGACGGCACTCGGCCGCCACCGGTCCGTCGGCTCGCCGGGAGCGTCGGCGGGGCTGGCCGCGAAGGGCGGCCGGTGGCGCAGCTCCGTCAGGATCACGCGGAGGATGCGCAGCCCGTCCCGGACGGCGTTGAGCTTGCTCTCGCCGTGCATGCGGGGCTGCTCCACGCTGGGGACCTCGACGATCCGCAGCCCCGCCTTGGCGGCGCGCACGTTGAGAATCGTCTCGATCTCGAAGCCGTCACCCCACCGCATGTCCAGCGCCTCCTCACCACAGTCGAGGCCCAGCACCGGCAGCACGTCGCGCCAGAAGGCGTTGTAGCCGTAGCAGAGGTCGCTGTAGCGGGTGCGGTAGAGGACGTTGACGACCGTGTTGAGGAAGACGTTGCCGAGTTTGCGGACCGGCGTGATGTCGTGGCTGGTCCCACCTCGGGCGAAGCGGCTCCCCTTGGCGTAGTCCGCTCCGTCGAGCAGGACCTGCACGTAGGAGGGGATCTCCCGCGGGTCGGTGGAGCCGTCGGCGTCGATCATGACGACGACGTCGCCGCGCGCGTTGTTGAAGCCGCACGCCAGCGCGTTGCCCTTGCCCTTGCGCGTCTGAGTGATGACGCGCGCATCGGGGCGCAGTTCACGCGCCGTCTCGACCGTCCCGTCCGTGGACCACCCGTCGACGATCATCAGCTCCCAGATGTCGTCGGGAAGAGCGGCGAACACCTCCGGGAGGTTCGCCGCTTCGTTGTACGTCGGTACCACCACCGTTACTCTCGGTGACTGAGGTCGCGACCCCCGCGGTGGGGTCCCATACCGCACACGTCGACTGAACACAGAGCACCGCCCCCGTCCGGCTGATCAACTGCGTGGTCGGCCCGTACCCACTGTCGGGTGGTGAAACGCACGAACCCGGTGCGTGCCCCGTCTAGGCGACTACACAGCGTCACTGTTTCTCGCGTGAGGTAAGCCACTCTTCAAGGCTCAATATGTTGCGCTCAACCTATGGACACGGACGAGTCCGTCCCCCATCCTGATGACCACACCGCGGGACGACGACGCGCGGTGACGGGGGGCCGGTGACACAGGCCCGAACAAGCCCCGGACGGCAAGGGAGCCGTCGCGTGGCGGCCTCGTCGATCACCGTCAATCTCGGGAGTGTTGACCCACCGGGCGCACTGGTCGCCTGAAGCCCGGTGGCGAGCAGTGGCGAAACCGACCCGGCACACCGCAGAGGACTGCCCCATGTCGCGTGCACACAGCAAGGCCCTGCTCCGCAGCGCTGCTCCCCGCGTGAGCGTCGTCATCCCCACCTACAACGAGGCGAAGAACCTCCCGCACGTCTTCGGTCTGCTGCCCGAGGACCTGCACGAGGTCATCGTGGTCGACGGCCGCAGCTCCGACGGCACCATTGAGGTCGCCCGGTCGCTGCGTCCCGACGTCCGCATCGTGCGGCAGAACCGTAAGGGCAAGGGCAACGCCATGGCCTGCGGTTTCGCCGCCGTGACCGGTGACGTCGTCGTCATGCTGGACGCCGACGGCTCCGCGGACCCGGGGGAGATCCCGGCCTACGTCGCCGCGCTGGTCGACGGCGCCGACTTCGCCAAGGGCACCCGGTTCGCCGCCGGTGGTGGCAGCAGCGACATCACCCGCACGCGGGCCTGGGGCAACGGCTGGCTCAACCGGATCGCCAACACGCTCTTCGGCACGCGCTACAGCGACCTCTGCTACGGCTACAACGCCTTCTGGGCGCACTGCCTGCCGGCACTCGAACTCGACGCCAGCGGCCCCGGCGCGGACACCAAGCTGTGGGGCGACGGCTTCGAGATCGAGACCCTGATCAACACGCGGATCGCCAAGGCCGGGCTGCGCATCACCGAGGTGCCGAGCTTCGAGCACGAGCGCATCCACGGCGAGAGCAACCTCAACACCTGGCGTGACGGGCTCCGCGTGCTGCGGGCGCTCGCGGTCGAGCGGGTCAACGGCAAGGGCCGTCGGGTGGCCGTGCCCCGCGTCGCGCCGGCCGCGGCTCCGATCGACGTCGTCACGATCGTCCCGGCGCCCCGGGCGTCGCAGGAGCCGGTCCTCGCCCGCACCGCCTGACCCCAGGCGGCCTACGGTCGAAGGGTGGGCGGCGCGCAGCGGGACCGGTGGTCCCGATGGGCGCCGGCCACCCTCCTGCTCGGGGTGCTGCTCCTCGACGCGGTGCAGTTCGCCCGGCCGTGGCCGGTCCCCGTGGTCGGGCTGCTCGACGAGCCCGCGCACCTCGCCACCGCCTGGCTCGGACTGGCCGCACTCGCCCCCCGGCACACGCCGCGCGCCGCGTGGTGGGCGGCGCTGGTCGCGGCGGTGGCCATCGACCTCGACCACGTCCCGCTCTACCTGACCGACGGCGCCTTCGCGGTGGACGGGGGTCGGCCGCCGACGCACTCCCTGCTCGTCGTGGCCGTCAGCACCGTCCTCGCCGGGGCGCTGCGAGCGTGGTGGCTGCTCGGCGTGGCGGCCGGCCTGGTGCTGCACCTGCTGCGCGACGTGGCCACCGGTCCTGGTGCAGCGCTGCTGTGGCCGGCGAGCGAGGCGGCGGTGCGGCTCCCCTACCCGGCCTACGCCACCGCCCTCCTCGGGCTGGGCCTGCTCGCGACTGCGCGCAGGCGCCCAGCACCGATCCCCGCGGTGCCCCCGGCCTGAGCCCGGACCTGCGGCATCGCCCGGCGTGGGCCACGCTGGACCGGCTCGAGCCCCTCCCGTCCGCGCGTACACCTCCGGAGACCCGTGCGATGAGTCCAGCCACCCCCGACGTGGACCAGGCAAGCCTGCCGGCGCGCACCTTCACCGCGCTCGTGTGCGCCTACACGCTCGACCGGTGGGCCGAGATCGATGCCGCGGTGGCGAGCCTGCGCGACCAGACCCGGCCGCCGGACGAGATCGTGCTGGTCGTCGACCACAACCCCGAGCTGCTCGAGAAGGCGACGGCCGCCTTCCTCGACGTGCGGGTGGTCCCCAACGAGGGCAGGCAGGGCCTGTCGGACGCCCGGAACACCGGCGTGCGCGTGGCGACCGGTGACATCGTCGGTTTCCTGGACGACGACGCCGCCGCCGACCCACGGTGGGTGGAGGCCATGCTGCGCGCCTACGAGGCGGGGAACGTGCTCGGCGTCGGGGGCTGGGTCCGTCCGGCCTGGCGTGCCCCGCGGCCGAACTGGTTCCCGGAGGAGTTCCTCTGGGTGGTCGGGTGCAGCTACCGGGGCCTTCCCCGGACCACGGCGCCCGTGCGCAACCCCATCGGGGCGAACATGAGCTTCCGGCGCGAGGTGCTGGCCGGGATCGGCGGGTTCGAGACCGACATCGGCCGGCTGGGCGCCGACGCCGCGGGCTGCGAGGAGACCGAGCTCTCCATCCGGGCCACGGAGCGTCACCCGGGTGGGCAGATCCTGCTCGAGCCCGGGGCCGTGGTCGACCACGTCGTCACGCCGGACCGGGTGACCCGGCGCTACTTCCGCCGCCGCTGCGCCGCCGAGGGGCGGTCGAAGGCGCTGGTGAGCACGCTGGCCGGCGCCGACGCCGCTCTCGCCAGCGAGCGCACCTACGTGCGACGCACGCTGCCCGCCGGGGTCGGCCGTGGTCTGCGGGACGCAGTGACCGGGGACCCGTCCGGCCTCGCTCGCGCGTGGTCGATCGTCGAGGGGACCGCACTGACGGCGGTGAGCTACCTGCTCGCCCGCCGGCGGCTGTCCCGGCGCGGCCCGGTCACCTGAGCTCGTCGCCGGACGGCCGGGGGTGCGGGACCTGCCTGTGCAGGACCGCCCGCCGGTAGCGCCGGCAGGCGCAGGCGGGCGCTGCACAGTCGGTACCGCGGCGGTAGTGCTGGTGCAGCTCCCTCCGGTGTCCGCAGGTGCAGACGTCGAGCAGCCTGCGCACCACCCCGAGGTCCATGGCCGTCCCCACCGCTCGCTGCCTGCCGGACGTCGCCGGCGCCTCCACGTCACCCCGTGTGATCAAAGGTAGCCGAGAAGTTAGGGCGCCGACGAGTCACGCGCGGTGACGGCCGCCGCGACGACGCCCGTGACGGCCTCTGCGGGCCGGCTCCGATGCCGCGGTCCCGGAGCGGGCGCGCCGCAGCGTGGCAACCAGCCAAGGAAGACAGGCGGCCGCGAGCAGGGTGCGGGCCGTGATCCAGACGACGTCCTGAGGGACCAAGGTGGACAGCCAGGCCACCGTGACGACGACGAGTAGCAGGCGGACCCGGCGGGATTCAGGGCGGGGCCAGGTGAGTCCACTCGGCAGCATGAACCACTGGACGAGCGCCTGCAGGGAGAAGGCGATCAGTGTCGCCACCGCTGCCCCGGTCAGTCCCAGAGGCGGGACGAGAACGAGGTTCAGGACGACGTTGACCACTGCGGCGACACCGGCGGCGAGGGCGACGGGTCGTGTGCGGCGGGCAGTGATGAGAGCCCGGCTGCTCGCCATGGCAGCGATGACGGGGATCCCCGACAGCAGCACCAGCAGCACCACACCGAGGAGCGAGGCTGGTTGGAAGCTGGGAGGGGCCAGGAGCCGGAGCAGGAGGGGCGCGGCCAGCATGACGCCCAGGACCATCGGCGCGAAGGCCCCGTACAGCTCGTCACGGGACCGGCCGATGACGGCCCAGCGCTCGCGGTCGTCCCTGATCGACGCGATCTGCGCAGCCCACGCCTGCCCGGTGATCAGCAGGACCGTCACGGCGATGAACCCCACGGTGTAGGCGATCTGGTACCGGCCGGCTTCCGCGGGCCCGAGCACGCGTTGCACCACCAGGCGGTCACCTGCGTTAAGGACGAACGAGGAGATCCCGCTCAGCATCAGCGGGAACCCCAGCGCCAGGGCACGGCGGAAGACCTGGAGGTCGAACAGTCCCCGCCAGCTCGGCCAGACCAGGACGAGGCCGACGACCATGGCAGCCGCCTGCCCCAGGACGCCGCCCCAGGCGTAGGTCTGGACGTCGTTGCTCAACGTGAAGAGCAGGAGGAGCCCGACGAGCTGACTCCCCACGGTCGACAACGAGGAGACGACAGCAAACGCCCTGAGGCGGTCTCCCCCCATGAGGAGCGCGACCACCAGCTGGACGGTCACGGCCGGCGCCGTCCACAGGACCGTGGCGGCGACGAGCCCGTCGGCGCCCTGGAAGCCCAGAGCGCTGCTCCAGAACGGGCTGGTGACGCCCACGAGCGCCGTCACGAGGACCGCGAGCACGATGCCGCACGCCAGCAGCCCACGCGCAGCCCTGTCGTTCTCGTCCTCTGCCCGTTGCAGGACCACGGCCTGGTCGAGCCCGACCATCGCGAGGACCGTCAGCAGCTGGTGCAGAGCGATCGCCGAGGCCATGAGCCCGAAGCTCGCGGGGCCGAGCTGGTAGGCCAGGATCGGCGAGACGACCGTGGCGCTGACGAAGGGCAGCGCCGCGATGACGACGTACAGGAGGCCACGACCGAACAGGCCGGCCATGGGATCGTCCGCGTCATCCCCTGCGCCCACGGCCGGCACCTCGCCGGTGGGCACCGGCGCGCCGGCCGCGGTCACCCGCTCGAGACCGAGTGCCTCCTCGGCGAGCGGAGACACGGGAACCCTCGGGTGGTGACCGTTGGAACGGGAGGTGCTCCCGGGAGGAGCCTCACCCACCTCCCCCATCGGGACCTCGTACATGGAGCCCCCGCCCGTCACTGGGGGGACGAGGTCATCGGCCATCCCGCCGGGACCAACCCGGAGGAGCGGAACTCCCTGTCGATTACCTCCAGGACCGGAGTGCTGCGGTCCGTCGAGAACTTGCGGGCGAAGAGCTTGACGACGCCGTCGGACGGACGGCTGAGCTCCTGGCGGAGTTCGTCGAGGTCGTCCATGGTCAGCCATGGCGGGCTCTGCGGTCGTCTACCGACCCAGCGAATGACCCAGGCACTGCCTCGCACGCGCTCCTCGGTCCAGCGCGGGACGAAGGCCGGCGTGTGCAGGAGAGAGGGGATGAACGTCTCGTCGGGCGTCCACGTGTGACGCCACCGTCGCACGAGGTCGGGACGCTCCTCGACGGCTCGCAGCAGCGCTGCCACGTGTGACCGGGCCAGCAGCTTGAGCGAGGATCCGCCTGCCGGCACGACCCCCTGCGGCATGCGGCGCGGCACGGGGACCCACACCATGTGCCGATTCCAGGCAGTGAACCGGAACCGCAGCCTCCAACGGCCGCCGTCACGTCCCCACTCGGGTACGGGCATCGGCCGCGCGTACGTCAGTGAGCGCCCCTCCATGGACCTAAGGACGTCGGCGATGACCCCGCTGGACACCAGGGGGTAGTCCGCCCCCGAGAGCAGCGCCACGTGGCCTGCGTCCGTGGCGTGCAGGGCGAGCCGGTAACCCTCGAGTTCGGCCTCCACCGCCCCCCAGAGCCCCCAGGGTGTCTCGTGGCGCGGCATGACCGTGACCCGGCCTGGCAGATCGGCGGTCATCTCCCGGAAGACCGTCGAGGGTGTGCGGGCATCACAGTGGAGCAGGACGGGGAACGGGTCGAGCGCGGCCACGAGTCGCTGGACGTGAGCGGGGTCGCGGTACGCCAGGACGACACAGGTCAACGCATCTCTGTCCATGCCGCTCGGAGCGACCAGGGAGCCGTGCCCCGTCCTCCGGTGCCCTCCTCTCGAGCGAGTCGTCTCCGTGAGCTCCGAGACCCGTCCTCCACCGACCGCAGTCCCCGCAATCCCCGCAGTCTGCTGTGTCGTCACGACCACCTCAAACGGGAGGTCACCCGTAGGCGTCGGGCGAGCGTTCGGTCGGACCCTCGCCCGGGTGAGGTCCGGCCGAACGCGAGCCGATCGCCTGACGCCGTGGTGGAATGCCTGGTCATGCGGTTGTCCTCCCAGTGGCGTCCCCGCAGGACCGGTACGTCCCGCCACGGACGAGTCGACGGAACCGCGACCGGGCTCGACGTGGCGCTGCTTGTCGACACCCCCCGCAACCGTGTCGGGACGGCCGGACGCCACCATCCTCCGGTCCCTCAGCAGGAGCGCGTCATCGACCGGCGTCTGGCCGGTTGGGCCGCGGCGACCTCACTGGCGGCCCTCGTCGTCCTGATCGGCCTGCCTCCGCTCGGCAGCAACACGGCCGCAGCCGTCAGGGCAACGGTCCTGACGGCCTTCTGGCTGATGGCGCCGGGAGCGGTTGTCCTCCGACGGGTCCGCGCCGTGCCACTCACCAAGGTCGCCTTGGTCCCCGTCCTCGGGCTCTGCGCCCTCATCGCCGTGGGCTCGCTCGGGGCCTGGACCGGCCTCTGGTTCCCCCGGACCGCCACCGCCGTCGTCGCTGTCGTCACCGGCCTGGCCGGCTTCCTCGCCCTACGGTCCGACAGCCCCACCCGCTCGTCGGCACGCAGGCCACGACCACGCAGCGACCGGGGCGCCGTGGTGGTCGTCCTGGCGCTCTGCGGATCCCTAGGTGCCTGGATCATCGCCCTCGTCCGCGTCGACGACGCCGAGCCGTCCGTGCTCGGCCTCCTCGTCGCGGGACCCCGAACTCTGGCCGTGGCCCTCGTGCTGGCAGGGGTGGCCCTCGTCCTCGCCCTGCGCCTACGTCGCTCCGGCCTGGTCGTGGCGACGGTCGGGGTCCTGATTCTGGTCTTCCGGTCGACAGCATCCGTCGTGAACACCGTGCCGATCGCCGCCTGGAGCTACAAGCACATCGGCGTGGTCAGCGCGCTGCAGGAGTACCAGCAGGTCCTGGAAGGCAGCGACATCTACATGAACTGGCCTGGCATGTTCGCCGCCACGGCCTACCTGGGCGAGGCCAGCGGGGTCTCCACCATCGCGATCGCGCGCTGGACCACACCACTCGTCCACGTTCTCCTGGCACTCTCCACCGCCGCGCTCGCCCGCGCCTTTGGCGCGCGGACGGTCGGCTGCGCAGCGGCAGGGGCCCTGGTGGTCGTCTTCAACTGGGTCGGTCAGGACTACTTCTCACCGCAGGCCGTCGCGATCGTCCTCTCCGGTGGCCTGCTCGTCGCCCTGGCACAGGCCCGACGCGACCGCACGATGAGTGTGATGGCCCTGGTGATCTACGCCGGCGTCGTGGTGACGCACCAACTCACCCCGGTCTGGTTGCTCGCTCTCGCCATCGCCCTGGCGGTCTTCCGCCGCATCCCGTGGTGGGTGCCGGCGGGCATGGCGGCACTGGTGCTGACGTACGTCCTCTCGCACTACGCCGCCATCGCACAGTACGGGCTCTTCAGCGGGTTCGACCCGGTCGGGAACGCCAGCATCAACGTCGCTCCCGTCGAGGCCCTCGGACGAGACGTCGGTGGCCTGTTCTCGAAGGTCAGCGCCGTGCTCCTGTGGTCATCGACGTTCGTCGTCCTCCTGGCGAGAGCCCGGCGACTCGGGTGGCGGAGGACCCTGCGGACGCGAACCGTCGCCGTGCCCGCGATCATGGCGTTCTCACCCTTCCTGTTGCTCGGAGGTCAGAGCTACGGTGGCGAGGCCATTCTCCGGGTGACGCTCTACTCCACCCTCGCGAGTGCGGCGGTCCTGGGTCCGTCCCTGGCCCGCGCGGTGACGACACGGGCCGGTGGACTGGTGGGCGGCACGCTGTGGCTCGCCGTCACCGTGGCCGTCACGGGCCAGTCCACCTACGGGCAGTGGTGGGTCAATCTCATCAAGCCCGAGGACGTCGCCACCTCACGATGGTTGGCGGAGGAGCAGCCGGACTCCGTGGTCATCC
Organism: Geodermatophilus sp. SYSU D00766; assembly: GCF_054049915.1. Taxonomy (NCBI): domain Bacteria; kingdom Bacillati; phylum Actinomycetota; class Actinomycetes; order Geodermatophilales; family Geodermatophilaceae; genus Geodermatophilus; species Geodermatophilus sp. SYSU D00766. The sequence continues at coordinate 283,116 of NZ_JBJGYI010000002.1, forward strand.
CGGTCAACCTCGACTGGCCAGGTCGGTCCTGGGTCGACTACGCCCGCTACACCGGTGAGGACGAGGAGAACGAGACGTCGCTGGAAAGGATCCTCCAGGACGAACTGCCGTCGGACCCGTTCCTCACCGAGCGGCCCACTCCGGTGACCGAGGACGACGTCGCCGCGGTGGCCGGGAGCCGACGTCCCGACGAGGTCTATGTCGTCTTCACCGCGGCCATGCGCGCCTACGACGCCTACTACCGGACCTTTGCCGACGGGGCCTACGAGCGTCTCCTCACCGACATGGCAGCAAGTTCCGACTGGCGCCTGGTCCGTCAGACCGGTGATGTGTGGGTCTTCCAGTACCGAGCACCGTCCGGGGAGTCCTGAACAGGTGCTGACGCGAGGCTGCTCTCGAGAGGAGGACGTCGGTGCACTCCGCTGACGAGGAGGTGACCGACGAGGCCGTCGGCGCCGGCACGTGGTGCTGTGAGTTCGAGCTCTCCAACGGTGGCGGGCTGCGGTCGGTCCTCGAGCCAGCGGGGCAGCAGGTGACCCGGGTCCTCGTCCGGCTCCACGGCGTGCCCCTCGGGTACGTGACCCTGCCACTGGCCTCGGGGGTCCTCGACGACGCCTCCCTCGTCGAGACGGCCAGGAGGCGATACGGCGACCGGATCGACCAGCACCTCGCGGAAGAGGGGATGCCCTCCGGGCCCGACGGGCAGCGGCCCGATCCGGCATCCGAGGCGTGTCCCGACCGCGTGGTGGCCGACGAGCTCGTCTCCGTGGTCGTGTGCACGCGCAACCGCAGCAGCATCCTCGCCGCATGCCTCGAGCGATTGGCAGCGCTCACCTATCCGCGTCTCGAGATCCTCGTCGTCGACAACGCGCCGTCGGACGAGAGCACGAGGGACCTCGTGGAGGCGCTCGCTGCGGAGGACGACCGCTTCCGTTACGTTCGAGAACCCGCGCCGGGCCTCTCCCGGGCTCGCAACGCCGGCCTCGCTGCAGCACGCGGTGCACGCATCGCCTACACCGACGACGACGTCGCAGTCGACGCCGACTGGGTGCAGGGACTGGTCAAGGGCTTCCAGCGACGGCCCGACGTCGGCTGCGTGACCGGTCTCGTCTGCACCGCGAGCATCACCGGACCGGCCGAGGAGTACTTCGACGCCCGGGCAGCGACGTGGTCCACCCGCTGCGACAGCGAGGTGTTCGACCTCCGATCGCGCCCTGGCGACGCGCTGTACCCCTACGCGGCCGGCATGTTCGGCACGGGCGCCAACTTCGCCTTCGATCGGGAGTTCCTCATCGCACTCGGCGGCTTCGACCCAGCTCTGGGTGCCGGGAGCCCGACCCGTGGCGGTGAGGACCTCGACGCGTTCGTCCGGGTGCTCCGGGCCGGACGGGCCATCGCCTACGAGCCCGCCGCCATCGTCTGGCACCACCACCGGTCCGACCCCCGAGCGCTGCTCGACCAGCTGTACGGCTACGGCACGGGGCTGTCGGCCTTCGCCACCAAGTGCATCGTCGATCCAGAGACGCGGTGGGACGTCCTCCAGCGCATCCCCCACAGCTTGGTGCACATGGTGGCGATCAAGTCAAGGACCGACGAGCGCCTGGGCGCCCGGAGCAGTCGGCCGAACGGGGTCCTCCGCCGGGAGCTGACCGGCCTGGCCTCCGGTCCGGCGTTGTACCTGCGCGCCCGCCGGAGACGGTCCCAGGAGACGACTGGACCCGTCCTCGGGTAAACAGCAGGGAGTCGGGCCTCAGGCCCCGGCTGCAACCGACCTGCGGAGCACGGCGACCTTGCGCTGCACGGCTACGCGTTGCAGCGGGGGAAGCACGGCAGCCCGGCACTCGACCGCGTCGGCGAGGACGCGGAGTCGGTCGAGCGCACCGGCCCCCCGCTCCGCCGCAGCAGGGAGGTCGGCGAACCAGGTCGGTTCGAGCCCGAGGACCGATCGAGCCAAGGCCGAGTAGGAGTCCCGCAGCACGGGGTCCGACCACGCCCGGACAGTCCAGGCGGATGAGGCCGTGACCTGCCCGGCGTGGAAGCGGTACAGCAGGGTCGGGAGTCCGACCCGCACACACCGGGCACCCTGACTGCACAGTCGGAGCCACAGCTCGTAGTCCTCGGCCGCGACCGCTCGGTAGCCGCCGGCTGCGGTGAGCACCGAGGTGCGCGCCACCATCGTCGAGTGCGCCACGGGGTTGGACAGCAGCATGTGCAGTGGCATCGCTGCTGCGGAGATCGGCAGCGGGGGTGCGGGCCGCACTCCGCCGGGCACGTCTCCGATGCCGACGACGGTGGACCAGACCACGTCCGCACCGCGGCGCAGCGTGGCGAGCTGAGCTCGGAAGCGCCAGGGCAGGCAGACGTCGTCGGCGTCCATCCGTGCGACCAGGGGGGTCGCCACCCGCTCCAGCAATAGGTTCAGGCCGCGAGCGACCCCGCGAGCCGGGTTGCTACGCACGACCTGGAGGCGCGGGTCCCCGATCCCGGCGAGGACGGCCGGCGTGGCGTCCGTGCTGCCGTCGTCGTGGACGAGCACCACGCCTTCCGCCGGGAGTGCACGCAGGGTCGAGGTCACCGCCCGGGCGATGGTGTCAGCGCCGTTTCGGACCGGCAGCAGGACACTGACGGCCGGTCGACCACCGCGTGCCCGGGTGACCCCGCCTCCGACGTCCGCTCCGTTCACCGGTGAACTCATGACACCGCGGCGTCGACGCGGACGAGTCGTCCCGGGTTCCCGACCACCACGCCGCGGGGCGGGACGTCCTCCAGCACGACCGTGAGGGCTCCGATGCGGGCCCCATCCCCGACGTGGACGTCCCCCACGACGACACAGCCGGCTCCGAACTCGACACCGTCACCGGCACTGGCGACGCCCTTCTCGCTACCGTCCCGGCGCACCGCGTTCCCGATGGTCACGCTCTGCCTCAGGAGGCAGTCGGCCCCGAGCCGGACGCCGGGGTTCAGCACGATGCTGTGCGGGTGGAAGATGCGCAGCCGTGGGCCGACCTCGGCTTGGTAGGGCAGCTCCACCCCGAAGAAGAGCGAGGTGAGGAGCCGGTAAGCCAGGCTCAGCGCCAGCCCCGGTCGGCCCCAGTGCCGGTACGACCACTGAGCGAAGCGAAAGCACACGAGGATGATCTGGGAGTCGGGGTACCTGTGGTTGACCCGCCAGTCCTGGAAGACCCACCGCCAGAAGGTCATCGTCCCGACGCCGTTCCGTTCGACCTGCACGTCATCCGTCCGATTCACGGGATCAGCGGCGTGTCCCGCAACTCGAGACGGTGGTCCGGCGCTCACGAGCGCCCCCCGGGTCCCCGTCCGAAGGCGGCGAGGCCGGTGCGCACCGCCCAGCGCGCCTCCCGCTCGATCCACTGCCACGACCGACCCCGAGGTCCGCGTACCCACCTGACGAGCTCCTCGGCGGTCGTCTCCCGGGTCACCTCCAACCTGGGCACGGCGAGCCGCCGCCTACTGCGCCTCACGTAGGCGCCGTCGAGCCCGAGCCCCATCACGTAGCCGGCACGGCGGGCCGCCGCCCGCACGCGGACGTCGTGCTCGCCATAGGGGTAGGCCACCACCGGGACCACGGAGAGGCCGGTCGCCCGGAGGTCCTCGAGCGCTCCGGCGAGTTCGTCCGCGAGGCTGGCGCGGCCCACGCGGACGAGGTGCGGGTGGGTGCGGGTGTGCACCCCGACATCCCAGCCCGTTCGAGCCATCGACCGGAGTTGGTCGGTGGAGAGCAGGGGAAGCGCGGAGGCGCCTCGAGCCACGTCCCACTCGTTCGTCCCGCCGACGTAGCCGGTCACCGGGAGGACCAAGGCCGGGATGCCGGCGTCTCGGAGAACCGGGACGACGGTGTCCCAGAGGCCGGCGTAGGCGTCGTCGAAGGTGAGCAGGACGGAGCGGGGCAACACAGGCCGGCCGTCGAGGTGAGCAAGCAGGTCATCGACGCCGATCCAGTGGACGCCGGCGGCGTCCAGGGCGCGCACGTGTTGCTCGAACCGCTCGGGCGTCACGCACCAGCGCCCGATGACCTCGTCGTGGAGATCGGTGACCGCGTGGTAGGTCAGCACCGTCGGGCCCACGGGGTCCAGGAGGCCACCGGCCTCCTCGGCACCTCGCCAGTAGTGAGCGTCCCGGAGCCTCGTGAAGGCCCACTGTGTCGGCCGGTCGACGGCACCGGCCTCGACCCGTCTCAGGAGCCGCCGAGCCACAGCGTGCTCCGCGGGCCCGGACTGCCGGCGGGCGAGCGCTCGCAGCGCCCGTCCGCTGAGGCTGTGACCTCGATGAGCTGCGACGATGTGCGCAAGGACATCTGGGTGCTTGCGGACCAACGCCGCATCGGCCCGGCCGCCCTGCCGCCACTGCCTGAGGTACTGGGCCGGGGAGACGGTGTAGCGCTGATGGGACACGGCATCGGGTGCGTATCGAACGTCTGCTCCCGACTCGAGGAGTCGATACAGGAAGTCAGTGTCCTCCGCACCGAAGGTGCCGCCCTCGTTGAAGGACTCGTCGAAGCCACCGGACGCGTCGAAGACGTCCTTGCGGACCGCCAGTTGCCCGGTGAGCATGTCCGACAGCCCCAACCGACCACCGGAGCGCACCAGTCGTGCATGTCTCTTCTCGACCCAGCGCTCGAGTCCTCGCACGAGGAGGGTCCGACAAACGTCACCGTGGACGGGGATGTGTCCCACGACGGCGTCGGCGCCGGCGCCGAGTGCCGCATCGAGCGCGATGAGCAGGTCCTCGGCGGCGGACATGTCATCGTCGAGGAACAGCAGCCAGCGACCCCGCGCCACGGTTGCGCCGCGGTTTCGCGCCGCACCGGCCCCCCGATTCTCTTGCCGGACGACCGTCGTCGGGAGACTCATCGACAGGCTCCGGGCGGCCTGATGACTGCCGTCGCTCGAGCCGTCGTCGACGACGACCAACTCGCAGGGCCACGGCCGCCGCGTGGCCGACAGCGCCTTCATGCTCTCCAGCAGCACGTCACGACGGTCATGCGTCGGGATGACGATGGTGAAGCGGAGGTCGTTCATGGATCCACGCAACGAGGCGCGTCAGGAGCCGACAGTGCGAGACGGATCAGGGCCGGTGCGGGTGGCATTCCGTCATCTTGGGTCAGTGTCGACAAGCATGCAGCACTGACCAGGGAGTTCACCCCAGGGGATGGCCGCATCCCCTCTGTCGAGTCAGCGGGAGCCATCCGCGGAACGGCGCCAGGCGCGCACCCAGTCCACCAGCATCGTGCGTTCCTGGGTCACGGTCCCGCCGGTGCTGAGACCGATGACGAGGTAGCGCTCGGCATCCGGAACCGGCCCGGAGTAGGTGTACACGGGCCTGCCGTCGTAGTAGAAGGTGACGCCGTGGGGCCGGATGTCCGCGCCATAGACGTGCATCCCGCTCGTGGCGCCCGGGACGGTTCGTGTGCGATCGATGCCGTTGAGGTTGGTGACGTCCGTCCCGACGGGTCCGTAGTGGATGTTGAAGGAGCATCCACTGTCAGTGCCGTCACCTTCTACGACGTCGATCTCCATGTTGGCGGGCCAGTCGTATCCGTTGAGCCAGAAGCCGGGCCAAAGCGCCTCAGCCGCACTGCCGGCGGGTTGCTGCAGCCGCGCCTCAACGAAGCCGTAGCCGATGCTGAAGCCGACGTGGGCCTGCCCCGGGTCGGTGTTGATGACGGCACCCAGCTGCGGTTCAGTCCGACCGCTGTCGGTCCGGCCCTCGGTGTTGGGACGGACGGAGAATCGTGCGACGCCGTCATGGACCGCTAGGAGGCTCCGGTCGTACAGCGCGGTCTCGCTGCTGTTCACCGGGTGCGTGAGGTACCCGTCGCCGTACCAGCCGAAGTGCCAGCGCTTCTCAGCGAGCACCCCGGCCGCATCCCCTGACTGAAACTCTTCGTCAAAGGTGAGCGCCCATCGCGCACCTGGCAGGGGCCGCGCCAGGAAGGGGCCGATCCCCGTTCCCGAGGAGGAGGGCGCTGCAGCGGAGGACGTCACCGTAAGACACTGACCCAACAGGAGGGACGCGAGGCCGAGCACGAACAAGCCCCGAACGGGTCGACGAGGACCACCCGAGGACCTTCTCACCGCGTTCACCCGTTCACCAACCAGCGATGGCACGTCCTGGCTGTCGGCGGCTCGCAGGGAGTGCCTGAGCGTCTCGCGAGGCATTACGCCCGAACGGGGGACGCTGCTCTCTCACAGCGGGCACACGACCTGCGGTCCTGTGGATGCGGACGGGTAGCGACGCTCAGCCGACCCGTCGTCACCGGTCGGGCACCCGTTGCGGCCTGGTGGCGACGTGCATAGCGTCGCTGCTCACGCGTACACGGGGAACGGGGGCCGACGTGAGCGGCAGCGTGCAGTTCGAGGACAACCGCGTGGCCGAACCGCCGGCCGACGACGTCGGCGAGGAGCTGCGGCTGCTCGCCGCGGCCACCGGCGGGACGGTGATCCTGTTCGCGTGGTCCGGCGACACGCTGCAGTGCCGGCTGCGACACGATCCGCCCCCGCAGCCGCTCGTCGTCCCGCAGGTCGACTGCACGCTCCTCCTGCCGGGGACCGAGGCGCCGCTGCACGTCCTCCTCGCCTGGCTGGAGCCCGGCGTGCTCGAACGCCGGCTGACCGGTCTGCAGCGAGCCCCGCACGCGGTGCGCAACCGGGCCCTGCTCGCCCTCCGGCTGGCACGGGTCCGCGAGGCCGGTCGCGACGTCGTCGCCGGCGGCGTCCGGGGCGAGGTCACCTCGATCGCCGTGCCCGTCCGCGACCGGCACGGCGAGGTCACCGCCGCCCTGTCGCTGATCGCCCCATCGGTCTACCTCGAGGACCTCGACCTCGCCTCGATCGCCACCGACCTGGGCCGCATCGCGGCCCACGTCCCGGCCGACGCGGACGCCCTGCCCTCCCCCGTGTGAGGCCCAGAGGTGCCGACAGCGCTACACGGGCACCTCGTCAGCGGGAGACGGTGGAGGCGTGCCCGTTCTGAGCCGCCCGGGCCGCCATCCGCTCGCGCTGCGGGACGACGGTGTACTTCGGGTCCCTCGCGCTGGCCAGGCCGGCCTCGAAGACGCCGAAGCGGGTGAGCAGCGAGCCGGCGGCCAGCAGCAGCCCCGACACCACCGCGCCGGGCCGCGAGCGCCCGGCGAGCACGGTGAGCCCCGCCCCCGCCGCCGTGCACGCCTTCGCCGCCCGCAGCAGCGTCCCGGCCCGCCCGACGTGGTACGGCTCGCTCTCGATCCCGTGGTCGCTCTCCACCCGGTGCATCACGGCGAGCTCGATCGCCGCGCCGGCCACCGCGGTCCGCCGGGACGGCGCTGCCTCGGCCACCGGCGTGAAGACCATCGTCACGCCGCCGCCGGCCGCCATCGCCGAGCCGCCGAAGACGAACGGCAGCTGCCGGTGCGGAGCGTGCCACGCGGGCACCGCGGTGTTGGCCAGCAGCACACCGGTGTAGGTGGCCAGCGGGCCGCCGAACAGTGCCGACACCACGCCGCCGAAGCGCTTGAGCCGCGGGAACCAGCCCAGCAGCTCCACCGCCGCCGTCGCCGCCGCCGCGCCGCTGAACGGGGCGAGGATGTAGGAGCCCACCGACAGCGGCGACGTCGGCTTGAGCACCCGCAGCATGTGCAGGAACCGCTCGGGCCGCCCCAGGTCGTGGATGAGGAAGACCACCGAGGCCAGCGCCCCGCCGCCGGCGGTGTACCGGCCCACCCGGGTCAGCACCGGCCGCCCGGTCACGTCGGCCACCGCCGCCAGGATCGACGACGACCCCGCCATCCCGCCGAGGAACAGGTACAGCGGGACGTCGGGTGACTTCCACACCGGCTGCTTGATGATCGGGCGGCCGTAGTAGGAGGTGAAGGTGGCGTCCTCCACCATCGGGACCTCGCCGCCGCCGCCGCCGCGCCGCCCGCCCCTGCGCCGCCGCTTGCCGCGGGCCTCCGCCGTCGGGCCGTCGGCCCGCCGCCAGCCCGCACCGGGTGTCGCCAGCCCCTCCGTCACCGGGGACGCCGTCCGACGAAGGACGAGAGCACGACGCCGGCGATCATCGCCGCGCCGGCCGCCGCCGCGCGCCACATCGCCGGCAGGTCGCGGGTGGTGACCACCGGGTCCGGCGGCAGGCCGTAGACCTCCGGCTCGTCGAGCAGCAGGAAGAACGCGCCGTTGCCGCCGACACCGTCGTCCTCGTCCCTGCCGTAGAGCCGGGCGGTCTCGACGCCCTGCGCCTTCAGCGTCTCCAGCCGGGCGTCGGCGCGGGCCTGCAGCTCGTCGAGGTTGCCGAACTGGATCGACTGGGTCGGGCACGCGGTCGCGCAGGCCGGCTGCAGCCCGTCGGTGAGCCGGTCGTAGCACATCGTGCACTTGAAGGCCCGGCCGTCGCCCTCGCGGGTCTGGATGACCCCGTACGGGCACCCGATGACGCAGTAGCCGCAGCCGTTGCAGATGTCGCCCTGCACGACGACGGTGCCGAACTCGGTGCGGAACAGCGCCCCGGTCGGGCAGACGTCCAGGCAGCCGGCGTGCGTGCAGTGCTTGCAGACGTCGGAGCTCATCAGCCACCGGATCTGCCTGTCGGTGCCGCTCTGCCCGGTCTGCGGGTCGAACTCCGAGAGCGCCTCGGCGTTGAGCACGCTCGACTGCTGCGCCCGCGCCAGGCTCTCGTCGTTCTGCCCCTCGGCGACCGAGGGACCGCTGCCCCGCCGGTCGTCCCCCGGGCGGCCGAACGTGGGCATCGGCAGGTCGACGGTGCGGGACTGCTCGACGAACGCCACGTGCCGCCAGGAGTTGGCCCCGAGCTGCCCGGTGTTGTCGTAGGACATCCCGGACAGCCCGATGACGTCGCGCACCCCGTGCGAGTCGTCCATCGGCAGGGTGTTCCACTCCTTGCACGCCACCTCGCAGGCCTTGCAGCCGATGCACACCGAGGTGTCGGTGAAGAAGCCCACCCGCGCCGGGTGGTCGCCGTCGTAGCCGGCCTGGCCGGTCACGTCCGGCACCGGCCCGTAGAGCCGGTTCTCCGGGTCGCGCCCGGTGAAGGCCGCACTCGCCGAGCTGATCACGGTCATGCCGGCCTCCTCACAGCTGGGACCCCTCGCCGGCCTCGGCGGCGACCGGGTCGCGGCCGTTGACCCCGACCCGCCCGGACGCCACGCCCGCGCGGCGCCGGTAGCCCTCCACGAAGTCGATCAGCTCGGGGCCGCGCGGGCGCCGCCCCGGGACGATGTCGGCGGTGCTGACCTTGTCCTCCTGGATGTGGGTGTTCGGGTCGAGCACGATGCCGAGCAGGTCGTTGGCCGAGTCGCCGGTCGAGATGCCGCTGTAGGACCAGTGGTAGGGCATCCCTATCTGGTGCACGACCTGGCCGGTGGCCAGCCGGATCGGCCGCATCCGCTCGGTGACCAGCACCTTGGCCTCGATCGCCGTCCGGGTGCTGACCAGCGTGGCGTACTCCCCGTTGACCAGCCCGCGCAGCGCGGCGAGCTCCGGGCTCACCTCGACGAAGAACTCCGGCTGGAGCTCGGACAGGTAGGGCAGCGTGCGGCTCATCCCGCCGGCGGTGTGGTGCTCGGTGAGCCGGTAGGTGGTCACCTGGAAGGGGAAGACCGGACTGAGGGAGGGGTTCTCCCGGTTCCACGGCCCCTCGATGTGCTCGATCGTCGGGTTCGCCTGCTGCTTGTACAGGACGTTCTCGACGACGGACTCCGCCGGCTCGTAGTGCGTCGGCAGCGGCCCGTCGACCACACCCGCGGGCGCGTACAGCCAGGCCTTGCCGTCCCCCTGCATGATGAACGGGTCGGCGCCGCCGATCGCGTCCTGCGCCCGGGCCCCCTCGGGGGGCACGTAGTCCGGCCGCTTGGTGGCCTCGAAGTCCGGGGTGTCGACGCCGGTCCAGCGGCCGGCCTCCTCGTCCCACCAGACGTACTTCTTGCGCTCGCTCCACGGCTTGCCGTCGGGATCGGCCGACGCGCGGTTGTAGAGGACCCGCCGGTTGTACGGCCAGGCCCAGCCCCACTCGGAGGCGACCTGGCCCTGCTCACGGCCGGGCTTGCGCCGGGCGGACTGGTTGACCTCGTCGGCGTAGACGCCGGAGTAGATCCAGCAGCCGCACGTCGTCGAGCCGTCGTCCTTGAGCTCCAGGTAGCCGGACACGGCACGCCCGTCGGGGCCGACGCCGTTGATCTCCCGCAGCACCGCCTCGGCGCTGGGCTCGGCGTCGGGGCCGTGCGTCGGGTAGTCCCAGGTGAGGTCGAGCAGCGGGCGGTCGCGCGGGTCGGTCGAACCGGCCAGCCGCTCCCGCAGGATCCGGCCGAGGTGGAAGTAGAACCACAGGTCGCTGGTGGCGTCGCCCGGCGGGTCGACCGCCTTGTGCCGCCACTGCAGCAGCCGCTGGGTCTGGGTGAAGGTGCCCTCCTTCTCCGCGTGCGACGCCGCGGGGATGAAGAAGACCTCGGTGGCGATCGTCTCGGGTGCCAGCTCCCCCGTCTCGATCTCCGGGGACTCGTGCCAGAAGGTCGCCGACTCGATCAGCTGCAGGTCGCGCACGACCAGCCAGTCGAGGTTGGCCAGGCCGAACCGGTTCATCCGGCCGTTGGGGTGCCCGACCGTTGGGTTCTCGCCGACCAGGAAGTAGCCGGAGACCTTCCCCTCGATCATGTCCTTGATCGTCCGGTAGGAGCTGTGGTCGGCGTCGATCTTGGGGATGTGGTCGAAGCAGAAGTCGTTCTCCGGCGTCGCGGCGTCACCCCACCACGCCTTGAGCAGGCTGACGGTGTAGGCCCGCTTGTTGCCCCAGAACCCGCCCTTGCCGGCCGCGTCGGCGCAGTAGTCGTCGAGCGACGCGTGCTGCATCGCGTGCGGCATCGGCAGGTAGCCCGGCAGCAGGTTGTACAGCGTCGGGACGTCGGTGGACCCCTGGATGCTGGCGTGCCCGCGCAGCGCCAGGATGCCGCCGCCGGGACGGCCGATGTTGCCCAGCAGCGTCTGCAGGATCGAGCAGGTGCGGATGTACTGCGCGCCGACGCTGTGCTGCGTCCAGCCCACCGAGTAGACCCACGCCGTCGTCCGCTCGCGGTTGCTGTTCTCGGTCACCCACCGGGCGACCTGCAGGAACACCTCCGGCTCGATGCCGCAGACGTCGGCCACGACCTCCGGGGTGTAGCGGGCGAAGTGCCGCTTGAGGACCTGGAAGACCGTGCGCGGGTGCTGCAGCGTCTCGTCGCGCCGCGGCTTGGCCGCGATCGGCGGGCCGCCGCTGCCGGCCGCCTGGGCCTTGTCGGTCTTCCTGATCTGCGGGTGGTCCTCGAGCTCGTCCTGCGCGGCGGCCGCGGCTGGGTCGTCGGAGCCGGAGTGCGGGGGCTCCTCCGGCTCGTAGGCCCAGCTGGACTCGTCGTAGGTGTTGTTCTCCGGGTCGAAGCCGGAGAACAGGCCGCCGAGGTCCTCGGTGTCGAGGAAGTCCTCGCTCACCAGCGCCGCGGCGTTGGTGTAGGCGACCACGTACTCCTTGAAGTAGAGGTCGTTCTGGAGGACGTGGTTGACCAGGCCGCCGAGGAAGGCGATGTCGGTGCCGATGCGCAGCGGCACGTGGAGGTCGGCGATCGCGCTGGTCCGGGTGAACCGCGGGTCGACGTGGATCACCTTGGCGCCGCGCGCCTTGGCCTCCGCCACCCACTGGAAGCCCACCGGGTGGCACTCGGCCATGTTGGAACCCTCGATGACGATGCAGTCGGAGTTCGCGAGGTCTTCCTGGGAGTTCGTGGCACCGCCACGACCGAACGAGGCACCCAGACCGGGCACCGTGGCGGAGTGCTATATGCGCGCCTGGTTCTCGATCTGGATCGCGCCCAGGGCGCTGTACAGCTTCTTCATGAGGTAGTTCTCCTCGTTGTCGAGGGTCGCCCCTCCGAGGCTCGCTATCCCCATGGTGCGGTTGACGCGCCTGCCGTCGTTCTCGTCCTGCCAGCCCTTGCGCCGGGCCTCCAGGACGCGGTCGGCGATCATGTGCATCGCCGTGTCGAGGTCGAGGTCCTCCCACTCGGTGCCGTACGGACGGCGGTAGCGGACCTTGGTGACCCGGGTCGGGCTGGTGACCAGCGACTTGCTGGCGCTGCCCTTCGGGCAGAGCCGGCCGCGGCTGATCGGCGAGTCCGGGTCGCCCTCGATCTGGACGATCCGCTCGTCCTTCACGAAGATCCGCTGGCCGCAGCCCACGGCGCAGTACGGGCAGACGCTCTGCACGACGCGGTCGGCGGTGGCCGTGCGGCTCACCACGTTCTCCGTCGCCCTGCTGCGCGCGGACACGCCCCGCCCGAGGGGATCGGGGCCGGTCAGCTGCCGGAACACCGGCCAGGCGTCGAGCCAGGTCTTCACGGTGTGCACTGTGCCACTGCGGGCCGGATCCGGCCTGTTCTACGGACCGGCCGGTCCCGGACGGCACCGTCCGGTCGGTGCCGTGCACTTCCGCGGACGTGCACGGGCCCTCAGAGGTCGGGGTGCCCGCCGGCCAGGTGCTCGCGGGCCAGCCGGCGCGGCGCCTTCACCAGCCAGGCCTCGGTGACCAGTTCGGCGAGCTCGCCGACGTCGATCGCGTCGAGCCGGACGAGGACGGCGGCGTACCCGTCGAAGTGCGGCGTGGTCAGGTAGACGGCGGGGTCGTCGGCGACCAGCGCCTGTTTGACGCCCTCGTCGGCGACCGCGGCACCGAGCACCGGGCCCGCGGGTGCGGCGTCGCCGAGGTGCTCGAGGTCGGCCCGGCGCAGCGGCCGCTCCCAGACGAACAGCCGGTCGCGCACCCGCCACGCGGGCGACCCCCACGCGGTGCCCTCGGTGGTGGCGGGCAGCGCGAGGGCCAGCCGCCGCACGTCCGCCCAGGTGGCCACGGGCGCCGACCTCAGGGTGCGGTGGGTGCCGGCGGCCGGGCGTCACGCGGCGGGAGCGCCCTGCCGCACGCCGCCAGCCGCTCGCGCAGCCGGGCGGCCTCCTGGCGGCGCTGCTCGGCGCGACGGCGCAGCACGGCCACCTGCCGCGGGTCGGCGGTGCGCTGGGCGCGCAGCTCCAGCACCGCGGCGGTCTCCAGGTGCAGCGCCATGCGCCGCAGCTCAGCGGACGTGTCCGCGGTCCGTGGCAACCCCGGGACGTGCCCCGCTGAGGTCATGGCGATCATGGTGGAACGCATCCGTCCCGGCCGCACCCGGAACGGCACGCCGGGCCCGCGCCGGGACGTCGTGCGGAAACGCTCCGGTTCCGTCGCCGGCTGGGTCGATACTGGCCGCGTGGGTGACCCGGTGCTGCACTACCTCGGCCACTCGACGGTCCGCGTGGAGCTGGCCGGCAGCACGGTCCTCACCGACCCGCTGCTCACCCGCGGCGCCGGGCCGCTGCGCCGGGTCGCGGCCACCCCGCCGGCGTCGGCGTGGGCCGGGGTCGACCTCGTGCTGGTCAGCCACCTGCACGCCGACCACCTGCACCTGCCCTCGCTGCGGCTGCTGGGCGACGGTGTCCGCGTGGTCGTGCCGCGGGGCGCGGGCGCCTGGCTGCGGTCGCGGGGCCTGCGCTGGGTCGACGAGCTCGCGCCCGGGGAGTCGCTGACCCACGACGACCTGCGGGTCACCGCCGTCCCCGCGCGGCACAGCGGCCACCGCTGGGGTCCGCGGCTGACCGCCGGCCCCGACACGCAGGCGGTCGGCCACCTGGTCGAGGGCGCGGGCAGCACGGTCTACGCCCTCGGTGACACCGACCTGTTCCCCGGGATGGGCGACGTCGGCGACCGCGGCGTCGACGTCGCCCTGGTGCCGGTGTGGGGGTGGGGTCCCACCCTCGGTCCCGGGCACCTCGATCCGCGCCGGGCCGCCGAGGCCGTGGCCCGGGTCCGCCCCCGGGTCGCCGTCCCGGTGCACTGGGGCACCCTCGCCGTGGCCGGCGCGACGGCGCTGCCGGGGCTGGGCCGCCGCTACCGCCGGCTGCTCGTCGAGCCGCCCCGGCACTTCGCCGCCGCGGTGGCCGCCCGCGGGCTGCCCACCACCGTCGCGGTCACCGAGCCGGGGGACCCGGTCGTCCTGCCCACCGCCGCGGGGACGCCGTGAGCGCCGCCACCACCGTCGCGTCCGGCTGGACCGACGGCTCCTCCCTCGGCTACCCCGTCGTCTTCGGCGGCGTCCTGCTCGGCTCGCTGGTGCCGGTCGTCCCCACCGGGGCCGTCGTCGGCGCCGCGGCGGCCCTCGCCACCAGCGACGGGCAGCTCGACATCGTGCTGGTGCTCGTGCTGGCCACGCTGGGCGCCTGGATCGGCGACGTCGCCACCTTCGCCGTCTGCCGCTCCGGCGGGCCGGCCGCGGTGCGCTGGGTGGCCCGCGGCCAGCACGCCGACCGGATCGAGGAGGTGCGCGAGCAGTTCCGCCGGCACGGCTGGCAGATCATCGTCGCCGGGCGGCTGCTCCCGGCCGGGCGCATCCCGGTACTGCTCGCCGCCGGGGCACTGACCTACCCCTGGCGGCGGCTGCTGCCGGCCTCGCTGCTCGCCGCCACGCTGTGGGCGGTCGCCTACGCGCTCATCGGCGTGGCCAGCGGCGGCGTCTTCGACAACCCGCTGCTCGCCACGCTGGTGGCCACCCTGCTGGTGCTGCTGGTCGGCGCGGTCCTCAACCTCGTGCAGTCCCGGCGTCGTCGGCACGCGGCCGGCGACCCGGAGGACGACGCCGACGACGGCACCCCCGCGTCGGCCACCCCGTGCGGCCCCGCCTCGTGACCCGCTCCTCCGGACGCGACGGCGGCCGGGTGCTGGGCCGTGGCCGGGGGCCGGCCCGCGTGCTGCTCACCTGGCTGCTCACCACCCTCGCCCTCGTCGCCCTCGACCGCTGGCTCGAGGGCTTCGAGATGGGCAGCTGGTGGCAGCCGCCGCTGACCGCGCTGCTGCTCGGCGTGCTCGCCGGGGTGGTCTGGCCGCTGGTCATGCGCGTCGCGCTGCCGCTGGCGCTGTTCACCCTGGGCCTGGGCAGCTTCCTGCTGCTGGGCGCGGCGGTGCTGGCCGTCTCCTTCGCGATCCCCGGGGTGCGGGTGGCCGACCTGCGCACCGGCGTGCTGGTCGTCGTCGCGATGGCCGCGGTGACCGCGGTGGTCAACAGCGCGCTGGCCATCGACGAGGACGAGCTGTTCTTCCGCCGCGTCCGCCGCCGTGCCACCGCCGCCGGGGCGGCCGCTCCCCTCCCGCCGGGCGTGCTGTTCCTGCAGATCGACGGCCTGGGCGCCGACACCGCCCGCCGCGCCGTCCGCGACGGGTCGATGCCCACCCTCGCCGCCTGGCTGCGCTCGGGCAGCCACGCGCTGACCAGTTGGCACACCGACTGGAGCTCGCAGACCGGCGCCTCGGTCTGCGGCATCCTGCACGGCTCCAACCACGACGTCGTCGGGTTCCGCTACTACGGGAAGGACCGCGACCACGTCGTGCAGGTCTCGCACCCGGCCGACGCCGCCGAGGTGGAGCGCCGCCACTCCGACGGGCGGGGGCTGCTGGCCGGCGGGGGCGCCAGCCGCGGGAACCTGTTCAGCGGCGACGCGCCGCACGTCAGCCTGACGATGAGCTCCCTGCCGCTGGTCACCACGCGCCGGACCGGACGGCGCCGCGAGCGGGTGGGTGCGGGCTACTACGCCTACTTCGCCAACCCGGTCAACGCCGTCCGCACGCTCGGCGTCTCGCTGGTCGACGTCTACCGGGAGCTGGCCGCCGCGGCCCGGCAGCGGCGCGCCGACGTCCGCCCCCGGGTCAGCCGCGGCGGGATCTACCCCCTGGCCCGGCCGGGGACGACGGTCATCGCCCGCGACGTCGTCGTCGCCGCGATCCTCGAGGACATGCTGGCCGGGCGGCCGGTCGTCTACGCCGACTTCCTCGGCTACGACGAGGTCGCCCACCACAGCGGCGTGGAGCGCTTCGACACCCTCGAGGTGCTGCGCAGCATCGACCAGCAGATCGGGCGGCTGGCCCGCGCCGGCCAGCTGGCCCCGCGGGACTACCACCTGGTGCTGCTGTCCGACCACGGCCAGACCCAGGGCGAGGCCTTCGCGCAGCGGTTCGGCGAGACGATCGAGGCGTTCGTGGGCCGGCACTGCGGCGGGTCCCCCGCGCCCGACCACCGCGGGCCCGAGCCGCGTGACAGCCGCCGCGCCGCGGAGGGCTGGCAGGTCGCCTCGGCCCTGGCCGAGGCCGCGTCGGGGCCGGGCCCGATCGCCCGGCGGCTGCGCGAGCGGGTGGAGAGCGCCGGGGCCACCGAGCACCGGCACCGGACGCCGTCGGGGCGCCCCGGTCAGGTGGCGCGGGTGGCGCCCGGCGTGGTGGTCGTCGTCTCCGGTCACACCGCGGGCGTCTCCTTCGCCGACCTGCCCGGCCGGGTGCCGCTGGAGGAGATCGAGCGGCACTGGCCCGACCTGCTGCCCGCCCTCGTCGACCACGACGGCGTGGGGTTCGCGCTGGTGCACTCCGACGAGCACGGGCCGGTCGTGCTCGGCCGCGACGGCCTGCACCGGCTCGACACCGGGGTGGTGATCGGCGAGGACCCCCTGGTCCCCTACGGCGAGCACGCGCCGGCGCTGGTGGCGCGGGTGTCGGCCTTCCCGCACTGCCCCGACGTGGTGGTCAACAGCCGCTACGACCCCGACACCGACGAGGCCTCCCCCTTCGAGCCGCACGTGGGCTCCCACGGGGGGCTCGGCGGCCCGCAGCAGCGCGGCTTCCTCGCCCACCCGCGGCAGCTGACCCCGCCCGGCGAGATCGTCGGCGCCGAGCACCTGCACCGCGTGCTGCGCGGCTGGCTCACCGAGCTCGGCCACCCCGAGCCCGACGGCGCCGGCGCGGCCGTGGGCCCGCTCAGCGTCACCGGCCTGCGCGCGGCCGACCGCAGCCGCGTCTGACCGGTGACCTCCCGGCTACGGCTGCGTGAACAGGTGCCCCGCCCGTGGCGACGCCGGCGGGGTCTCCACGACAGTGGGCCGATGCGACCCGACGCCCGCGCCTGGTTCTCCGGCCGCACCTCCACCGTCCGATCCCTCGCCGACGTCGACCTCGACGCACTGCTCCTCGCCAGGCGCCGCGGCGGGCACCGGGTCAGCGTGGTGCTGCCCGCGCGGGACGAGGCGGCGACCGTCGGCGGGCTGGTCGCCGACCTGGTCGCGCGGTGGGTGCGGGCGGTGCCGCTGGTCGACGAGGTGCTCGTCGTCGACTCCGACTCCACCGACCGCACCGCGGAGGTCGCCCGCGCCGCCGGCGCCGAGGTGGTGGCCGCCGCCGACGTGCTGCCGGCGCACGGGTCGCGGCCGGGCAAGGGCGAGGCGCTGTGGAAGGCGCTGGCGGCCACCGACGGCGACCTGGTGGTGTTCCTCGACGCCGACCTGCTCGGCGACGTGGCGCACTACGTGCCCGGGCTGCTCGCGCCGCTGCTGACCGATCCGCAGGTCGGCTACGTCAAGGGCTGCTACACCCGCCCGCTGGAGGTCGACGGCCGCTCGACGCCGGCCGGCGGGGGCCGGGTCACCGAGCTCACCGCGCGGCCGCTGCTCAACGCGCTGTGGCCGGAGCTCGCCGGGTTCGTCCAGCCGCTGGGCGGGGAGTACGCCGGCCGCCGCGCCGCCCTCGAGCAGGTGCCGTTCCTCTCCGGCTACGGGGTGGAGGTGGGCCTGCTGGTCGACCTGCTCGGGCTGCTGGGCCTGGGCGGTCTGGCGCAGGTCGACCTCGGCGTCCGCCGGCACACCTCCCAGGACCAGGAGGCCCTCGGCCGGATGGCCGGGCAGGTGGTCTCGGCGGTGCTCTCCCGCAGCCCGGCCGCATCCGCGGGCGCCGGCGCGCTGCTCACCCAGTTCCGCGGCGACGGCACCGGGTTCACGCCGGTGAGCACGCCCGTGGGCGTCGACGAGCGGCCGCCGATGACGACCGTCCCCGAGTACCGGGCCGGCCGCGCCGGGGCCGTCTGAGACCCGCGCCCCGGACCACCCGGGGCCCGCGGGCGCCGCCACCTGCGAGGACGTCCCCGGACCGCCGTCGGCCGCGGAGGGGTGCCGCCGGGCGCGGCGTACGGCATCCTGTCGCGACGGGGGTCCCGTGCCGGCGGGGGTGCCGGCACCCGACCGTGGGGAGACGACCCATGCGGCCTGACGTCCGCCGGTGGCTGAGCCGGCGCACCTACACCGCGGCGTCCTGGCGCGCGGCCGACCTGGCCGAGGCCAAGCGGTCCCAGGGCAGCACCGTCAGCGTCGTCCTGCCCGCGCTGGACGAGGAGCCGACCGTCGGCGCGATCGTGGCCGCCATCCGCGAGGCGCTGGTGCGGGACGCGCCGCTGGTCGACGAGGTGGTCGTCGTCGACAGCGGGTCGGCCGACCGCACCGCCGCCGTCGCCGCGGCCGCCGGGGCGCGGGTCGTCGACACCGCCACCGTGCTGCCCGCCCACGGCCGGGTGCCGGGCAAGGGCGAGGCACTGTGGAAGGGGCTGCACGCCACCAGCGGTGACCTGGTCGTCTTCGTCGACGCCGACCTGGTCGGGTTCGACCCGCAGTTCGTCGTCGGCCTGCTCGGCCCGCTGCTCACCGACCCGGGGATCGGCTACGTCAAGGCGCTCTACGACCGCCCGCTGGCCACGACCGAGGGCATCGTCCCCTCCGGCGGCGGGCGGGTGACCGAGCTGCTCGCCCGGCCGCTGCTCAACGCCTGGTGGCCCGAGCTGTCGGGCTTCGTGCAGCCGCTGGGCGGGGAGTACGCCGGCCGCCGCGAGCTGCTGGAGCGGGTGCCGTTCGTCTCCGGCTACGGCGTCGAGTTCGGCCTGCTGGTCGACCTGGCCGGGCTGGCCGGGGTCGACGCGCTCGCCCAGGTCGACCTCGGCACCCGGCAGCACGGCCACCAGTCCGACGCCGCCCTGGGCCGCATGGCCGGGCAGATCCTGCAGACCGCGATCGCCCGCCGGCCCGGCACCGGCAGCCCCTCCTCGGAGCTGCTGCAGTTCCTGCGCACCGCCGACGGCGTGGAGGCGGTCAGCTGGGACGTCGCGGTGACCGAGCGGCCACCGATGCGCACGGTGCGGCCGGCCGCCGGGCGGGGCCGCTCGTGAGGATCCTCATGGACAGCGGCCCGTGGCTGCCGGTGCCGCCGGCCGGCTACGGCGGGCTGGAGAACGTCGTCGCCACGCTCACCACGGAGCTGCGCGCCCGCGGGCACACCGTCGTCCTCGCCGCGCCGGGCGACTCCCCGCTGCCCGTCGACGGGCTGGTCAGCGCCTTCCCCACCGGCCGGTTCGACCGGCTGGGCGCGCCCTACGCGCAGGTGGTGGGCACCGCGCACGCCCACGCCCTCGTCGTGGCCGAGGCCGCGACCGGCGCTCCCGAACCCTTCGACCTGGTGCACACCCACCTGGAGGTCGTCGGCCCGGCGCTGCTCGGCGCGCTCGGAGCGGCCGTCCCGCCGGTGCTGCACACGCTGCACTGGGACGTGCGCCGCAACGCCGACTTCTACGAGCGCTTCGACGGCCGGGGTCGGGTCTTCTTCGCCGGCGTGTCCGACAGCCAGGTGGCCCGCGGGCCGGAGCGGATGCGCCGGCAGACGCTGGGCGCGGTGCCGCTGTCGGTGCCGGTGGACGCGCGCCCGCCGGTGTCCCGCGAGGAGCGCGACGACGCCGTCCTCGTCCTGGCCCGCCTCTGCGAGCTCAAGGGAACCGACACCGCGGTGCGGGCCGCAGCCGCCGCGGGCGCCCCGGTGGTGCTGGCCGGGCCGGTCGGGCCCTTCCCCGACCGCGCCGCCCTCGACGCCGCGCTCGACGTCCCCGGGCACCCGGCGCTCGGCCACCCCGACGTCGTCTGGTTCCGCGAGCACGTCGACCCGCTGCTCGACGGCGACCGCGCCCGCTGGGTGGGCAGCGTGGCCGGGGAGGAGAAGGCCGACCTGCTGCGCCGCGCCCGCGCGCTGCTGTCGCCGGTGCGGTGGGACGAGCCGGGGGCGACGGCGGTGTGCGAGGCGCTGGTCGCCGGCACGCCGGTGGTCGCCACGGCCCGCGGCTGCCTGCCCACGCTCGTCGACGACGGCCGCACCGGCTTCCTCGCCGACGACGAGGCGGGCCTGGCCGCGGCCCTGCGCCGGGTCGGGACCCTCGACCCGGAGGTCTGCGCGGAGGAGGGCCGCCGCCGCTTCGCCCCCGCCGTCATGGCCGCGGCCTACGAGCGGCTCTACGGCGAGGTGCTGCGGCGCGCCGCTCAGGCCTCCAGCCGCACCCGCGACCCGGTCCTCGCCGACTCGGCGACGGCGACGGCGAGGCGGTGGGTGCGCAGCGCCTCGGCGTAGTCGACCAGGCCCTCGGCGCGGACGCCGGAGACCACCAGGTCGACGAAGGCCCGGTCGACCGCGGTGCGGGCGTCCACCGCGGGCTCGCGGTGCTCGACGCCCTCGGCCGTCGTCACGGTCAGCGACGTCTCGGTGAGCTCCACCGCCGCGCCCGGGCAGGAGAGCTCGAGGCCGGCGCGCGTCTTCGCCGGCTGCACGCACGCGGCGGTCAGCGTGCCCACCGCGCCGGAGGCGAAACGCAGCAGCGCCGCAGTGGCGTCGTCGACGTCCCGGGACGACGGGTCCGACGACGGCGCGGCCACCGCCTCGACCTCGGCCACCTCGCCGGCGAGCACGCGGGCCAGGTCCAGCACGTGCGTCGCCTGCTCGACCACCTGCCCGCCGGACCGCTCGGCCCGCGCCCACCAGGCCGGCGGCGGCACCTTGTCGTACCAGCTCAGCGACACCAGCCGCGGGGGGTGCGCCGCGCAGACCGCGCGCGCCGCGGCGACGGTGTCCAGGTGGCGCCAGTGGTAACCGGTCGCCGTCGGCAGGCCGGCCGCGGCGACGGCAGCGGCCACCTCCTCGGCGACGGCGAGACCGGCGCCCAGCGGCTTCTCGACGAACAGCGGCAGCCCGGCGCGGACCACCGCGAGCTCGAGCTCCCCGTGCGCGAAGGGCGGCACGCACAGCCACACCGCGTCGACCCCGGCGCGCAGCAGCTCCTCGACCCCCAGGGCGGGCACGCCGAGCTCCGCCGCGAGCGCGGCCCCCGCGGACGGGACCGCGTCGGCGACGCCCACCAGCTCCACGCCGTCGAGGCCGCGCAGCGTCCGCCCGTGCCGGGCACCCACCCCGCCGGCGCCGACCAGACCGGCCCGCAGCGTCACGCGGACCGGCCCTCGGACGCGGACCGGGAGGCGGGAGCGGTGCCGTGCGGGAGCGTGCTCATGGGCGAGGACTGCCCCGGCCCGCGCCCGCGGAACCCCGGCCCCGTGCCGAGGGCCCGCCGCCCGTGCGGCAGGATCGTCCGGGTGCCCGCCGGCCCGGAGCGGCCGCGTACCGTCGACTCCGGCAGATCCTGTTCCGTATCGCGCGAAGTGAGCACTCCCCGTTGATAGCGTCCGAACCGTGAGTGAGCAGCCCCGCCGCGCACTGAAGAAGGCCCGGACCCGCGCCCAGGTGCGCGAGACTGCCCAGCGCCTCTTCTGCGAGCGTGGCTTCGACTCGGTGACCATCGCCGACGTCGCCGCCGCGGCCGGGGTGGCCGTGCAGACGGTGTTCAACCACTTCGCGACCAAGGAGGAGCTCTACTGGTCCGGCCGGTCGCCGTGGGTCACCGGCCCCGCCGAGGCCGTGCAAAACCGGGCGCCCGGCGTACCCGCGCTGACCGCGCTGCGCGCGCACCTCACCGAGGCGATGGGGAGCTTCGTCGAGCGCCTGGGCGCGCCGGAGGGACGCTGCACCGCCGGTGACCTCGACCGGTCGGCCGCGCTGCAGGCGGCCGAGCGGGAGCTGCACCACGGGGCCGAGCAGCTGCTGCGGGCAGCCCTCGAGGAGGCGTGGACCGGCCCGGACGCCGACCGGCCCACGCCCGTCGACCCCCGGCTGACCGCCGGGCTGGTGGCCGCCACCTGGCTGGCGACCACGCGGACGCTGGTCACGGAGCTGCGCGACCGGCCGCCCGCTCCCGAGGAGGTCCCGGGGGTCGCCGCGCGCACCCGCGCGCTCACCGACCGGCTGCTCGCCCGGCTGGAGGACGACCTCGACGCCGACCTGCGGGCCGGCACGGCTCGGGACGACACGGGCGCCGGCGTGCTGCGCGCCGTCTGAGGGCGGGTCCGCGGCGTCAGCGGCGGGCGGGCTCCGCGGCCGGTGCGACGATCGGCATGAGCACCTCGTCGACGACCTGCTCGACGTGCTCGGCCACCATGGCGCCGTCGCCGGCCACCGTCAGCCGCTGCCACCAGAAGGCCTCGAGCACCGAGCGCAGCAGCGCCAGGCGCTCGGCCGGCACGTCCTCACCGTGCTCGGCCCACCGCGCCCCGAGCGTGTCGACGACCGCCGTCAGCGGGTCGACCAGGGCCGCGTCGAGGCCGGCCCGCAGGTCCTCGTCGTGCCGGGCGGCACCGACGAGGCTGGCCACGGCCCGCTCCTCGCGGGAGAGCGGCCGGCGCCAAGAGGCGACCAGCGCGACCAGGTCGGCGCGGGGCGAGCCCTCGTCGTCGGGTGCGCGCACCAGCCGGAAGCGGCTGACCGCCGAGCGCGCCAGCGCGGACATCGACGGCCAGCGCCGGTAGATGCCGGCCTTGCCCGCGCGGGCCCGGGCCGCGACCCGGTCGCTGTTGAGCCGGCCCCAGCCCTCCTCGGCGAGGATGTCGACGGCGACCGCGACCAGCTGCTCGGACAGCTCGGCGCTCAGCGGGCGCCCGGGGGTGCCGCTCACGAGCGGATCCGTTCGCACGTCATCAGGTTGTGCACTGCCTCATACTGGCGCGTGGATGGAGTGACCACAACGACCGAATTCCGACGACCGTGACCCCAGTGGCGAAAGGGCACGTCAGGCGCCCGCGGCGCTCTCCACGTGGACCTGCAGGGTGGCACCGTCGTCGCTGAGCCAGCCCCGCTCGCGGGCCTGCTCGACCATCCGGTCCCAGCGCTGAGCCCAGTCGGCGACGTCGGCGTCCGGCTCGGCCGCGGCCCGCAGCGCCGCGGCGTCGAGCCGGCCGGTGTCGGCGTCCTCCAGACGGCCGAGTCCGGCCGCGCGCAGGGCCTCGTCGGCCTCCTCGTCGGTCACCTGGCCGAGGGCCAGGTGGAGCCTGGTCAGGTCGTCGGTGTCGACGACCCGCACCTCGGGGCGCTCGTCGGCGCCGCCCACCACCTCGACGATCATGTGCGTCCTCTCCAGGTGACTCTCAGGTGCGGCCCCGTCCCGGGTCCCGCCCCGAGCCTGCGAGGGGTGGGGAGGACGGGGTCCTTCACACGTGCCACGGGAAGCGGGAGAAGTCGGGGTCGCGCTTCTCCAGGAAGGCGTCGCGCCCCTCCACCGCCTCCTCCGCCGCGTAGGCCAGCCGGGTGGTCTCCCCGGCGAACAGCTGCTGGCCGACCAGCCCGTCGTCGACCAGGTTGAACGAGTACTTCAGCATCCGCTGGGCGGTCGGGCTCTTGGCGACGATCCGCCGGCCCCAGTCCAGCGCGGTCGCCTCCAGCTCGGCGTGCGGGACGACCCGGTTGACCATCCCCATCCGGTGCGCCTCCTCGGCGGAGTACTCCTCGCCGAGGAAGAAGACCTCGCGGGCGAACTTCTGCCCGACCTGGCGGGCGAGGTAGGCCGAGCCGAAGCCGCCGTCGAAGCTGCCGACGTCGGCGTCGGTCTGCTTGAACCGGCCGTGCTCGGCGCTGGCCAGGGTCAGGTCGGACACGACGTGCAGGCTGTGCCCGCCGCCGGCGGCCCAGCCGGGGACGACGCAGACGACGACCTTCGGCATGAACCGGATCAGCCGCTGCGCCTCGAGGACGTGCAGCCGGCCGCTGCTGCGTCCGACCTGGTGCTCGTAGCCGTGCCGCCCGCGCACCCGCTGGTCCCCGCCGGAGCAGAACGCCCAGCCGCCGTCCCTCGGGCTCGGCCCGTTGCCGGTGAGCAGCACGCAGCCGACGTCGGTGGACAGCCGGGCGTGCTCGAGCACGGCGATCAGCTCGTCGACCGTCTGCGGCCGGAAGGCGTTGCGCACCTCGGGCCGGTCGAACGCGATCCGGACGACGCCGGCGTCGACGGCGCGGTGGTAGGTGAGGTCGGTGAGGTCGAACCCCTCGACCGGCCGCCACGCCGCGGCGTCGAAGATCTCCGAGACGTCGTCGCGGGCGCTCACCCGGAGAACGTAGCGAGTCCCGCCCGACCGGGCGCGGTGGCCGTCGCGCGGCTAGCGTCGCGGGCGTGCCCGACGGCGGAGCCCTGCGCGTGGGCACCCTCAACCTGGCCTCCGGGCGCGGTCCCGACGGTCGCGTGCTGACGGCGCCGCGGCTGGCCGCCGCCGTCGCCGGGCTCGACGCCGACGTCCTGGCCGTGCAGGAGGTCGACGCCTGCCAGCCCCGCTCCGGCGGCGCCGACCAGGCCGCCGTCGTCGCCGGGGCGCTGGCCGCGGCCGACTGGCGGATGGCCGCCACGCTCGACGGGACGCCGAGCCCGTTCCGCGGCACCTGGACCGCGGCCGACCCGGCGGGGCTGCGCGGTCCCGGGGACCCGGTGTCCGAGCCGGCGTACGGCGTCGCGCTGGTGTCCCGCCGCCCGGTGCGCCGCTGGGCGGTGCTGGGGCTGGGCACCGGGCGGGCGCGGCTGCCGCTGCGGGCCCCCGACCCCGGCACCGGCCGGCTGCGGACGTGGTGGGTGCCCGACGAGCCGCGCGTCGCCGTCGCCGCGTGCCTCGACGGGCTGACCGTGGTGGCCACCCACCTGTCGTTCTCGCCGCCGACGGCGGTCCGCCAGCTGCGCCGGGTGCGCCGGTGGGCGGCGACGCTGCCCGGCCCGGTGGTGCTGGCCGGTGACCTCAACCTGCCCGGCGGCGTGCCCGCCCGGCTGACCGGCGCGGCGCGGCTGGTGCAGGAGGCGAGCTTCCCCGCGCACGCGCCGCGACTGCAGCTGGACCACGTGCTGGCCCTCGGCCGGGCGGCGACCGGCCGCGACCCCGCCGTCCGGGCGCTGCCGGTGGGCGACCACCGGGCGCTGACGGTGACCGTCGAGAGGGTCTAGGCCGCCGTCCCGTCGGAGAGCAGCGGCCGCAGCCGGTCCATCGACGCGGCCAGGCCGGGGTGCAGCGTCACCTGGTGCAGCGACGCGAGCGCCACCCAGGCCACGCCGGTGCTCTCGCCGTCGAGCCGCAGCCGCGAGGGGTCCAGGTCGCCGACCGGACGGGCGAGCACGGTCGTGTAGGCCCAGCCGCCGTGGTCGTCGACCGACCGGGCGCCGAGCACCAGCTCGCGCGCGGCCAGGCCGAGCTCCTCCTCGACCTCCCGCAGCGCCCCCTGCTCGGCCGTCTCGCCCAGGTGCAGCGCGCCGCCCGGCGTCCCCCAGGTGCCGCCGTGGTGCGACCACAGGGCGCGGTGCTGCAGCAGCAGCTCCGGGCCGGCGGCGCCGTCGCGGTGCACCAGCAACCCGGCGGCGCCGGCGCGGCCCCAGTGGCGGTGGCCGAGCGAGCAGGTGGTCCAGCCGTCGGTGGGGGTCAGCCCGCTGGTCGCCACGTCCCCATTCCACCGCACCGGCAGCGCCTCCGCCCCGGGTCAGTCCCAGCTGGGAGCGGCGATGCCCTGCGCCTCGGCCTCCAGCTGCCAGGCGCCCTTGCCGTCGATCGACTCGCGGATGACGTCGGCGTGCCCGGCGTGGCGGGCCTGCTCCTCGACCTGGTGCAGCAGCAGGAGGCGGACCGTGGTCACCGTGCCCCACGGCAGCCACCGCGCGACGCCGTCGGGGACGTCGACCACCCGGTCGAGGTCGCGCTCGGCGCGCACCACCTCCTCGGTCTCGCGCGCCACCTCCCCATAGCGGCCGAGCAGCACCGGGACGGTCTCCTCCGGGGTCAGGGTGAAGCCGGCCATCCAGCCGGACTGCGGGTCGGCCTCCAGCGCGTGCGGACGGCGCCCGACCAGCCCGGCGACGTGCGCCCGCTCCCCCTGCGCGACGTGCTTGACCAGCGCCGACAGCGACAGCGCGCTCGCGCTGGGCGTGGCCCGGGCCTGCTCCTCGGTCAGGCCGTGGAGGGCGTTGCGGAGGGCGCTGCGCTGGCCGGCCAGCAGGCCCAGCAGCAGGTCGCGCTCGTCGGGTGCGGGCACGGTTCCTCCTCGCGGACGCCGGTGCCGCCATCCTGCGCCGCACGAGCGGGACGGACCAGGGCCGCAACCGCGCCGCCCCGGTGGCCCCCGGCCGCCGCGCTGCCTAGCGTCGCCGTCGTGGAGCGCTGGGACGTCGTCGTGGTCGGGGGTGGCCCGGCGGGCGCGGCCGCCGCGCTGTCCGCCCTGCGCACGGGCGCGTCGGTGCTGGTGCTCGACCGGGCGGACTTCCCGCGCGACAAGGTCTGCGGCGACGGCATCGCCCCGGAGGCGCTCGACGTGCTGGCCGGGCTGGGGGTCGACGTCGCCGCGCTCACCGCCGGGTACGCGCCGGCGCCGCGGCTCTCGCTGCGCTCCCCGGGCGGCGCCGCCGTCGAGCGGACCACGCACCGGCCGTCGTCGGTGGTGCCGCGGGAGGTGTTCGACGCCCGCCTGCTGGCCGCCGCCCTCGACCGGGGCGCGGTGCTGCGCCGGCACACCGTCCGCGCGGTCGCGCCGGGACCCGACGGTGTCGTCGTCGACGGTGTGCTCGCCGCCGGGGTGCTGGTCGGCGCCGACGGGGCGGAGTCGGTGGTCCGGCGGGCGCTGGGGCTGCGGCGCAACCGCGACGACCGGCTGGCCGTGGCGCTGCGCGGCTACGCGCCGGAGCCGCCCGGGCAGGCCGGCACGCAGGTGCTGGTGACCACAGAGCAGCGCTGGCCGGCGTACGCGTGGTCGTTCCCGCTGGGCGACGGACGGGTCAACGTCGGGTACGGCGAGCTGGTCTCCGGCGGGGCGAACCGGGCGGCGCTGGTCGAGGGTCTGCACCGGCTGCTGCCCGGCGTCGAGCCGGAGGGCCTGCGGGCGCACCGGCTGCCGCTGTCGACCGGCCGGCCGCGCCAGCCCGACGGACGGGTGCTGCTGGCCGGCGACGCGGCGTCGCTGGTCAACCCGATGACCGGTGAGGGGATCTTCTACGCCGTCCTGTCGGGGGCGCTGGCGGGCGCCGCGGCGTCGTCGGGGGCCGGCGCGGGCGCGGTGCACCGGCGGGCGCTGCGCCGCCGGCTGGGGGCGCACCACCGGTCGGCGTCGGCGGCGTCGTGGATCAGCCGGTGGCCGGTGGTCATGGACGCGGCGTTCCGCGCGGCGGCGGCCGACCAGCGGGTGTTCGACGACGTGGTGGCGCTCGGGCTCGCCGACGGCCGGCTGACCGCCCGCGCCCTCACCGCCGCCGTGCGCCAGCTCCGCTGAGGAGCGCTAGGCGGGGGCGACCTCGACGCGGCCGCGCCCGCCCCGCTTGGCGCGGTAGAGGGCCCGGTCCGCGGCGGCGTAGAACTCGCGGCGGCCCAGCACGCCGGCGCGGCAGTGCGCCACCCCCACGCTCACCGACATGGCCAGCAGGCTGCCGTCGGGCAGCGTGAGCGGGGTGGACAGCACGGTCTCCAGCACCGACTCGGCGCGGGCGACGGCCACCTCGGAGCTGCAGCCGGGCAGCAGCACGGCCAGCTCGTCGCCGCCCAGCCGGGACAGGACGGCGTCGCCGGCGCGGATCTGCCCGCGGACGATCCCGGCCAGGTGCACCAGCGCGTCGTCGCCGACGGGGTGGCCGTGCTCGTCGTTGATCTGCTTGAAGGAGTCGACGTCGAGCAGCAGCAGGGCCGTGCCGTCGTCCCCGGAGCCGGTCAGCGCGACGGTCAGGGCGTCGTCGAGGACGCGGCGGTTGACCAGGCCGGTGAGGGTGTCCACGGTGGCCTGCTGCTCGAGGGCCTCGACCAGCCGCTCCTGCACCGCGCAGGAGCGCTCGAGCATGGACGCGACCACGGCGAGCACGACCCCGGTGATGAGGACGTCGCTGATCCCGACGTCGAGGGGGACCAGCAGCGGCACGACGACGGCGTTGGCCAGCACCGCGGTCGCCGTCACCCCGGTGACCGCGGCCCGGCGCAGGTGCGACGCCGCCCAGAGCACGGGGAAGGCGAGGAAGGCCTGGGCGCCGGCCGAGGAGTCCTGCGTGAGCAGGTTGAGCCCGCAGACGAGCAGCGCGCCCGCCGCACCGGCCGCCGTGAACAGGCCGGCGCGGTCGAGGCGCTCGGGGTCGGCCGACCGGACGGCGACGGCGAGGGCCACGAGGAGGACGACCCCGGCCCAGGAGGCCCCGGTGCTCAGCCAGCTCGCCGCGTTGGTGCCGAACGTGCTGACGACGGCGAGGACGAGGGCGGAGACCCCCAGCATGAGCACGAGGGACCGTGCGGCGGCCCTCGGCTGCCGCGCTCTCAGTCCCCGGGGAGCGGCCACACCTGATCCTTCGGCCGCAACGGGCCGTTGCCCTGAGCCGACCCACCCGAAGGGGGCAGGTGTCGGCGCGGACGGCGTGCCGGGCGGCCCCGGCACAGGTGCCGGCGTCGGTGCGGAGGGCGTGGGATTCGAACCCACGATGGGTGTGACCCCATAGCGGTTTTCAAGACCGCCGCCATCGGCCGCTAGGCGAGCCCTCCTCCGAGCCCCGCCCTGCGGCGGTCACCGCAGGGCGGGAGCTGGGGATGCTGACGCTACCTGCCCCCGGACCCGGCCGGCGTGCGCACCGGCGGGCGACCGTGGGACCGCAGGACGGCGGCGGTCACCCCGCCGAGGGTCAGCAGCATGCGGCCGCGGCGACCGGGGCAGCGGGAGAGGCCGAGCCGCCGGGGTCGGTGGACGTGCAGCAGGCCCCGCCGTCGGTACCGGCGGCCGCGGCAGCGGTGCCGCCGGAGAAGGTGGGGCTGTCGGCGAGCACGGTGTAGACCTCCCACCGCTCGCCGCTCGGCGTGTTCTCCACCCAGAACTTGGTCTGCGTGGCGTAGCAGCAGGTCGAGTCGCGCTCCTCGGTGGTCGCCAGGCCGACCGCGGCGAGACGGTTCCGCTCGGCGTCGACCTCCTCGACGGAGGCCACCTCGACGCCGAGGTGGTTCAGCGTCCCGCCCGACCCCGGGTTCTCCAGCAGCACCAGCTTCAGCGGCGGGTCGGCGATGGCGAAGTTGGCGTACCCCGGCCGGGTCTTGGCCGGCGCGACGCCGAACAGCTCGGCGTAGAAGGCGGTCGCGGCCTCGACGTCGTCGACGTTCAGGGCGAGCTGCAGACGGGACACGGTTGACCTCCTGGGGTGCCGGCGCGGACGCCGAGGCATTGACGGTTGTCGATGGCTGACTGTGCCGCTAGTATCGACGACTGTCAATGGGTCCGCGGGAGCGGGCCGCGAGGACGGAGGGGACCGACCCGATGACCGCCCGCGAGCTGCCCGTGCTCGACCCACCGGACGTGGCCTGCTGCGCGCCGCTGTCGGTCGAGGTGCTCTCCGAGCCCGGCGCGGAGACCCTCGCCCGG
The DNA here is from genome assembly GCF_054049915.1 of Geodermatophilus sp. SYSU D00766. Lineage (NCBI taxonomy): Bacteria > Bacillati > Actinomycetota > Actinomycetes > Geodermatophilales > Geodermatophilaceae > Geodermatophilus > Geodermatophilus sp. SYSU D00766. Next base: position 312,564 of record NZ_JBJGYI010000002.1, read on the forward strand.
CAGTTCGCCGCCCTGGCCGACCCGGTCCGGCTGCGGCTGGTGTCGCTGCTGGCCACCGCCGAGGGCGGCGCGGTCTGCGTGTGCGACCTGACCGAGCCGGTCGGCCGCAGCCAGGGCACGGTGAGCCACCACCTGCGGATCCTGGTGGAGAGCGGGCTGGCGACCAGCGAGAAGCGCGGCCGCAACGTCTGGTACGCCGTCGTCCCGGCCGCGCTCGAGGCGCTGCGCGCGGCCCTGGCGACCCGCTGACCGGGGTGGGCTCGGCGCTGGCGCGCAAGGCCCTCGCCGAGGGGCTCGGCACGCTGCTGCTGGTCACCACCGTGGTCGGCTCCGGCATCGCCGCCCAGCGGCTGTCCCCGGACGACGTCGGCCTGCAGCTGCTGGAGAACTCGCTGGTCACCGGCGCGGTGCTGGTCGCGCTGATCCTGGCGCTCGGGCCGGTGTCGGCGGCCTTCAACCCGCTGGTCACCCTCGCCGAGCGGGCCTTCGGAGCCATCACCGGCCGTGAGGCCGTGGTGTTCATCGGCGCGCAGTTCGTCGGCGGTGCGGCCGGCGCGGTGCTGGCCGACCTGATGTTCGGCCTCCCTGCGATCGAGCTCAGCACCCGCGACCGGTCCGGCGGCGGGCTGTGGCTCGGCGAGGCGGTCGCGACGTTCGCCCTGCTGCTGGTCGTCTTCGGCGTGGCCCGTTCCGGCCGGGCGTCGCACGTCGCCTACGCCGTCGCGGGGGTCATCACCGCCATGTACTGGGCCACGAGCAGCACGTCCTTCGCCAACCCCGCGGTCACCGCCGCGCGCACCCTGTCGGACACGTTCGCGGGCATCGCGCCGTCGTCGGTGCCCGGCTTCGTGCTCGCCCAGCTCGCCGGCGCCGCCCTCGCGGTCGGCGCCGTCCGCCTGCTCTACCCGGACGCCGCCGCGGTCGCCGGGGAGCTCGCCGACACCGGCCGCGGCGACCGCCGACACTCCTCCTCGGAAGGCACTCCATGACCTCCAGGCCCTCCGTCCTGTTCAGCTGCGTGCACAACGCCGGCCGGTCGGTCGCCGCGGCCGCCCTGCTGCGCCACCACGGCGGCGACCGCGTCGAGGTCCGCAGCGCGGGCTCGCAGCCGGGCACCGAGGTGAACCCGGTCGTCGCCCGGGTGCTCGCCGAGCGCGGCCTGCCGGTGACCGACCACACGCCGACCAGGCTGCGGTACGACCTGGTCGAGGCCGCCGACGTCGTCGTCACCATGTCGTGCGGGGAGACCTGCCCCTACGTGCCCGGCAAGCGGTACGAGGACTGGCCGGTCGACGACCCGAAGGGCCAGGACCTCGACACCGTGCGGCGCATCGTCGACGACCTCGACACCCGGGTCCGCGCCCTGCTCGCCGAGCTGGTGCCGCCGGTCGCGTAGGACCGGGGAGCCTCGCACGCTGTCCGGTGGGGACGCCGCCCGGATACCGTGCGCCCGTGGCGGCGGCCGGGGACGAGACGCCGGCCGGCGCTCCGCTCACCGACAGCCGTCCTCCCCGCCGTCGGCCGGTCCCGGCGTTCGCCGCCGGGGCCGCGGTCGGCCTCCTCGGCGGACTCGTCGGTCTGGGCGGTGCGGAGTTCCGGCTGCCGCTGCTGATCGGCCTGTTCGGGTTCCTCGCCCTGCAGGCGGTCGTCGTCAACAAGGCGATGAGCCTGGTCGTCGTCCTGGTCGCCGTCCCGTCGCGGCTCTCCGCGGTCCCGCTCGACGCCGTCGCCGCGCACTGGCCGGTCGCCGTCAGCCTGCTGGCCGGCAGCCTGCCCGGCGCCTGGGTCGGCGCGTCCTGGGCCACCCGGGTGCGCGCCGCGACCCTCCACCGGGTCCTCGGGGCCCTGCTGCTCGGCATTGCGGCGGTGTTCGCCGCCCACCACCTCGACGTCGTCCCCCACCCGGAGCTGCCCACCGCCGTGCAGGCCGTCGCGGGCGTGGTCGCCGGGTTCGGCATCGGGGTGGTGGCCGCCGTCATGGGCGTCGCCGGCGGCGAACTGCTCATCCCGACGATCACGGTGCTGTCCGCCGTCGACGTGAAGCTGGCGGGCAGCCTGTCGCTGCTGGTCAGCCTCCCGACGATGCTCGTCGCGTTCTCCCGCTACAGCCGCGACCAGGCGTTCGGCGTGCTGCGGGCCGACGGCCGCTTCGTCCTGGCGATGGCCGCCGGGTCCGTGGCCGGTTCGGTGGCCGGCGGCCTGCTGCTCGGCGCCGTGCCGGCGGTGGTCCTGGTGCCGGTGGTGGTCGCGCTGTTGCTCCTCTCGGCCGTGAAGGTCTGGCGGCACGGCTGACGGGCCGACGCGCCCGGCGGTGCCCGTCCCGCGGCGGCCCGGCGGGTAGATTCCCGGGCGCCGGCCCGTCCCCCTCCCGCGCGGACGGGCCGCACCGTGCCGCGCCGCGGGGCGCACCCCGGCGCAGCCCGCTGACCCGTGCCGAGGGAGGCCGCCCGCCGGCCGGCGCGACGTCCGACGGCGATCGACCGAGAGCGGAGCGGCTGGCCATGACAGCGACCGGGGACCTGCTGGGCCACCGGTACCGGCTCGGCACCATGATCGCCGGCGGCGGCATGGGCGAGGTGTGGCGCGCGCAGGACACGCTCCTGGAGCGCACCGTCGCGGTGAAGCTGCTGCGCCGGGAGTTCACCGGCGACCCGGCCTTCCTCCAGCGGTTCCGCGCCGAGGCCCGGCACGCCGCCCTGCTCAACGACCCGCACATCGCCGCGGTGCACGACTACGGGGAGGCCGAGGGGCCCACCGGGACCCTCCCCTACCTCGTCATGGAGCTCGTCCACGGCACCCCGCTGTCGGACCTGCTCGTGCAGCGGGGGCGGCTCGACGTCGCGCTCACGCTGCGGATCGTGCGCCAGACGGCGGCGGCGCTGGCGGCCGCGCACGCGGCCGGCGTCGTGCACCGCGACGTCAAGCCGGCCAACGTGCTGGTCACCGCCGACGGCGACGTGAAGATCACCGACTTCGGGATCGCCTGGTCGGCGTCGAGCCTGCACCTCACCCGGACCGGGCAGGTCCTCGGCACGGCGCACTACCTCTCCCCGGAGCAGGCCGACGGCGTCCCCGCCAGCCCGGCCAGCGACGTCTACGCGCTGGGCGTGGTGGCCTACCAGTGCCTGGCCGGCCGCGTGCCGTTCGACGGCGAGGGGCCGGTGCAGATCGCGCTGGCGAAGATCCGGCAGCCGGCCCCGCCCCTGCCACCGGACGTGCCCGGGGACGTGCGCGACCTCGTCGCGCGGGCCATGGCCCGGGACCCCGCCGCCCGGTTCCCCGACGGGGCGGCCCTGCGTGACGCCGTCGACGCGCTGACACCGGTCGCGGCGACCCCGCCGGAGGTCGAGGGGGACCGGCACGCCACGGCGGTGCTGCCGTTCCCGCTCGCGGCGACCGGACCCGCCACCGCTGCGCCCCCCGGCCCCTCCGCCGGCGACACCGCGGTGCACGAGGGCACCGCGCCGGAGGACCCGCCGCGCCGCCGCCGGGTGTGGCCGGCCGTCGCCGGCGCCGCCGTCGCGGCGGCCCTGGTCGCGCTCGGTGTCTCCGGCCTGCTCGGGAGCGCGGGCGAGGACGCGTCCTCCCCGCCGGCCGACGCCACGGCGGCGACCACGACCAGCAGCGCCCCCGCTCCGCCGAGCACGGTCCGGCTCGACCCCGCCGCGCTGGTCGGCCGGCCGGTGACCGACGTGGAGGCCGAGCTCGCCGCCCTGGGCCTGCAGGTGCAGCGGCGTCCGCTCACCACCTCCGACGTCGCCGACGGGCTGGTCATCGCCGTCGACCCCGCCGGGGAACTGCTGCCCGGGCAGTCGGTGACGCTGACCCACGCTGTCGCCCCGCCCCCGGCCCCCGCCCCCACCGCCGCGCCCACCCCGGGGGGGGGGGGGGGGGGGGGGGGGGCGGGGGCGGGGGGCGGGGGGGGGCGGGGCCCGGGGGTGCGGGACGGCGGGGGGGGCGGGCCCGGCGCGGACTACGACAACGACAGACTGCCG